>CAMOUV010000039.1 GCA_946626695.1 uncultured Blautia sp.
CCGGATCGTGAAGAAAGCCACGATCACAAACACGAGCGCCGCCGCTCCTTCCAGAGCCAGGAGGATCGTGCGGAAGACCCGGTATGCCCCGATCCCGAGATAGATCACGATATTGTCCTTCTGAAGACCCACGAAGATCAATCCCGCCGAGATGACCAGCAGCACGATCCCGGCTGCGATGATCCCTTTTTTCTTTTTCCGTTTCATTGGTTTCTCCTCCTTCACACAAGCCTGCTCCTGAGTCTCGAAACAAACGCCTGCTGTTTCATCTCCTCCGAAAGAGCCAGGCTCTTCCGGCTGTCCTCCATCGTTTCCACCATCTCGTCGATCCACCGGAGTTCATTGACTGCCAGGCTTCGGAACTGCAGGGCTGTTTTGCCCTCCGGCGTATTCTCCCCGGCCTCTTCCTCCATTCTCCGGAGCTTCTCCGATTCTTTCCGAAAAGACGCCTGCAGGTGCCGCAGCCGCAGCACCAGGGCCCCCAGTTCTTTTTCGATATCCTCTGCCGTCAGTCCCTGTATATAGGCAAGCGTCTTGTCCGCTTCCGCGCAAAGCTGCGCGATCTGCTCTCCGGTTTTCTGTATTTCCGTATTTCCGAACGAAATCATACCGCGCCTCCTTCCGCTCTCTGTGATCTTCGGTTCTCTGTTTTTACAATAGTACCACTTTTCCGCGCATAAAAAAAGACCTATACCATGACCATGTCACAGTATAAGTCTTGTTATTTCAACGAAATACGCATCCGTAAACCGACAGAACTGCGGTTTATCGTTTTTCACCGCGGATATCGGGTTTTCTTTCGCCTCATATGATCACGGACAAGGCGTCTTCGATCGTTTTTTCGTAGGCTTCCCTTCCGTACCTGTCCACCTGGGCTTTGTTCTTCTCTCCGTGGGTCAGACAGCCGGCTCCTCCGATGCAGCCTCCCACACAGGCCATCCCTTCGATAAAGTTGGCGTCCAGCTTCTCGCGACTCTTCTTCAGAAGTGCGGTCCGGCACTCTTCGATCCCGTCACAGGCGCATGCGTTCAGTTCAAATTCCGTCAGATTCTGCTCCTTCAGCCCCTCCGCAACGGCATCGGACAGTCCGCCGCTCCGCGCGAAGATCCGTCCATAATAAGAAGCGTTGTCCAGCACGCCCTCTTCCAGGGTGGTGAGATCCACATCCCGGCTGTCAAAAAGCGCCTGCAGCTCTTCAAAGGTCAGCACGGCGTCCACATACGGTTTGACCGTGTCTTTCTGGACTTCCGCTTTTTTCGCCGTGCAGGGTCCGATAAAGATGATCTTCGCATTCTCTGTCGTTTCTTTTATATATTTCGCGATCGTTGCCATCGGCGACAGATTGTGGGAGATGCAGCCTTCCAGAGCCGGAAAGGCGCTCTTCACATACTGTACGAAGGCCGGACAGCAGGAGCTGGTAAGGAAGCCTTTCTCTGCCAGCTCGGCGGATTCCGCTTTTGCCACCATATCCGCACCGAGTGCTGCCTCGATCACGGTGTGGAATCCCAGCTCCTTCAGCCCCGTGACGACCTGTCCGAGCTTCGCGTAGGTGAACTGGCTGGAGATGGACGGAGCCACTACGGCATAGAGCTTATAATTCCTGCCCTGGGCGCTCTTTTTCAGAAGATCCACCACATTCAGTATGTAGGATTTGTCCATGATCGCGCCGAAGGGACACTGGTATACGCAGGCCCCGCAGGAAATGCATTTCTCATTGTCGATCGCAGCGGCGTTGTCCTCGTTGATCGTGATCGCCTTCACCTTGCAGGCGATCTGGCAGGGACGCTTCCGGTTCACGATGGCACTGTAAGGGCATACCTTGGCACACTGGCCGCATTCCACGCACTTCGTCTTATCGATGTGCGCTACATGATGATGGTCGAAGGAAATCGCGCCGCGGCGGCATACATCCTCACAGCGATGGGCCAGACATCCACGGCAGGAGTCTGTCACGCTGTATCCGGCGGCAGGACATTCGTCACAGGCAATGTCGATCACTTCGATCACGTTGGGGTTTTCCTTGCTTCCGCCCATGGCGAGCTTCACCCGTTCGGCCAGGATCGCCCGTTCCTTGTATACGCAGCAGCGCATGGTGGGTTCCTTCCCCGGAACGATGATCCTTGGAATATCCAGTACGTTTTCAAGGAGGGTGTCATTCCAGGCCTGTCTGGCCACCTCCCGAAGGACTTTATATTTCAAATGCTGTACTTTTGTGTCAAATTTTCTCATTCTCGAGCCTCATTCTGCAGTTCCTAGAAATAGCTGACCTTGATCCTTTTTCCCATCCGTGTCAGCACCTCGGACAGTTCTTTTACCAGATTCATCTTGATGTTGAAGGTGATCGGCAGATCCGGATTCTGGTGCGCCGGATTGACCGCCCGTCCCACATAGAAATTGATGTCGGTGGCTTCTTCAAAAAGCAGCTGACAGATACGGGAGGCTCCGTCGTTCTTATACCCCCAGGTCTCATAACTGTCATTGTTCTGCAGATAATCATTGCCGTATTCGAGCACCTTGTTGATCGTGATGACACCTTCGGTCACCAGATCCACGCCTTCGATCTCCGCCGTCGGAGGGATGTCCTTGTTGGCGGAATAATCCAGCTTCGGGACCAGGGGCTTCTTAAGCCAGGCTGCAGCGATCGTCGAGGTCGTACCCCCGCAGATGATGTGCTTGCCGCCCTTCGAGAAAAACAGGCTCATCATCCGGTCTGCATCGTCCCGGTTGGACGGCGGACCGAAGAGGAGATTCATGGGAACCCTTTTGCGCACCCGTACCACACAGGCTGTGGCGTCGTCGCCCGGTTTTCCCCCGTACAGCTTGTTGCACTCATCCACCAGCAAGGTCGAAAGAACCTTCGCAGTGTATCCGGCTTTTGCATAGAGCGCCATGAAATCGGCGATATCTTCTCTTTTCCAGCCGTAATTGTAAGCCAGACCGATCCCTGCGTGAGGACATCCGTCGCTCATGGTCAGGAAAACATCCCCTTCCAGCAGCCGGATCTCCGAAAAATAGATCGTCTTGCCCCCGATGGTCCTTTCCGTCATCGGATAGTCGCAGGGCTCCCCGTCCCGGATCATCACCACCAGCGGATTGTCATACTGGATCAGTTCGGCAGTCTGGTTGTTGATGATATGAATGATCGTAAAGGTGGAGTAGGCCACCCCGCGGACCGAACAGACCGGCAGTGTGGCGGCGATCGTGGACACGCATTCCTCGATGGACATCCCCGCAGCCATCATCGTGGAGATGATGCGGGACGTCAAAGTGGACAAAATGCTTGCCTTTACGCCGCTGCCCAGTCCGTCTGCGAGCACAATGATCATCGAGTTGTTTTCCTGATCCACGATGTCAATGTGGTCTCCGCACAATTCCTCTCCGGCATGATTGATGCTTTTGTAACCGATTTCTGTACAAAGGTCATTCATTTTTGATGGACTCCTTCAGTTTGTAAAGAGCGATCTTTGTTTCCGCCGCTGTTTCGCCCAGGAGCGAAGCGATCTCCTGCACGATCCGCATCTGCTTGTCGACCACCTTGTCGGCTACTTCCATGGTCTGTCTGCTGAGCTCCTCTTTTTCGGCGCGGGCGTCCTCTTCATTCGTCACATCCCGCATGATACAGAGCAGCATTCTTCCTTTTTCTGCCGGTACGATGGTCTGTTCCACATACCGCCCGTATTCCGTGAGGTAGATCCGTTCATGGAAAATCCCTCTCCGGGTATCCCGTACCTTTATGAAGGCCCCCGGTTCCAGGATCCGGATTACAGGTCCGCCCAGGACATCGGATTCGGACCGCAGGTTCAGGATCCGAAGAGCCGCCGCATTCAGCTGCTGTACCTCCAGCTTTTCGTTCAGCACAATGATGGCGTTCGGCGTATTCTTGACGATCGTATCCGAGAAGCCCTCGGCTTTTTCCTTCAGGAACGGAAGACACATGGAGACCTCGGCCTTGCCCTGATACACGGCGACGGCCTTCTCGCGGCAGGTGTTGTATCCGCAGGTTCCACAGTTCAGTTCATCCAGCGGCCTATATTTTCCCATTTCCCGAAGGATCTCTTTCAGTTCATTCTCATCCGGCCGTCTGTCGTTCCGGCCGCGCCATTTGAAGGATTTCCGGATTGCGGAGGGATGGGGCTGTTCCACCATAAAATCCTTCTCTCCGGCCGCTTTTGCAACCTTCATATAGTCACGGACGGGATTTCTGTGATATTTTTCCATGACAGGCCCGCCGATACAGCTTCCCGCACAGGCTGACATTTCTATGAAACAGTTATGGATGTTCCCTTGTTCGATGTCCTGCAGGGCTGCGATGCAGTTTTCCACGCCGTCCAGAGCCATATAGGTAAAGTCCGTCTTCTTTTTCTCCATCGTTTTCAGGATACCGCCCGTCGTCGGGAAAAACCGGGCCTTACTCTCCTCCAGCGGGGTATCTCCCTCTTCCAGAGTGATCTTCTCCGCTTTCAGCCATGTTGTCAGTTCTTCGAAGGTGAGGACCGCATCCACAATCCCTTCCGCCTGCTGTGCTTCATCCTTTTTGGCGACGCAGGGACCGATGAAAACGGTCTTGGCATTCGGGACACGCCGTTTGATATCCATGCAGTGGGCCTGCATCGGCGAAACGACATCCGCCAGATATTCCAGCTCCTTCGGGAAATATTTCTCGATCAGCAGGTTGATGGAATGACAGCAGGATGTGATGATGATATCCCTCGGATCCTCTTCCAGCATCCGGTCGTATTCCTTTTTCACGATCGTCGCGCCGACAGCCGTTTCCTCCACATCCGCAAAGCCCAGGCTTTGCAGGGCCTTCCGCATGTTTTCGATGCCGATCCCGTCATAATTGGCAACGAAGGACGGCGCCAGGCTTACATAGACCGGATCCCCGGTCTGCAGCAGCACACGGACCTTTTCTGTCTCGTCCACGATCTCTTTCGCATTCTGCGGACAGACCACAAAGCAATGACCGCAAAGGATGCATTCATCTCCGATGATATGTGCCTGTCCGGCAGAAAAACGGATGGATTTCACCGGACAATGCCGGATACATTTGTAACAGTTCCGACAGTTTGACTTTTTCAGCCTGATACAATCTGCCACGCTATTATCCTTCCTTTCCGACTCTCGCCAGGATTTCCTTTGCGAAAAATGCATCCAGCTTTTCCGGGGTCACACCGGGATATATATCATCATTCACCTGGATCGTGACTCCTTCCCGGTTGCATTTTCCCGTACAGAAGCTTCCCATCAGGATGATCTCGCTCTCCAGATCATGCTCCTTCAGAAGCTGGGGCATCCTCTCCACGATATCGGCAGATCCCCGCAGATGACATGACGATCCGACACAGATCTGCACATATAACGGTTCAGACATAGGGGACCACCTTTGTATTGAAGAAATCTTCGACTGTATCCGGAGACAGGGAATGCAGTTCGCCGTCAACGGTCACACAGACGCCCTGCTGGCACTTTCCGAGACAGAAAGTGCCGCCGAGTTCAACGCGGTCATTCAGATTGTGGAAAGCCACAAGATACTGCAGCTGCTCCACCACCTGACGCGATCCTTTGATATGGCATGAGGAGCCGATACACACTGTTATTTTCATTTTAAGATCTCCTTCATCTTTTACTCATATTCCACGACGTTTGCCCAGTTCAGCAGGAATTCGCGTTCTTTTTCGTTCCCTTTGACAGACTGGGAGGCAGCCACGATCGGCATCCATCTCTGTACATACTGCTTTGCGATCCCGCTTTTTGCACAGAAGAGGTTCAGATACTCTTCCGCTCCCTCAATATCGCCGTCCAGCCAGAACAGAAGGTAGGTTCTTGCAACATCCGCAGAGGCATTTCCCTGTGTCGCGTGGGACCAGTCGAGGATGTACGGAACCTCATCCTCGGTGATGATGATATTGGAGGGGTTGAAATCCCCGTGGCAGACCTTGGCATGCCTGGGCATGCCCTCCAGACGCGTGTGCAGATCATAACGGGTCGTGGCCTCCAGCTCCGCCTGGTTGATCTTCCGGCTCATTTTGTCCTTCAGTTTGTTCAGAAGCGGACAGGTCTTGCTGTGCACTTCCATCTGCAGATCCACGAAGCGTTCCAGATACTCCTGCTTTCTGTCGGGATCTTCCTGCATAAGCTGCGCCAGAGTCTTACCCTGGATAAATTCGGAAACGATGGCCCAGCACCCGTCAATCATCGTGACCTCCAGGATCTTCGGGATATGAAGGCCGGTCTCTTCGATGCGGGCCTGATTCAGCGCTTCATTCAGCACATCTGCCTTGGAATAGTTCTCATCAAAGACCTTGATGCATCTGTCTCCATCATGGTAGATCGTTTTACGGTTTCTGACTGCTATGATACGATCCAGTTTCATTGCTTCTTCCCTCCTTACAGATTCTGATAGATTCCGCTTGCTGCTCTTCGGAATGACTGCTTGATATCCTGTGCATCTCCTTCTCCGGCGATCTGCCTCTCATCCGGCTTGTCCGTCTCCGAGAAGGTTTTTCCATAATATGCATTCAGATACATCTGTCTGATCTCAGACATGAGCGGATAACGGGGATTGGCGCCGGTGCACTGATCGTCGAAGGCCTGTTCCGTCATTTCATCCAGGCGGGCAAGGAAATCCTCTTCATCCGGGACATATTCGCGGATCGTCTTTTTGATGCCGATCGTCTCCTTCAGCCGTTCGATGGCCTGGATCAGGTTCTCGAGGCTTTCCTCTTCCGTCTTTCCTCCGAATCCGAGATACTTCGCCACTTCTGCATAGCGGGACAGAGTGAACGGATGGTCGTACTGCGGGAAGGTACCCATCTTCGCCGGTACTTCCGCCGCGTTGAACCGAAGCACTTCGTTGATCATGAGGGCGTTGGCGACGCCGTGGGGAATGTGATGGAACGCGCCGAGCTTATGCGCCATGGAATGACATACTCCCAGGAATGCGTTTGCAAAAGACATACCTGCCATTGTCGCGGCATTCGCCATTTTTTCTCTGGCTTCCACATCATTCTGTCCGTTTTCATATGCCCGGGGCAGATATGTGAAGATCATTTTCAGGGCCCGGAGGGCCAGTCCGTCCGTATAATCGGTGGCCATCATGGAAGCGTAGGCTTCTAAAGCGTGGGTCACCGCGTCGATTCCGGAGGCGGCCGTCAGTCCCTTCGGAGCGGTCATATGGAAATCCGTGTCGATGATGGCCATATTCGGCATCAGTTCATAATCGGCCAGCGGATATTTCGTTCCGGTTTTTTCATCCGTGATCACAGCGAAGGGTGTTACCTCGGAACCGGTTCCGGCTGAGGTCGGGATTGCGATGAAGTATGCTTTTTCGCCCATCTTCGGGAAGGTGTAGATACGTTTCCGGATGTCCATGAAACGCATCGCCATATCCATGAAATCTGCTTCGGGATGTTCATACAGCACCCACATGATCTTTCCGGCATCCATGGCGGAGCCGCCGCCCAGGGCGATGATCACATCCGGTTCAAAGGCTTTCATCCGTTCTGCGCCGGCTTTTGCACTGGCGAGGGTCGGGTCCGGAGCTACTTCGAAGAAGCAGGTGTGGGCGATCCCCATCTGATCCAGCTTGTCCGTGATCGGTTTTGTATGGCCGTTGTGATACAGAAAGCTGTCCGTCACGATAAAGGCCCGTTTCTTATGCATGACTGTCTTCAGTTCATCCAAAGCGACCGGCAGGCAGCCTTTCTTGATATATACTTTTTCAGGTGCCCGGAACCAGAGCATATTCTCTCTCCTTTCTGCCACTGTCTTGATGTTCAGCAGATGCTTCACTCCTACGTTTTCGGAAACGGAATTGCCGCCCCAGGATCCGCATCCCAATGTCAGCGACGGTGCCAGTCTGAAATTGTACAGGTCCCCGATTCCGCCCTGGGAAGCCGGCGTGTTGACAATGATCCGGCAGGTCTTCATCCGTCTGGCGAATTCTTCCAGCTTCGCGCCTTCCGTGGTGACATTCAGATAGATGGAGGAGGTGTGTCCGTATCCTCCGTCCGCGATCAGCTGCTCCGCCTTGGCGAACGCATCCTGAATGTCCGAAGCGCGGTACATGGCCAGTACGGGGGAAAGCTTCTCATGGGCGAATTCCTCCGACAGGTCCACGCTCTCCACTTCACCGATCAGGATCTTGGTCCCCTCCGGCACCTGGACATTGGCCAGTCCTGCGATCACAGCCGCCTTCTGTCCTACGATTTTCGCGTTCAGGGCTCCGTTGATCAGGATCGTTTTCCGTACCTTTTCGGTTTCCAGCGGATTCAGGAAATAGCATCCTCTTCTGGCGAACTCCTGCTTCACCGCATCATAGATGCCCGAGAGGACGATCACCGACTGCTCCGAAGCACAGATCATGCCGTTGTCAAAGGTTTTGGAATGGATGATGGAATTGACCGCCAATGTGATATCCGCCGTGTCGTCGATGATGGCAGGCGTATTGCCCGCGCCGACGCCCAGCGCCGGTTTGCCGCTGGAATAGGCCGCTTTCACCATGCCCGGGCCGCCGGTCGCAAGGATAATGTCAGACTCCTTCATCAGCAGGTTTGTCATTTCCAGGCTCGGCACATCGATCCAGGAGATGATGTTTTCCGGAGCTCCGGCTTTGACAGCCGCTTCCAGAACGACCTTGGCCGCCGCGATCGTGGAGTTCTTTGCACGGGGATGCGGGCTGATGATGATGCCGTTCCGGGTCTTTAATGCGATCAGGGTCTTGAAAATCGCCGTGGACGTCGGATTGGTCGTGGGAATGACAGCGCCGACCAGTCCGATCGGTTCTGCGATCTTCCGGATGCCGAAGGCTGTGTCTTCCTCGATCACGCCGCATGTCTTTGTGTCGCGGTATGCGTTGTATATATATTCGGACGCGTAATGATTTTTGATCACTTTATCCTCAACCACGCCCATCCCGGTTTCTTCCACTGCCATTTTTGCAAGCGGGATGCGCGCCTGGTCAGCGGCTGTTGCGGCTGCCAGAAAGATCGCGTCCACCTGCTCCTGCGTGTACGTCGCGAACACCTTCTGTGCAGAGCGTACACGAAGAATCGCTTCCTCCAGCTTTTCCACGCCGTCGGTGATTTCATAATTGTTCATGCTCATACAGTTTTCCTCCTGATGGAATCTTCAACTTACCTTCTTCCGGTTCATACTATCGCAAGTACACGCTTTTGAGTATGATCAATGTGGTCATCCGGTATGATCATTTTGAACAACAGAACAAAAGCGGACATACAGGCAGAAGACCAGCCCCTTCCAACAGGGGGGCTCTCTGTCTGTATATCCGCTTTTCTCCGCCTTATCCGGCGTTTCGGAAACAGTCTCTTTTTGAATTACACACTTCCGTGATAAACTGCTTGTCCAGATCCGACAGTCTGTAGTCTTTGCGATGGATCAGGACATCTTTATATCGCTTCTTGTTTTCCGGGCATTTCTTCTGCACCAGGTCGTACCGTTTCAGAAGCTTCTCCGGAAGGGGCGAAACCCACATGTAGGTTTCCTTGTTTTCACACAAAATATCAAACTGGCTTCCCCTCTCGAACAGACAGATCCTCCTGTCCACCTCTTCGGGAAGCTCTGCTTTTCGCACCGACGAAAGCGGAATGGACGGAACATAAGGATCTCCGTGGGCGATCTCGATCAGGGGCTCAAGATCCTTATAGTATATCGTCTTACGGGAGGCCAGCGGACTGTCCTTATGCATCACCAGCAGATACTGAAATTCAGCCACCACTTCATAGCTCAGGCCTTTTTCATCCAGCATATGCTTGAACTGCCGGTCATAGGTGGAGGCATATCGGATGATCCCCAGCTTATAGTCCGCCTCCAGTATGTTCTTGATCGCCCGCATCGAGTTCGTCTCTTTATAGATCAGTTCTGCAGGCCCCTTATCCAGGAGAGTCGAGAACCGTGCGAACGCGTCCCCGATGTAGCTCGCCCGGGGCACCGAGATCGAAAACTTCTGTTTCTGCCGGGAACTGTTCTTATAGAGGTTCTCGATTTCGTCGATCTGTTTCAGGATGTTCTTTGCATACCGTATGAACTGCTCTCCCTCCGGCGTCAGGCGCATTCCCCGGGACGAACGGTCAAAAATCACGACCCCCAGATCCGCCTCCAGTTCTTTGATGCACCGGCTCAGATTCGGAGCGGCAATCAATAGCGACTCGGATGCTTTGTTGATCGAACCGGCCTCCGCCACCTCCACCGCGTATTTTACGTGAATCACATTCAAAGCTGCATGCTCCCCTTCATCCTTTATTCTGCATCCTGACGCGTCAATACGCCCTTCTCCATCCGGTAGACCTCATCCGCATATTCCGCTGCTTCGGTCTCATGAGTCACCAGAAGGACCGCCATGCCTTCCTCCGCAAAACGACGGAACATTCCCAGTACGATATGCGTGTTCTCATCATCCAGGTCGCCGGTCGGCTCATCCGCCAGCAGAACCCCCGGTTTCCGGATAAGGGCCCTGGCGATGGATAACCGCCGCATCTCTCCGCCGGACAGTTCTGAGGGATAGGTGTTCGAAAGCTCCGCGATCCCCACCCGCTCCAGGAGCTCCAGGGCATATTCCTCCTGTCCGGAGATCCCGTACATTTCACAGGGAAGAAGAACATTCTCCAGCACCGTGAGGCTTCGAAGACCCGTCTGCCCCTGGGGAATGACCCCGAACGACTCATTCCGAAGCTTCGAACGTTCCCTGTCGTCCAGCGCATACAGATCGGTGTCATCCAGGAAGACCTTGCCTGCGGTGGGCTCCAGAAGTCCCGCACAAAGATTCAGAAGCGTACTTTTCCCGCTGCCGGAGCGTCCCATGACCTCGATCAGCTTTCCGCCGGGGATCGTAAGGCTCGTCTCCTGCAGGGCGGTAAAGACATTGGTTCCTTTTCCCTGCCGGAAATACTGCCGCGTCACGTTTTCAGTCCTGAGTATCATACTACGCATCCTCCCTCAAAATCAACCCCGCATCCGCCCGGGTGATCTTCCGTGTGGATACCGCGCTGGTCAGAGCTCCGGCGAAGGCCGTAAGCACAACCGCACCGACGGCCAGCAGAAGGATCACAGGCACTGACGGCAGAAGCATCGGGAGGTTCAGGCTCTCCCGGATCATTCCCAGGAACGGCAGGATAACAAGGGCTGCCGTACCGGCCCCGGCCAGCGCCCCGATGAGACTGATCAGCCCGGATTCCGCAAGGAGCAGCCGGGACAGCATCTTCTGCGATGCTCCCGCCACCCGGAGAACGCCGAACTCCTTCTTCCTTTCGTTGACGATCATGGCAAACGCGACGATCAGGATCACGATCGCGAGGATCCAGATCATCACGGTCAGTCCTCCGATCACCCGGGATACACTGGTAAGGCCGGAAGCGATATCCGAGATCATGGTCTTCGCCTGGGTCGCCTCCACTCTGCGAAGGTGGATGTTCAGATCACCTGTCACCTGGTCGATGTCATATCCGTCCATCACCTTGATCATCACCGAAGAAATGGCATGCTCGGCACTAACATCCGAGAAATAATCAAAGCCCAGCAGGACAGAGCTTTCCATCATCTGACGGATCGTATTCATATTGGCGTAAACCGCGTTGTCCAGGCCGGTACCGGTTCTCTCCAACTGTCCGGCCACATTGCATTCCACATTGTAGAACGTCAGCTTCCGGTTCGACGGGACCGCTATGGCGCTTCCCACGAGAAGGTCGCCGTCCCCGATGGTACCGCTGTAGTTTTTCTGGATCCAGGGTTTTATGGTAAAATCCGTCTCCGGATCGAACCCGATCACCTGGACAGACACGCTGCAGCATCCGGAGGATGCCGAAGCCAGATAAAACTGAGGCGTGGCGATCTCCACGCCTTCCGTGTTCCGGGCTTTTTCGAGAACGGAATCATCCATGTAGAAATATCCCGGAATCCCCTGCAGCAGGATCGACTCAATACTGCCATGGCTCCTGGCCTGGTTCGGCACCACTATGATATCCGCACCGAGCCGGGCTTCGTAGCTGGTCAGTCCGTTCTGGAGGCTCATGACCACCAGAGATCCTCCGAACACGGAAAAAGCCAGAAACGCCGCCAGAAGGATCAGGGCGATCGTCCGGCCCGGCTTTCGTTTCATATTCTTCCATGCGAGATTGTTCGCAAATTTCATCTTCGTCTCCTCAAACTGTTACGGCTTTTTCGGCGGTCTGGGCGGTGCCATCTTTTTTGCCCTTCCCATCTGTACGAAAAGATCCAGCGCAGCGGCCGCGATCATGACCACCGACAGCATGATATTTCCGGGAACCATCCATTTCCGGCAGCGCATATCCGCCATCATGCACAGACTGATCATATGCCCCGGGATCAGGATCGAAGCGAAGCAGACTGCGATCACGGCGACAGAGATGCCCTGCTTCCGTCTGGCATCCCCGAGAATGAGATGCAGCAGGGACAGAACGATCAGAAGGCCTGCGAACACCAGCAGCGTCTGATGCGCCCAGTGACAGGTCATAAAGCTTCCGTCCTCCTTCGCGCCACAGGCTCTGAACAAGGTCAGCATCAGCACCAGATACAGGATGGACACCACCAACAGGAACAAATCGGTCAGACCGACCCTTTTCTTTTCTTCCATAAAAAACTCCTCCAGACAGCCGCCGCATTGGAACGGGACATCAGGCCCTCTATATCGATCCCGGCGGGACAGATATCCCGGCAGGCCAATGATTTGCCGCAGCCTTCATAAATATGATTCTTATAGTCTTTCGCCATGGTTTTTCGGGCTTTCTCCGGAAGCTGAGTCAGAATCCTGGCTGTCGGAACCATGGACGCCATCCCAAAGAAGCTTCCCTCCGGCATGAAATTCGGACACACCTCCAGACAGCATCCGCACTGCAGGCACCGGGAAGCCTCATGGGCGTCCGGATTCTTCTCTTCCGACGGTTCCGCCTGCGTATTCATCCAGGACCGGATCTCCTCCAGATTCCGGAAAAGAATGGAGCGGTCGACCATCAGATCTGCGACCGGCGGGAATTTCCGCAAAGGCTCCAGCCGGATATCCGTTCCCAGATCCGTGAGAGCCGCGTCACAGGCCAGTCCCGGCTTACCGTTGATCACCATTGCACAGGCTCCGCATTTCTTCTGCAGGCAGCTGCATTCCCACCGGATTGGCGCTGCCGCCTTCCCTTCGGCGTCCCGCAGATCTTCCGCCTCGTTCAGCCGGGTAAGGGCGGTGGCCACAACTTCGGAAGCCTCCTGCGGAGTATACAGAAACGTCTGCCAGTGCGGCGTATCCGAAGCATTTTTCCGCCGCAGGATCTCGATCCGGATCTGTGAAGGCACTTTGCCTTCTCCGTTTAATCCTCCGGCATCCGCCTTTTTCTTATGAAATTTGCTGCCTGTTCTATCCGGGCCCATCCGCTGTTCTCCTTCGTTTCTCACATTTTGCCGGCAGCCACTGCCAGCTCCGGGATCTCTTCAAAAAAGATCCGGATTTCTCCGGCTCTGCATTCCGCTGTCGTGGTCTTCCGGAACGTTTCATCATTCCTGTCGGGATAATCGGTCCGGGAATGGGCTCCGCGGCTCTCTTTGCGCGAAAGGGCCGACAGCAGGATCGCTTTCCCGAGAAGAAGACGGTTCTGTTCCGCCTCCGTCCCCGCTTCGGTTTCCAGTCCGGCAAGCCCTGAAAGACTGCCCTCCAGGGTTTCTTCATCACGGAAGATCCCCAGGGCGTGATCCAGGATTTCCGTCATCCTTCCGATAAAAGCCGGGGAAACGGTGCGTTCCGGATCCGATTCGCAAGTATTCTCTATCCTCTGCGGCTCTGCCGGTAAGGGCAGACCGGAAGAGCCCGACTCCGCCGCGTCCTCAGCCGCGATATGCCCTCCGTAGACGGCCGCCAGCATGGAGTTTCCACCCAGACGGTTGGCGCCGTGGTACTGGCATGCACATTCCCCCGCAGCCCAGAGATCCGGCAGATTCGTCCGGTGATATCTGTCCACCAGGATGCCGCCCATAAAGAAGTGGATCCCGGGGCTCACCGGCACCGGTTCCTGTACCGGATCGATCTTCAGATACCGGATGACCTCCTTGCGAAGATCCGCCAGCTTTCCGTTCCAGGTCTCCGGCTTCAGATGCCGCATATCGAGGAACACCTGATCAACGCAGGAAGGAGACCGGACCGCCATGTACATCTCGCGTGAAACCACATCCCGGGACATCAGATTCCCCATCTCCGGATATTTTTCTTCCATAAAATACCAGTTCTCCTCCTCCGAAGAACCGGTTTTCCGCTTTACGAACAGCCGTCCGCCTTCGCCTCTTGCCGCTTCGCTGATCAGAAGACGCTTGCCGCTGATGGCGACGGTGGTGGGATGATACTGCAGCATCTCCAGGTTTCCCATGCGCACGCCCCTGGCGAAAAGGGAGGCCGTCAGATCCCCCGTATTGGCCGTGGTCCCGGTCGTCATGCCGGGGAAAAACCCGTTCAGGCCTCCGCAGCAGAGGATCACTTTTCCCGGGAACCATACCGTCTCGCCTGTATAGGTATCCCTTGCCAGAAGCCCCGACATTCGGCCGTCCCGGATCACCGGCTCCTGAATCTCCATATGCGGATACCGGTGGATGAGTCCGGCCGCTTCATATTTACGGACTTCATCGATCAATGCCGTCATGACGACTTTTCCCGTGCTGCTCATGACATAGGCGGTTCTTTTCTTTTTCTGTCCGCCGAAAGGCCGCAGCAGCAGCTCATCGCCCTGCATCTGGAACGGGACCCCGATGGCATGCAGCCTGCGTATGATCTGCGGAGCTGTGTCCGTCAGCCCCTTCACCGCATTCGGGTCCGCCAGAAAAACGCCGCCCTTCATGGTGTCTTCAAAATGAAAGGAAGGCGCATCCCCTTCCCCCATGGTATCCAGAGCCGCATTCATCCCGCCCTCCGCCAGTACGGACTGGGCTCTCTCGGAGGGCTGGACGGAGATCAGACTGCATTCTATATTGTGTTCTGCCAGGGTCAGTGCGGCCGACAGGCCGGACAGCCCTGCCCCTGCTATGTTGATTCTTTCCATACAACCACCTTGCCTGCGGAAAAAGCCTTTTCAAAGACTCCACCGCAGATAATAGACCACGAACGCGAACGCCATAAACAGAAGAAGGACCGAAATCACAAAAAGAATATCAAAGGCCCTCTCCCGAAGGCTCCGGATCCCGAAGGAGATCAGCATGGGCTTCACATTCGTGATCACATGCACCAGGATCGACAGTACCAGAAGGATCTGGCAGGCCAGCCGGAACGCATCAAAATGCACCAGACGCGTGGCTCCGTCCACCTTCGTGGTGAAAACCATCATATGAAAGACCAGGAGGACCAGGATCGCAAAGCCGCTGATCCTCCGCGCCGAATACAGCCGGTTCTCCTTCCGATAGCTGACGCCGGTCTTCCGGCTCACCTTCCAGGAATCCATCATGTATTTGCATCCGATCAGCGCATGGACAACGACCAGCGTAAAAGCCGCCCTGGCGATCACCTTATGAGCGGTGCCGCCCACGCCGATCATCTGAAAGGCCCCGAGAACGCCGTGCAGCACAAAAAGGAGCATGATCAGGGCGGTGATCACCGCGTTTGTTTTTCTCATCCCGTCACCGTCCTTCTTCCGTTTCTGTCCCGGCTTCC
>CAMOUV010000040.1 GCA_946626695.1 uncultured Blautia sp.
TCTGTCCCGGCTTCCGGTTCCGCATTGTCCTCGCTTCCCGTCACCGGGATCACGCAAAGCTCCGGATTGTCGTAGACCGTATCCAGCTGCAGCGCATCCGCCATCTCCTTCGAGAAGACCATCACATCGCAGACGCCCCACTGGGCTTTGGAGGCCGCCAGAAGACTGTTCTCCTCCCGGAGAGTCATCTGGTTTTCGGCCAGCCGTGCCTGATACCGCTCCGCCATCTGTCGTCCGGACGCGTCCCCCGCCGCGGTGATGCATTCCAGATCTTCAAAAATGACGCCCACGGGCTTTTCCTGGAAAAAGTCCGTCCACTCCTGCAGCGCCTCCTCATGTCTTTCCCGGTTCAGAAGGACGACATACTCGCCGGAGGGCTGGTCCGGTATTTCAAGAGAAGCGCCGGCCACCGCATCCGTATCTCCGCCGCCGTACAGAGCCTGCAGATCTTTTGCATAGTAGAAAGATGGAATTCCCAGAAAAACAAGAAGGGAGGCAGCTATGATCTCCCCATGATTGAGTGGTTTCATTTCTGCCTCCCTTCTTCCGCTTTCATACGATCATCCGTTTACTTTCCCTGTGCCTGATCAAGTGCATCATTGACCGCTTCCTGGAACTCCTTATAGGAAATGGAAGCGCCTGTGATCTTGTCCACATCGGCAAGGTTGCCGGCATTTACCAGATTTTCGGCATATTTGCTGCTGGCCTGGACGGCTCTCTGGGCTTTGTTATAGAAATCCTGATTGGCAACCTCGCCGTCCTGTTTGCCGTATTCACTGTCCTTCAATGTACCATCCGGTTCGTAGGTTGTAAACTCACAATCCGCGATTTTTCCGTCCTTGATGGTCAGGGACACCACTCCGTACCCGGCGCCGCTGCCGTCTTCCTCCTCCCCTTCGAACACGCTGCTCTTCCCTTCATAGGTCCCGTCCTTGTAGGACCCGCCCCCGCCGCATCCGGCCAGGACCGAGAGGGCCAGCATCCCGGAGAGTAAAAAAACCATCCTGCTTCTGTTCCTCATATTCTGTCTCCTTCTGATCACAAAGGGATTCTTCGGATCCGCACTTGCTCTCTTCGATTCCGTTATTTTCCGAAGTTCTCGTTGATCTTGTCGCTCTTGATCCTGCCGTGTTCCAGGGTAATGGTTCTCTGGGCGACCTCCGCCACCTCCGGGTCATGGGTGACCACGATCAGAGTCGTGTGTTCCTCATGAAGCTGGTGAAACAGATCCAGCACGATATTCTCGTTGGCTTCGTCCAGATTTCCGGTAGGTTCATCCGCCAGCACGATCTCCGGATGGTTGATCAGGGCTCTGGCGATGCAGACCCGCTGCTGTTCGCCGCCGGACAGCTGGCTGGGCAGATGTCTGGCTCTCTCTGCAAGACCTACTCTTGCCAGCGCCTCCATGGCCTCCTTTTCATCCGGGATGCTGTGGTAATACTGCGCCACCATCACGTTTTCCACCGCCGTCAGATAATTGACCAGATGAAACTGCTGGAAGATCAGTCCGATCTTGTCCCGGCGGATGGCCGTCAGGTTTTTGGCGCTCTCCTTCGCGATATCCACGCCGTCCAGCAGGACCTCTCCCTTGGAAGGCTTGTCCATGCAGCCGATGATGTTCATCATCGTACTCTTTCCGGAACCGGAAGGACCCATGATGGCGACCCACTCGCCGTTCTCCACAGACAGATTGATATTGTCAAGGGCCTTCAGGTCACCATAAATTTTTGAAATACCTTTTAATTCCAATAAGCTCATCGCTTGCTGACTTCCTTTCTTATTCTCCCTTCAATACCAGTGCCGGATCGATCGTCGTCGCGTTCCTGACAGGAACCAGACACGCAAGTCCTGTTATCAGGATTGACACCAGGATCGTGATCGGCAGCAGAAGAGGCTGATACCGGATCGAGCTGGCAAACACACGCACACTCACATACTGGGCAAACACGAATCCGAGAACAGATCCCACGATCCCGCCTACGCCGCCCAGCAGCAGGCCTTCACCCATGAACTCCCTGATAATGCTGCTGTCAGACGCGCCTAGGGCTTTCCGAAGGCCGATCTCCTTACGACGTTCCGCCACCACCGCCGTCATGGTGGTAGCCACGCAGATCATCGTCAGGACCAGAACAACCGCCGTCACCAGAAAGACCAGTGCCTGCAGCTTGCTGAGCACCGTGCTCTCCGACTGAGTCACACGTTTCACGAGCCTCGGAGTAATGCTGTCCACTTCTTCGGTGATTTTCTCTACATATCCGTTCAGCTCATCCGAACCGGCCGAGACAGAAAGCTCCGCCACATCCAGTTCGCCTTCTCCCACCAGCTTCTCCAGATCCGCCATGGACATATAGATGTAATCTTCTTCTTTTCCTCCGGTTTCCACGATACCGGTGAGCTTCATGTCCTCGCCGAAATTCAGCTGGTCCTCTTCATTCTCCTCGGTGGGGCCCATCACATTGACCAGGTCGCCCACATGCAGGTTCAAGGACTCCGCTATATTCCGTCCGACCATCAGGTCACCCTCCGAGGTTCCCCAGTCTCCTTCGATCATCCAGTAGGGACTGGTGGTCTGTACCTCGGTCAGATCCGTTCCGGCCGCCACCACCGGCTGTTCATGAATACGCACCGTCTCGTACCGGTACGGTGCGACGCCTACCAGCTGACCGGACTGGATCAGGGCCAGGCCTTCCTGCACCGCCGCTTCATCGAACACCGCGTCGTTGGACGAAGCCATGAAAATCATATTGGCACCGTAGTTACGGAACTCCGCTCCCATCTGACGGGGAACATCGATATAAATCGTCACCAGGCCGGAAAGGATCGTTGCACCCACAGCGATCGCCAGAAGAGCAACCAGCATACGGCTTCTCCTTCGCACCAACGAGGCTGTGATCATTTTCAGAAACATTTTTCTTTTTGACATTGCTTATCCTCCCAACTTGTCGTTACCTGCCGTGAAGCACTTCTGCCGGATCCAGACGGAGCAGCATCCGGATCGCCGGAATACTGCCGATCAGTGTCACGAACAGCATCAGCACCGCAACGATAGGAATAACAAAGGGTTTCATTTCAATCGAGGAATTGAACACGGTATGTCCGATGATCTGTGCAAAGCCAAATCCCAGGAAATATCCTACGACCGCTCCTACCACGCCGGTCACCAGGATCTCGGTGAGCACAAGGCCCGATATGGAGCTGTCCTTCGCGCCCACCGCCTTAAACAGGCCGATTTCATTCGACCTCTCCATAACGGAGGCCGTGACCAGATTGGTGATGCCCAGCGCCGAACCGATCAGAGACAGGATGGTGATCAGGATCATCAGAAGCTCTGTCTTGTCCATGATGGCGCCTTCGGACTCTGCCACCTGACGGACCGGTGCAGCCACCGAATCCGTGATGGCTTCCTGGATCTGATAACAGATCGAGCTTACATAGGCCGTGCAGTACCACAGCTCATACTGCGCGATGGTCAGGCTTCCCGGATCCTTGGCAGCCTTCTCTGCCAGCTCATTGTCCGGGGTTGTCAGCGCGCTTACTTCGATACTGGAAATATAGCCGTCCGTATCCGATACCTTCTGTACCAGATCCAGCGGAGCAAAGATCTGTTCGTCCTCATCGCCGCCGGCGTCAAAAATCCCGGTGACGGTCAGATCCGCACCGTCGGCCGGTCCTTCCACATGGATCACATCTCCCACGGAAATGCCTTCGCGTTTTGCAAGGACCGTCCCCACCATGGCGACGTTTTCGTCCTTATCCGCATCCTGTTCGTTGATCCATTCTCCTTCGTCCAGATCCCACCAGGAACGGAGCGAATTGACGCCCGCATCCAAAGACTCGCCGGTGGGCAGATCCAGATGATGATTGAACCAGGTTCCCACCAGTTTCGCTTCGCTGCCGCTCTGCAGAGAAATCTGCGTATCAATAAACGGTGCAAAGTCCACAATGTTGAAAGCCCAGAAGATCGTCTTTACATTCCCGATCTCCGACTCCAGCAGATACGCTCCCGTATCGCCTGCATCCCCTTCCATCTCGTACAGGTCGCTCATGACCGACGCTGATTTCGGGAGTACGGTGATATTCGCGCCGTAGGTTTTCAGCTCTTGGTTGACCTTGTCGCCCACATCCAGCATGACATTGATCATGGCCGTGGCCAGGGAAGTCCCCAGCATGATGGTCAGGGCGATGATCAGCATTTTTTTCCATTGACGCGCAAAGGCGCCGCGGATCATTCTCAGAAACATGCTTTTTCCCCTTCCCGTTATTTGAATTCGTCCTGATGCTCGATCAGCGTGGAGCACGGCACCTGAATATAGCCGTCTCCCACTTTATAGTCGATGACGATCGGATTGCAGCCGCCCTTGAAACCGATGGTATTGATGTTCATGACCACATCGCAGAGCTTGCACACGATCTGTCCGTTTCTCTCAAAGTATCCGGTCTCTCCGCAGATATCGCAGGCATCCAGACCTACGCCATAGGACGAAGCATTCGGCTTCTTGATCACGATAAAACGTACCTCAATGTTGTCCGGAGTGGTATAGGCGAAGCGGTGCAGATGACCGTCCTCTACCTGTTCCAGAGGCACATAGACCGTGTCATCCTTCAGGATGCTCTCCTCGATGGGCGACAGCTCCACCGGCCGGTTGGCGTACGCCTTGATCGGCTTGATGATGAGGACGCTCAGGATGAAGCACACGACTGCCGTCGTGCCGAACTTGCGGATGCTGCGCCATTTTGCCCGGATCTTACGGTGCTGCGCCGGATTGGAGTAGGGCTCATTCACCGAAAAGCTCTTGATCCACATGACAACAGGAAGCACTGCCGCTGCCGCCATCACGCCCATGATATAAAAGTCATCGTGGTTGGAGGTCCATTTTACAAATGCGAAAACATTGCTGCCCGAAATGGTCCGGCGGGTATACAGAACCGTCACGATCTTTCCGATCTGCTGCACCGCGTTCACCGCTGCTGCCGCGAGAAGCACGCCGGTCAGAAGTCCTCTGGGAGAGCGAAGTCCCACCCTGTACACCGCGATCCCGGCGACGATCGCCACCAGAATTCCCAGCAGAAGGCCCACAAAACGGGTGAAGAACGCCGAGGAGAAGGTCCCCGCTCCGCCAAGAGAGAAATTGAAAGGATAGGCATAGACATCCGGCAGCGCGTAAAACAGAATAGTGAACAGGAAAATTCCTGCCATCACACAGGTGATGCGTCCGAAAATGTTGATCCCTTCTGCCTTTCCCTTCGCAAAAATATTCAGAATCACCATCAGGATCAGCGCTCCGAGCGAAACGGAGAAAATCCTCACGTTCCAGGTCCCGGTGTGAACCAGACTGGTCGTATTTTTCAAATAAGACATTACGATGGCGGCGATCATACCCGCCAGCCCGAAACAGAATAAGACTCTGCTGCCGAACGTTTCGTACTTGCCCCGGATCCACGCGTACAACAGTCCGGCGATGATTGCAGTCGTGATCAGTCCTTCCGTGGCAAGAATCAGATAGTTAAGCATATTTTGTATCTCCTGTCTGGAGTATTTTTTTCACTCGTCAAAAACCCACGAAAAGCCAACACTGCAGATGCAGTGCTGGCCTTCGATCATTGTACAAATTGTAGTAGATAGTACCAGAAAGTATTACCACTCCTGCGGAGCGTACTCCCATCCTTCATAGGTGACGGTCAGGTTTCCATCTGCGAAATAGTCCTCCAGAAGTCCTCCGGGGCCTGTCTCAGCATCGCTGTGGATCAGATATCCGTTCTCAGCCGGTGAATGGAAGGTAAAGGTCACGGTGTAGGTGTCTGCGTTCGGCAGAGCGATGTTTGCGCCATAGTGCGGGCCGTCGGATGCGCTCATGACCATGAATGTGCCATGTGCTTCGTTGCCTTCCTCGGTTCCTACCACATCATAATCAACGGTCAGATACGGAACCCAGTCGCCAAGGCCATATCCAAGGTTGTTTTCCATAGCGGATACGTCGCATTCCAGATGCATGTTGTAGCTTTCGGTGTCTTCCTGGCCGGGAGCCATGGGAACAGGCTGGAAGTAAACAGCAGAGACATTCATGAATCCTACTTCTTCGTCTTCGAAGATCGGGATCTCCTCAAAGCCGGCTTCTGCAAATGCGGAGCAAGCAGAGGCAACTGTCATGACAGATGCGAGTAACATAGCGATTGCTTTTTTCATGTTGTTTCTCCTTTTCTTTTTATTTTTTATTTGATCCATGCAGCCATTCGAGGAAGTACTCTCTTTTGTGCATGGGTACAAACCGGATTGAAAAAACAGCTCTTACTGCTACGCCGCAGCCTCTTTTTCCAGACGGATCTGCTTGTTCTTCTTCATCACGACCACGAAGGTAATCACTGTGATCACCAGAAGGATGAGCTGCGGAATAAAGGTGCCGAGATACGGATAGAAACCCAGCGTGTTGCAGATCTCAGCCGCCGTGCCGCCGGTGCCGGAAGCCGCATCGGGGATCCACAGAAGCCAGGAGGGCTTGGTCAGCATGAACTCGAAGTCGTCGAACACACCGCCTTCCATCAGCTCCTTGATTCCGGACCCCAGGAAGCAGATGGTCATAAGGGCCATCAGAATACTGGTTGCCAGGAAGAAAGGCTTGATCGGAAGCTTGATGGACAGGAAGCGGATCAGCAGGAAGACCACAACCAGAGCGAGGCATCCCACGCCGAAGCCGGCCCATACCATGTTTGCATGTCCTTCACCCAGCATCGGCTGATAGAACAGAATAACCTCCGCTCCTTCACGGAAGACAGCCAGCCAGGCGGTAAAGCCCAGGGCGAACATGTTGCCCTGCTGTGCGGATCCTTCCACCTTCCCCTGAATGTAGCCTTCCCAGGCCGCCGCCTCGGACTTGGACACCATCCAGTTGGACACATAGAACAGAACCACAACCGCGATCAGCGCGGCGAAACCTTCTATGATCTCCTGTGTCATGGTGGTCTCCGGGTTGATGGACTTCAGCCATGCCAGGATACCGGCCATGATAAAGCTGCACACGATACCGAGAACCGATCCGACATACACCGGAACGATGCCCTTCTTGTTGCCGGATTTGATCAGGTACGCGATGATGGCGCCGACCACAAGGATCGCCTCCAGGCCCTCACGAAGGATAATGCCGAAGGCACCTACGAAGGTGGCGGCAGCGCTTCCGGCAGATATGGTTGTTGCCGCCGGTGCTTCTGTCCCTTCTGCAGACGCTGCGGAAGAATCCGCAGACGCGATGGAGCCTTCCGGACTCAGAACAAGCGCATCCTCATGCAGCATATCGGAAAGCTTCTGTGCCTCTTCCCGGACCTGGTCCACACCCAGATCCTTTTTGACCGCTTTCCGAAGCGTCGTGAACTGCAGCTCGCAGGCACTGACTCTCGATCCGGAGATGTACGTCATCGTATTCCGTTCAAAGCCCGTCGTCTCGTAATAGCCCCAGTAGGTCGCTTTGGCAAACGCATACGCGTTGTCCATGTCGCCCGCCTCATAGAGATCGGCCGCATGGAAAGCCACCCGCTCGATGGCGTCCGCCGCGTCATTCCAGTTCCAGTCCGAAATGCCGTGTCCTGCGATATACTCTTCCCAAGTGAGGAAATAATCGCCGTCCGATTCTGCCGCAGCCTCATCGCCTTCTTCACCCGCTGCGGTGCTGCTGCTCCGTGAAGCGTTCTCGATGACGGTTTTCACCGCCGGCGCCAGAAGAAGCACCACCATGAGCACCACGAGAAGCATCGGTATAAAATTGATCCAGTTTCTGTTTTTTGTCGCTGTCATTCTACTACTTCCTTGGAACCGTTCTGCGGTTCTTGATTCAAAAGTTGCATTCTTCTAACCACATCTTCGAAAAAAAGAGGCTGTGCCCCATTCTTCGTTGTCGCGAGTTATAGAATGCTAACCTTTCCATGAAAAAGAAGGCTGCCTCCTGCTTTCCGAAAGTTAAAGAATGCTAACCATCCGGTTGAAAAAAAGCAGCTCTCAGCCACGGTTGAGATTATAGCACAGCCCTCAAAAGCATGTCAATACTTTGCCGCAAAAAAATTAGACAGATGCAACATCCTCCGAAATGGCAGAGGCTGTCCTGCACCAGGACAGCCACGCACCGTTGTCTGTATTATGCCAGTTTTGCCCCCAGTTCGCGGCACGCATTCAGGTCGTCCTCCTGCGGTGTATTGTTCGCGATCAGGCCTTCGTCTGCAAGGAGATCTGCTCCGGCCTCTTTTGCACGCTCATACCATTTGCGCATCCACTCGCCGTCACCCCAGTCATAGGAACCGAACAGAACCAGCTTTTTGCCGGAGAGTTTGCCTTCCAGTTCACACAAAGGCAGAATATCGACGCCATGCTTTGCGAATCTCCGCCTGTAATACTGCAGCAGCGTATCTGCTGACGCTCCGTCTTCATCCTTCACCAGCGAAACCAGATTGGCCGGCTTGATCCCCAACAGGACCGGCGAACAATGAAAACCAAGGACTGATTCGAACTTTGCACAGGTCATACTCTCCCTCCATGCAGACAGATTATTAGTTAGCTCCTCCTAACTATTCGAATCACATCACCAAAGTTAGCCTTTGTCAACTTATTATTCTGCAAAACGTGTTTCATGGCAAAAACCTTGGCGTCATACACCTGTTCCCGTCCAAAACCGGCAGTTAGAAGCTGTAAACCATCAGAACGAAATTATGTATTATATGATGCAATGTATATTTACTTGACAAATTAACCTTTTTCGTCTACTATGTAAGTGTACGGACCAGTCTTTCTGATCCGCACTTGTTTTATAGTAACTCGATTTTTTTAAAGAAGGAGATACGATTATGGCAAAATGGGTATGCAATGTTTGTGGATATGTTCATGAAGGCGACACCGCTCCGGACGCATGTCCGATCTGTAAAGCACCCGCTTCCAAATTCACCAAACAGGGGGACGAGATGGTATGGGCTGCAGAGCATGTGGTAGGCGTGGCACAGGGAGCACCGGAAGATATTATCCAGGATCTGCGTGACAACTTCACCGGCGAATGCTCCGAAGTGGGCATGTATCTGGCCATGAGCCGTGTAGCATTCAGAGAAGGCTATCCGGAGATCGGAGAATACTGGAAAACCGCTGCTTTTGAAGAAGCAGAACATGCAGCTAAATTTGCTGAACTTCTGGGCGAAGTCCTGACCGACTCCACCAAGAAGAATCTGGAGATGAGAGTAGACGCCGAAAATGGTGCAACCGCAGGCAAGACCGATCTGGCCAAGAGAGCAAAAGCCCTTAATCTTGACGCCATCCATGACACCGTTCATGAAATGGCCCGCGACGAGGCCAGACACGGCAAGGCTTTTGCGGGTCTTCTGAAGAGATACTTCGGTTAATCGGAAAACAGTACATAAAAAGGAGCGGACAATCCGCTCCTTTTTCTTTTCCCGATTTTCAGCTGTTGATCAGCTTCTCCGAACAGTTCTTGTTGAAGAAATGAATCACCGGCCCGAAGCCAAAGGTCGTTGCCAGGGTTCCGATCCCCACAATTCCGCCGGCCAGGAAGCACACCAGTGCGCATGTACCGTCGCAGATCATCCTGCACCAGAAATAAGGGACCTTCGGAAGCCGGCTGTCCAGGATCATGGCGATGCTGTCGTAAGGGGACACACCGGCGTCGGAGGTCTGATACAGAGACAGGCCAAAGCTGCAGATCACAACACCCACCGCCAGTGTGAGCAGCTGGGCGGCAAAGGTTTCCGGTGTAAAAAACTGATGGAACACCCAATACCAAAAGGAATTGAAATATCCCAGGAATACAGCGTTCACGATGGTTCCGATCCCGATAAAATGCCTTCCGAAAGCAAGCTCGATGGCAAAATAAACAATGTTGATCAGCATCTGAAAAAGCGGATACGACATATTCAGCCTTTCCGCCAGAGCCATGTTCATCCCGCTGTAGGGATCATTTCCCAGAAGGGAAAGCTTGAAGATTGCGATCCCCATTCCGGCGATCACATTTCCCAGTATCATAAACAGGATTCTTTTCCATCCGACCCTTCTCAGGTATTCACTCACAAAATTGCCGCCCTTCATGCACGTACCTTCTGCCTCTCCTCTATTTTTTCAGTTTTTTCATCAGTATATACCGGTCCTTGCCGCCATAGCAGCGTACTCTCTTTGCGACCTCAAAACCGCCTCCCTGCATGTTGGCAAGGCTGAACCGGTTGTCCGGATGAATCGTGGTAAGATAGTACCACAGATCCCTGCCCTTCAGCTCCGCTTCACAGAAAGCAAGCATCCTCCCCTGCAGGCCGTATCCCCGATATTTCCCGGTGACCACCGCGGTATCCATGACGGCGGTGTGATCTCTCTGCTCCAGGGTGAATTCCAGAAGCTCCGTCAGCTCATCCACATCGCTGTCCGGCAGTTCGATCACGAAAAAGCCGGCCGCTTCGCCGTCCTCTGTTCTTGCGATCGCTGTAATCCCCTTGCCGGCCAGATGTCTTCTCATATAATCCATATCCGATGAGACAAACCAGTCCGGATGGGTCTGATCTGCAGCCGCTTCCTCCATGATCGCATACATGTCCGGCACATCCGCCTCCACAGCCCGTCTGATCACAAAGGAAATCTCCGGCTTCTTTTCCGCTTCTTTTTGATTTTCCATCATCATGATTTCTTTTCCTTTCGGTCCATGATCGCATCGATGGACTTGATGCAGGCATTCCTGAAGCCATTCTCCTCCAGCGCGCCGCAGCCTCGGATGGTCGTCCCGGCAGGGGAGCATACCTGATCCTTCAGAACGCCCGGATGAAGCCCGGTCTCCTTCTGCAGCTTTGCCGATCCCAGGATCATCTGGGAAATCAGCCGGTAGGCGGTATCCCGCTGGATCCCGTACTTGACGGCGGCATCTCCGTAGGCTTCGATCATCAGATCCACAAAAGCCGGACCGCAGCCGGTCACCGCGCCGCCGATCCCCATCAGATGCGAGGGCAGCTCCTCCACCACGCCGACCGAAGCAAACAGCTCCATGATCTCGGCTCTCACCGCCGGGTCCAGCGAATGGGTGCTCTCAAAAAGAAGCACTCCCTCTCCCACCATGGCCGGCGTATTGGGCATCACGAACTGGATCCCCACCGAACCGTCCAGATACTCTCTGTATTTTGCGTGATCCCAGCCTGCCGCCACCGATACCAGCGTTTTGCCCGGAAGAAAGCCGCCGATCTCCTGCAGCACGCCTTCGATCTGGTAGGGCTTGCAGGCCATGATGACCACATCCGCCCACTGCACCAGCTCGGCTGCCGAGGTCATCGGCTGAAAGCCGATCCTGTCCGCATTTCTTTTCAGCTTCTCCTGATTCGGCGCAAAAGCCGCCAGGCACTCCTTTTCCAGTCCATATTTCTGCACAAAGCCCGAAGCCAAGGCCTGGGCCATGTTGCCCATTCCGATAAATCCATATTTTTTCACGAAAAAACCTCCGTCTGCATTTCTGAACCGTCTGTTTTTGTCTATGCCACATTATAGTGGTTCCGCCCATAACAGTCAATTCAATTCATGCAAACGGAGGTTTTCAGTTCTTATTTTTTCGTCTCTTCCGCGATCTCCGCCCAGGCGCTGCCCAGCCGGTTATAGATGGTCTTCGCATCCTCCACATGCAGGGGACTTCCGGTGTTCCCGGCCGCCCCGGCAGTCACAAGGATGTATTCCATCCCTCCCACCTCTGCATAGCTTGCCAGGCAAAGCCCCGCATCATCGGTATAGCCGGTCTTGCCGCCCAGGATTTCCCCTTCCGTCACGGCCGGATCCGGCAGATTGTTAAACAAAGTGCTGTAGAAGGTGATCCCGTCCGGATGCACGTTGGTCGGCCCGGTGTAATGCCAGGGGCTTTCGATGATCTCCCGGAAATCGTCATCCCGCAGACAATACCGCAGCAGAACCGCCATATCGTAGACCGTACTGTAATGATCCGGGTCATGAAGCCCCGTGCAGTCACAGAAATGGGTATCCTCCATGCCAAGCTTACGGGCTCCCTCGTTCATCTTCTCCACAAAGGCTTCCTCGGTCCCGTTCAGATAGTGGGCCAGAGCCAGACAGCATTCCGCCCCGGAGGGCAGAAGCACGCCGTACAGCAGATGACGGGCCGAAACCGTCTCCTCCGGCTCAAAGCCGGCCCGGGTCGCATCCCGTTCCGCCAGTCCGTAGAAATCATCCATCGTAAGGGTGATCTCCTCATCCAGGCTTTTCAGCTCCTGGATGGCCACGATGGCTGTCATCATTTTCGTCAAAGATGCCGGGTAAATCCGCTCGTGTTCATTCATCGCTCCCAGGATCTTGCCGCCCCGCACCTGCATCAGCACGGCACTCGGACTGTTGATCCCGGAAACATCCAGTTCTTTTACCACGGGAACCGAAAAGCTCTGCATCCACTCCATCAGGCCGCGGTTCCAGAAAAGAACCGTCAGCAGAAGCACCAGAGCCGTCAGCTCCACAACAACACAGGCGACCAGCACTTTTCTGCTTCGCCTTTTCTTTTTGTTACGCCTTGTCACTCAGCGATATGTCCTTTCTTCCGGATCACATCAATCACGCCGTCAACATATTTTTCGCAGATCTCATCGGTGCCGGCTTCCACCATGACCCGGATCACCGGCTCCGTCCCGGATTCTCTCACCAGGATCCGGCCGTCGTCTCCCAGTTCCTCTGCGGTCTTTGCAACCGCCGCCTGCACATCCGGATCATTCTGTGCGTCCGGTTTGCTGTGCACACGCACATTCTTCAGCACCTGCGGATAGAATACCACCGGTGCAGCCAGCTCGCTCATGGGCTTTTCCTTCGCGAGCATAACTTCCATCATCTTCAGACTGGTAAGGATACCGTCGCCGGTGGTGGCATATTTGGTAAAGATAATATGACCGCTCTGCTCCCCGCCGATCCGGTGTCCGTTGTTCACCATGTTTTCATACACATACTTGTCGCCGACCTTGGTCTTCTCGTACTCGATCCCCACCTTGTCGAAGGCTTTGTACAGACCGAAATTGGACATGACCGTAGTAACGACCTTGTTGTTGATGAGCTTGCCGCGCTCCTTCATATACAGCCCGTAGATATACAGGATATGATCTCCCGTGATCACATTGCCCTTCTCATCCACGCAAAGGCAGCGGTCTGCATCGCCGTCATAGGCAAAACCGACATCCAGGCCCTTCTCCAGCACAAATTTCTGCAGATGCTCGATATGGGTGCTTCCGCAGTCTGTGTTGATGTTCATGCCGTCCGGCTCATCATTCATCACATAGGTCTTGGCTCCGAGAGCGTCAAAGACGCTCCGGGCGATCTGCCATGCCGCTCCGTTGGCCACATCCAGACCGACCTTCACATTCTTGAAGCTGAATTTGGACATGGAAATCAGATACCCGATGTAGCGGTTACGTCCGGCCACATAATCCACGGTCCGGCCGATCTCCGCGCGTTCCGCCACCGGGATCTCCAGCTTGTCATCCAGATACTCCTCGACCTTCAGGATCGTCTCCTCATCCATCTTCTCGCCGCTTCCGTTCAGCAGCTTGATTCCGTTGTCATAAAAAGGATTATGTGAAGCAGAGATCATGATCCCGCAGTCAAAATCATCCACCCGGGTGATGTATGCCACCGAAGGGGTTGTGGTCACGTGCATGATATACGCATCCGCGCCACTGGCCATCAGGCCGGTGCACAATGCATACTCAAACATATAGGAAGAACGGCGCGTATCCTTGCCGATCACGACCTTGGCCTTTTTCCCGTTTTTTGCGCCGTAATACCATCCCAGAAAACGTCCGATCTTGATGGCGTGTTCAAATGTCAGATTCTTGTTGGCTTCTCCGCGGAAACCGTCTGTGCCGAAATACTTGCCCATTTTATGCCTCCATAGATTGTATCCGGATCTTCTTTCCCAGTCTGAATGCCCGGTTATTACAGTCTTTCTTTCCGCTCGATATCAAGGAAATACTTGTAGGTATCCACCGTCAGCTCGCCGCAGGCTTCCTCGTCACAGGCGATGATCGCCGCGTTGTGAAGCTGCAGAGCCGAGCAGGTCCACTTCTGGCTGACGCCGCCTTCCACGGTTGCCGCCAGCGCCCGGGCCTTGTTGTGACCGGAGATCAGAACCAGAACCTCCCTCGAATCCGTGACCGTGCCGATCCCCACCGACAGCGCCTGCGCCGGAACCTTCTCCGGATCGTTTCCGAAGAAACGGGAGTTCACGATACGCGTATCCGTAGTCAGGTCACGCACGCCGGTTCTGGAGGAAAGGGAGGTATACGGCTCGTTGAAAGCCAGGTGACCGTCCACACCGATTCCGCCCATGAACAGATCGATCCCGCCATAGGAAGCGATTTTCTCTTCATAACGGGCGCATTCCCCTTCCGGATCATCCGTCATGCCGTTCAGAATATTGATGTTTTCCGCCGGTATTTCGATATGATCAAAGAAATTGTCATGCATGAAATACCAGTAGCTCTGATCATGCTCCCGGGGAAGTCCCAGATATTCATCCATATTAAAGGTAACCACGTTTTCAAAAGAAACCTCTCCGGCTTTGTTCTTCCGGATCAGTTCCTGATACACGCCGATGGGCGACGAACCGGTGGGCAGGCCCAGCACGAAAGGTCTGTCCTCCTTGTGGGCATTGATCTTTGCCGCGATATAATCGGCTGCCCATTTGCACATTTTATCATAATTATCCTGAATAACGACCCGCATTTTTGTATCCTCTTTCTTTCTGCATCTGTCAGTCAGTTTTTCTTTGTTATAATATCACGTTGAAGCGGAATATGCAACCTTGGGCTGTTTTCAGTTACGCTCCAGCCTCCTTAGGATCCTGCGGATTGCCTTCACGCAAAGGTAGACGACAAACAGATCATCCAACACGATTCCCGACAGAACATCGATCGGAGATACCACATATCCCAAGGCACACACTACAAGGAAAATAATCCCAATGAAAGAGAAAAACACTCTGATAAATCCCGCAGATCCGGGAGCCTGCGCAGCTGTGCCGTATCTTCCGTATCCGGCTGTTTCTGCTTTCTGTTTTTCCGGCAGTGAAGCCTCAAAACGCTCTCTTTCATACCGAAGCTTCTGCTCTTCCAGATCCAGTCTTCTGGCTTCGTTTTCTGCTTCCTTCAGACGCGCCTCATCACGGATCACGGTGGTCCGGACCGTGTCATCGTCCACAAAAAGCGGAGCTCCGCAGTAACTGCAGTAACTGATCCTGTTCACATCCGCCGCCTGAATTTCTCCTCCGCATCGCGGGCATGTCATATACTGAATTCTCATCGTCACCTGCTCCTTTCTCAAACAGGTACCTGTTGAAAAACTCTTCCCTTGTTGTTTCTATGATAGTTCCATTATAGAATAAGCCCGGGAGAATCGAAAGGGCTGCCGCTGCAAATAAGGATGCGTTATTCCGCTTTTTCAGAAAAATGTATTTTCAATAATAAAAAAGAAAAAAGTGCTTGACAATCCGATCCTTTAAGGGTAGAATAATTGTTGCTGTGGAGATAATCCACAGGGATGTGCGTTTAGCTCAGCTGGATAGAGCGTTTGGCTACGGACCAAAAGGCCGGGGGTTCGAATCCTCTAACGCACGCTATGTTATGAGAGTGCCGGAAGCC
>CAMOUV010000041.1 GCA_946626695.1 uncultured Blautia sp.
CCGGAGGTGGTACCGCCGCTGTAGCTGCCGCCGGATGTGGTTCCGCCGGTGTAACCGCCGCTGTATCCGCCCGAAGATCCGCTGCTGCCTGTCCAGGTGGTTCCCGACCCGGAAGCAGCACCGGAGGAGGTCCAGGTCTGCTCATATACTTCGTCCGGATCACCGCTGTAGCTCTCATTGGCCGAGAAAAAGCCAATCTGTCCGTTCACCGGAACCATATACCAGCTTCCGGAATCTCCGTTGTTCAGTCCTCTGGCCTCTCCGATCACCGTGACGATCTGTCCGGCAGAAAACTGACGGAGCACATTCTCCTGCGAGGTATCCGGAGCCGACCGGACATTGAGGGTGGTCCGGATTCTGCGCTGCAGACCCTCCGAAGATGTATTTGTTTCGTATCCCTCCGTCGATTCAGGGGTTCCCGAATCTCTGTCCGTATACGTAAAATGCACATAGGTGTCTTCCGAGCGGAACAAATGGATCTCGCTCATCTTTGACGGCTGAATGTTGCAGAAATTCGCCGAATCGCCGGTTTCTGTATTCAACAGCCGCAGCTGGCAGATGCCGTTTTCCGGGAGGGAAACCGTGCATTCATTGCCCTCTGGAAATCCGGTATACAGAATCTCTGTCTCTTCCCCGTGGGGGCCCTCCTCATCCCAGGTCCAGGTTTCTCCGGAGGCTGATGCCTCTTCCTGGATCCGGTACAGACAGATCCGGTCCGCGTCAAAACCGGTCTCATTGTACAGGACCGAGGTATGGCTGTTTCCGTCCGGGTCCTCCATATGGAGCGTGAAGCTGCCTCCGGCAGCCAGCACCGGTTCCGATTTCTCTGCAGCGGCCGGCTCTTCCGTTGCTGCCGGTTCCGGTGTCGGTGTAGGTTCTTCCGTCGCGGTGGGTTCCGGTGTCGGTGTTTCCGTCGCTTCCGGTTCCGGCGTCGGTGTTTCTGTTGCGGTCGGTTCCGGCGTCGGTGTTTCCGTCGCGGTCGGCTCCGGCGTCGGTGTCTCTGTCGCGGTCGGCTCCGGCGTCGGTGTTTCCGTCGCGGTCGGTTCCGGTGTCGGCGTCTCTGTCGCGGTCGGCTCCGGCGTCGGCGTCTCTGTCGCGGTCGGCTCCGGCCTCGGTGTTTCCGTTGCGGTCGGCTCCGGCGTCGGTGTCTCCGTCGCTTCCGGTTCCGGCGTCGGTGTCGGTTCCGGCGTCGGTGTTTCCGTCGCGGTCGGTTCCGGTGTCGGCGTCTCTGTCGCGGTCGGCTCCGGCGTCGGTGTCTCTGCTGCCGGTTCCGCTGCCGGTGTCTCTGCTGCCGGTTCCGCTGTCGGTGTCTCTGCTACCGGTTCCGTATTCGGCTCTTCTGCTTCTGTGGGGTTCGCCGCCGCTGTTTCCGTCGCTTCCGGAACGGGGGTATACGAAGCCTCATCTCCCGTCACCGAAGCCTCTGTCTGTCCCCCCACCTCAGAGCCTGTTGTCTGTTTCGTCTCTTCGTCTCCCCGGTTTTTCAGGTAAAGCCCGGTTCCGATCCCGGCTGCGGCCAGCACAAACACGGCGGCAATGATCCCGGCGGCTTTTTTTCCGTTCCCGGAAGGCTTCTGCGGCGGAGGCGGCGGTGGCAGCTTCACAGGCGGCTCCTGTCTGCGGGCATTCTTTTTCTCTGTAAGGGCCGCTTTCATCTCCGCCACGGACTGAAAACGATCACGCCCCAGGACTGCCACACTCTTCATCAGAGCCGCTTCCTGCTCCGGAGAGATCACGGCTCCCAGGGAAGAAGGCAGCGGTACGTGATCCTCCACGATCCGGTCGACGGACTCTTCCATCTTCTTTCCGGTGATCATCCGGTACATGGTGGCTCCCAGGGCATAGATATCGGTCCAGGGGCCCTGTTCCCCGTGCATCCGGTACTGTTCCTCCGGCGCGTATCCCGGTTTCAGGATCACCGAAAGGCTCCGGGAACGTCCGGCCGAAGCATACCGCGCCGCTCCGAAATCCAGCAGCTTTACTTCCCCCTCATCGGTGACAAAAATATTATCCGGCGCGATATCCCGGTGAATGATCCCCGCGTTGTGCATCTGGGACAGAGCGTTCATCACCGGCGTCAGGACGGCAGCCGCCTCATCCGCCGTATAACGCTTTCCTGCCTTCAGAAGCTCCTTGACCGTCTTGCCTTTCAGGTACTCCATGATAATGTATCCGGTACCGTTCTCCTGCAGACAGTCGAAAATCTGCACGATTCCCTCGATATTGCCGAAGCTCGCCAGCCGCTTGGCTTCTTTCATGAAGCTGTCCAGCCCGGCGTAAAAATCCTCCCTGGCGGCCCCGGAGTAAACCGTGATCTGGTTGTTCCTGTAGCCTCTGGTCGCAAAGGCGCTGGGAAAATACTCCTTTACGGCCACTACCCTGCGGAGCACATTGTCCCATCCGATATAAGTGATCCCGAAACCGCCTGCTCCGATCACCCTGCCAACGATATACCGGTTCTGGATCACCGTACCCGGTACCAGATAATACGACTCCCTGACCTCTGTATCCTGTCTGTATCCGCAATGCGGACAGATACGCGCATCTGTCTCGATCTCGGCCATACAGCCCATACATCGTTTCATCTTTTCTCTCCCTCACCTGTATGCTTACATCATGCTGTCCGTATTATTCGCTGTCATGGAGAAACGATCTGTTTCCTGCGGTCACAGATCGCACTGCACTACTATCATAATACCGTTCTCCGCCTTCTTATGCAAGCAAAAAGCTGTCCTGTTTCCAAAATCAGGAAACAGGACAGCCGTCTCATGCAGTCTGTTCTTCTGTTTTCAGTTGATCTGATACACATCCGCCACCTGCAGGCCGAAGTTCAGAGCCTCCTGATGGGAGCTGCAGTAGATATCCACGGTGCCGTAAGGCGTTCCTCTGTCCTCCACGGTATAGACCGTGCCGTTGATCAGCAGCTTGGTCCCGAAAGGAACCCCGCCCATGGCTACGGTATGACCGGCTGTGGGATATACGCCGCTGGCGGTCAGGTTGTTGGCGGTACCACAGCATTTTGCACAGCTGCAGTATGCCGTAAGCTTGAAGGTTCCCAGCCAGGTCTTATTGGTGGTCGTCTGGGTCGTCGCGGCAGGAGCACTGTAGGTCGTGGCTGCCGGTGCCGAATACGTGGAGGCAGCCGTTCCGGTGCTTCCCGAATAGGTTCCCAGACTGGCAGCTCCATAATACATATAAGCCGCACTCACATATCCGACTCCGCCGTTCAGATAAACCTCATACCAGCCGTTCTGGCAGTTGTATGTGATCGGAACCTGCTGTCCGTACCACAGGAAATTGATGCACGGATAGGACAGGCCCGGGCCGCTTCGGACGCAAAGGGCACTGGCCGTACACGTTCCGGTCTGGGCCGAAACGCTGGAGCAGGTGATAAAAACTCCCAGCAAAAGACAGGCGATGGCTTTTCGGATAGAATGTTTCATGGTATTTTCCCCTTTATTTCTTATTTATTTCCAAATATTACAGAAATGTTAATATTTGTTACATTTGGGATTATATACCTGTAAAACATTATTGTCAACCTTTTTTTACTGATTTTCGGTCACATGACTTTCCAATATCGCCCGGACCTGCGCTTCTGATTCCAGAAACGCTCTGGCCACATTCGGGTCAAAATGGGATCCGGCTCCTTCCCGGATGATCTGCAGCGCTTTTCCGAACGGAAATTCCTCCTTATAGCTTCGTTTGGAAACCAACGCGTCGAACACATCTGCCACGGCCATGATCCTTGCGGACAGCGGAATCTCTTCTCCCGACAGGCCCTCCGGATATCCGGTCCCGTCCCATTTTTCATGATGATACCGTGCCAGGTTGCGGGCTTCCTTCAGATAACCGGAGCTGTCCTCGGAAATCACGCCGATGGCCTGCTGGATGATCTCTCCGCCTGCGCTGGTATGCTTTTTCATCCGCTCAAATTCTTCTTCCGTCAGTTTTCCCGGCTTGTTGAGCACCTCATCGGGGATCTGGATCTTGCCCACATCATGAAGCGGGGCGGAATGAACCACATCCTCGATAAAGCTGTCCGTCAGCTGGTCCGTATAGATCCCGTCTTCCCGCAGCCTTTCCATGATGATCCGGGCATAGGCTGCCGTGTGACGGACATGATCTCCCGTGTTTTTGTCCCGGCTTTCCACCAGATCCGCCAGAACCATGATCAGACCGTTCTGCATCTTTTCGATCACTTCGCTCTTCTGGCGCACGTCTTCCACATATCCCATCATATCCCCCGTCGTCTTTGTCAAAGCACGGTACAGATTTTCGATCTCGTCGCCCGTCCGGATCTCCAGTTCGCCGATCCGTTCCACGCTCTCATGACGGACATCCTCCGTATCGTAGGCGAAAGACCCCGCCGCCATCGCCATGGAATTGATGGGCAGGATCACATTATACTCCGCCAGCCAGACGCTGAGTACCAGGATCAGGATAAAGAAACCGACGAAGAGCGAAACCACTTTTGCGATGAACACCTGCTCGTTCTTTGCCAGTGCCCGCATGGAGATATCCACACCGACATAGCACTGGCATTCGCCGTTCCTGTCAACGATGGGCTGATAGACCGTCAGAAGCCATCCGTAGGTCTCATCGGAAATCACCGGAGGCATGGCGCCTCCTGCCAGAAGGGTCGGAATGTATTCTTCAAACGCTTCGTCAAAGGGTATGACCGTGCCTGCCGGCAGCCCTTCCACTTCATCCGTATCCGGATCAAACACCACATGACAGCCATCCGGAAGGATCCGGTACACATAGACAAATTCGATGTCCTGCGTGCTTCGCATGATGTCGGACAGCCGGGCCTTCACCTCCGAATAGCCGGATGCCTCCTCCCCTTTTTCTAGGAATTCATCCACCCGGGCGGGATCTACATTGGAAGAAACCACATTGGCCACCCCATGGGCCAGCTCCGACTGCTGTTCCACCATCGACTCATGATACAAGGCCACGCTGACCCAGGTTACCACCAGCGCCACCAGGGTTACCGCCGCTGCGATCAGCAGCAGAACCTTGAAACGAAGGGAACACTTCCGGGAAAAACGTCTTCTGGCCTTGGATTCGTGCTTCCTGGCAAGGGGTGCCTGTCTCCAGCCGTGGAAATACAGGTCGTTTCTGCGTTTTTCCGGCAGCAGGAAAAGGATCAGCACAGCCAGAAGGACCGATACGGTCTTGTCCGCCAGATCGATGATCATGTCCGCCGTAAACTGGGACCAGAAAGCATTCAGCGTTCCGGCATCAAAGATCCGGTGGGCCAGGGGTGCCGAGATCCCCGTGCCGAAATCGAGGCCATAGATCAGCCAGGTTACAAGGGAACCCAGAGCGCCGCCGATCAGCGAAAACGTAATGATGGAGAGCAGGATGCCCCACACCTTTTTCAGGTACCCTTTTCTGGAAAACCAGGCGGCTGCAATGGCGATCATCACATTCATCGAGCCATAGTACAGGGTGGTATAATCCTGCAGGCTGTTGATCATATTGCTCAGAAAGCCGACCGTGATGCCGGGAATGCTTCCGCCCAGCACCGCCGCCAGAATCGTTCCAGCCGTATCCAGAAACAGCGGAAGGTTCAGGGCTGATGCGAGCCGGGCACCGCCGAAATTCATAAGAAGTCCCACCACCGTCAGCAGAATAAAATTCGCCGCCCTCTTTCCGGGACTTTGCTTCAGACTCTGGTCCGTAAACATAGTTTTCTTCTCCATATCCATGAATTGTTGTAGACTGTTTTATCCTATGATGTCGGGTTCAAACGCATTTGCCCCCTGATATCATCATATCATAGTTTTCGGTTAAATCAAAGCGTACTGTGAAAAGATAGCAAAATTGCAATGAATGAATATACTGAAAGTAAGGACGAGTCACGGAACCAGTCTCCGCGACTCACAGATAAGACTTGACATCCGCTCAAAAAAGCCAGAAAATAAGAAAGGTCTGCCGTCCTTTGCGGCGGATCGTGCAGTACAACAGGAATATCTTGAACTATGGAGGTTATTATGAGAGAAAGCGGTATCTTATTCCCGGTCTTTTCTCTGGCATCCCGCTACGGGATCGGGTGTATATCGAAGGAAGCATACGAATTCGTCGATTTTCTGGAAAAATCGGGCCAGGGCTTCTGGCAGATCCTGCCTGTGGGACCCACAGGCTATGGGGATTCGCCCTATCAGCCTTTTTCCGCATTTGCAGGAAATCCTTATTTTATCTGCCTTGAAACATTGATCGAGGAAGGACTTCTGACCCGCGAAGAATGTGACAGCAGCTTTTTCGGAAACAACGAGGAAAAAGTCGACTACGGCGCTCTTTATCAGGGAAGATTCCCTCTTCTGAAAAAAGCGTATGACCGGTTTATGGAAAAGAAGCTCGACAAGGAGACGGACTATCAGGACTTCCTGAAAAAGGAGGATTTCTGGCTGAAGGACTATGCTCTGTATATGGCCCTGAAAGAAAAGATGGGCGGCAAAAGCTGGCAGGACTGGGACGAGTCCTTCCGCAGCCGGGATGCAAAAGCGCTGAAGACGGCAGAAGCTGAATTATCCGATTCCATCGGCTTTTTCTTCTTCCAGCAGTACGAATTTGACAGGCAATGGCAGAAGCTCCATGACTATGCCCTTTCGAAAAATGTGAAGATCATCGGCGATCTTCCTTTCTATGTAGCCATGGACAGCGCGGATGTGTGGGCTCATCCCGAGGTCTTCCGCATGAACAAGGACCTGACCCCGGAGGTCGTGGCGGGCTGTCCGCCGGATGCCTTCAGCGAAAAGGGACAGCTGTGGGGAAATCCGGTCTATGACTGGAAAAGCATGAAAAAGAAGGGATATCCCTGGTGGGTGCAGCGGATGAACCGCAGCCTGGAACTGTACGATGTTGTCCGGATCGATCATTTCCACGGCTTCTGCGATTATTACGCCATTCCGGCAGAAGACGAAACCGCCGAAAAAGGGGAATTCTGCAAGGGTCCCGGCATGGATCTGTTCCATGTGCTGGCCGAAAAGATACCCGTACTTTCCGAAAAACGGCTCCGGGTGATCGCGGAAGATCTGGGAACCGTCACGGAAGAGAATCAGGCACTTCTCGAGGAAAGCGGCTTCCCGGGCATGAAGGTGCTGCAGTTTGCCTTCACCAGCTGGGACAGTATCTATATGACCCACCGCCATGAAAGGAACTGTGTGGTATATACCGGCACCCATGACAACCCGACCTCCAGAGCCTGGCTGGATCAGATCAGCGAGGGAGAACGCGGTTTCCTGCGGCGTTATCTGAACTCCATGAATACGGACTACGGCGCGCTGGTATGGGATTTCATCCGGGAAGCCTACCGGTCGGTGGCAGATCTCTGCATCATTCCGCTCCAGGATTATCTGGTCCTCGGGCCGGAAGCCCGCATCAACACGCCGGGCACCGGCGGGGACAACTGGCAGTGGCGGCTCCGCCCGAATTTCCTCTCGGAGGATCTGGCCCGGAGCATCCGTCTGCTGGCTGAGACCTACAGCCGCATCCCGGAACCGGTATCCGCACCGGAAAAGAGCGGATCCGGAAACTGATATTGTACACTTTTCCTGTCCTGCAAAAAGGAAAATCCCCCTCCGGCCTCCAAAGCCGGAAGGGGGATTATTCTTTTCTTCGGAGCACTGTCAGCCAGTCCGCTGCTGTGCTTTTTCCGTCTCTCTCTGCTGCTATGCTGTAAAAAGGATTTATTCCCCGCTTCCGGCATCTTCTGCCGTTTCCTCAACGGGTTCTTCGATCCAGGAGAAACTTTCTTCCAGTTCCTTGTCCAGGGCGGATGAAAGTCCGTCCGCATCCAGCATCTCACCCGCATATTCGATATGCTCGGTCTCCGGATGCTCTTCCAGATACTCGATCAGCTTGCTCAGAACAGCCATGTTTGACAAACTGCATTCGGAATAGAACTGATTCGTCGTGATGGAAAATTCTTCACAGAATTCTGCCAGGGTCTTCTCCTGATCGGTTCCGTCCGGAGCGGCTTCCACATCCACCACCGTACAGGATCCGTCCTCTGCCTTATTCACGGTAAGGAGAAGAATGTCTGTACTGGCTCCCACAAGGGCCAGATCGGCGCCCTCCGCAGCAAAATTATCCTGTCTTATATATCCCAGCACCCGGACCACGGAACCATCCTCGGACTGGGCACTCGCCGCGATGATCGGCGTGACGATCTGGACATCGCCGCTTTCAAGAACAGCCAGATTCCGCTGTTTGACAAAATCGGTGACCGCATCGTAGAGAGGCTTCGTCAGCACCTCTCCCAGTTCCCCAAGCTCTCCAAGATCGCCCAGTTCTCCAAGATCGCCTGCTTCATCCCCCAGGAAAAGGGCTGCAAGACCCTTTATGGCATCCAGATCCAGCTCTCCTTCTTCATTGGTGACCATACCGGCAACCATGTCTGCCGTCTGACGCAGTTCACTGTTCTCATCCCCCAGCTGATCCGCCAGATTGTTGAGCGTTCCCTTCACATCCACATCCTCGGGAATATATTCATTCAGTGAACCGTTTTCCCCGAAGAGCTGATCTACCATGCCGCCTTCCTCAAAAAGCTGCCCCAGTTCTCCCCCCTCTCCGAACAGAGAGTTCAGAAGACCTCCGAAGGATTGCTCTTCCGCCGGTACTGCACAAGGAGTGATCAGCGAAAAAGCCATGCATCCCGTCATCATCAGTGCAAAAAAGCGTTTCTTCATTTTATGCATCTCCTTTCACATGTTTCCCGGCTGAAACGATCCGAAAAGGACAGTGAAAACCGGATTTCGTTTGCTTCATGTCCGGAATCCGGGAATTCCTGCTGCCGTTTTCCAGAGTGGACAGGACCTTCGAAATCCGCTTCCCTCCGGGTCTATATATCTTTATGTTACCGCAGGAATGCTTTTCCCGCAAGCCAAAATGAAATCGAAAAATATGAAACCGAAGGACACAGAAAATGCATCATCCTTTCACGGAATTTTCACGTTTTCTTTTTATACTGTCCTCATCAAGCACGAAAGGAGAAAACGATATGAAAAAACAGCTTCTTATAAAAGGTCTCTGCACTCTGGCTCTCTCCGCTTGTCTCCTCTCTTCTACTCTCCCGGCATTTACCGCTTCCGCATCGGAAGCCGTTCTCGATACCGGAGAACAGTTTACGGAGCGGGATCTGCTGCAGGAGGCGGACACCACGGACGCCGTCTCCTGTACTCTGACCGACGGAGAAGACATCCATATTACAGAAGAGGGCGTCTATGTCCTCTCCGGAACCGCCGCTGATGTCACGATCTATGTGGAGGCAGCTGATGAGGATAAGGTCCAGCTGGTGCTGGACGGAGTCGAACTGACGAGCCAGGATTATCCCTGCATCTATGTGAAGAGCGGCGACAAGGTGTTTGTGACCACACAATCCGACAGCCGTCTTTCCGTCACCGGCTCCTTTGTTTCCGATGACGACAGCAATACGGACGGTGTCATCTTTTCCTTCTCTGACCTGGTTCTGAACGGTACAGCAGAGCTCACCCTCTCTTCCTCCGAAAACGGGGTGGTCTGCAAGGATGATCTCAAGGTTACCGGAGGCAGCTATGACATCACAGCCGGCTCCAAATGTCTGGAAGCCAACGACTCCATCCGGATCGCCGGCGGCCGCTTTACGCTGAACGCAGGCACGGATGCCCTCCATGCGGAATATGATGAGGATGACTCCGTCGGATATATCTATATCGAAGACGGCAGCTTCACGATCCAGGCCGGGGACGACGGCATCCACGCGACAACCATCGTCCAGATCGAAGGCGGCAGTTTTGTGATCTCAGCCGGTGAAGGCATCGAAGCAACCTGCATCCGCATCAACGACGGCACCTTCGTAATCGAAGCCTCGGATGACGCCATCAACGGTGCACAGAAATCCTCCGTGTACCGCCCGACTCTGGAGTTCAACGGCGGAGATATCACGATTGTCATGGGCGCCGGCGACACCGACGGGATCGACTGCAACGGAGACCTCGTCATTACCGGAGGAACCATCCAGGTGACAGGAAACTCCTCCTTCGATATCGATGGAAATGTGTCCTTTACCGGCGGAACCGTCATCGTGAACGGACAGCAGGTCGATACCATCCCCAACCAGATGGCAGGCATGATGGGCGGTTTTGGCGGACAGATTCAGGGTGGAAACGGAAGCTTTGACGGACAGTTCCAGGGTGGAAACGGAAGCTTCGACGGACAGTTCCAAGGCGGAAACGGAAGCTTCGACGGACAGTTCCAGGGCGGAAACGGAAGCTTCGGCGGACAGCACCGGAGCGGAAGTCCCTCCGGCAGCCGCTGGAGCTGATCACTCCAGGGTGATCCGGAAGGCGACGGGGAGCTCTGTCTGCACGGCTTCCGTCCGTATGACGAGACCTTCTCCGGTCTGTTCCCAGTCCCGGATCCGGATGTCCGGATCCAGGGCTTCCACCTGCTCCACAAGGGCATTCAGATCCGACTGAGAGGTTTCCTTCCCTTTGTCGGCGAGAACGCGGATCACATATTCTCCATCCGCAGCGCTTTTCAGTGCAACTGCATACAGTTTTCCATGACCGATCGTAAACCGGAAATCCATGGACGTATAGGGGCTGTCCTCCATGTCGGAGAAGGCCCCTTTTTTCGGCTTCGTGGGTCCTTCCCCTGCCACCCGGAAGGGTCTGCTCCCGTAGATGGCCTCTCCGTTCACGGAAAGCCATTCTCCGATCCCGGCAAGGATCGCAGCATCCTCTTCTGCGATGGTTCCGTCTGCCTTGGGGCCGATATTCAGCAGCATACAGCCGTTTTTGGATACCGCATCCACAAAATCCCGCAGGATGGACGGGGCGCTTTTATACTGATTTTCCTCGGTGTAACACCAGGAATTCCTGGCGGTCGCCGTATCGGTCTGCCAGGGCTCCTCCTGGATTGTCTCCAGCTGGCCTCTCTCCATATCCCGGGTCGCGGTTCCATACATGAACGCGCCCATCTTGTTGATCAGCAGTACCTCCTCTCCCCAGGATACCGCACGGTTATAATAGTAAGCCGCGATCTTCTTCAGATAAGGCCTTGCCGCTTTATGCATGATCCACCAGTCAAAATACAGCTCCTTCGGATGGAACCGGTCAATGATCTCGATGGTCCGGAACATCCAGTCTTCGAGGAACTCCTCCGAAGGCTCCGGCTGTGCTTTGCTGTCGCCTGTGATCAGATCGTCCGAGACCGGCACAGAAGGCCAGTACAGATGCGTCCGGTCGTCTGCGAATCTGGAAACGTCCGAATCATACTCTCTTCCATGACTCAGGAAAAACCAGTGCTCGATCCTGTGGGTGGAAGCCCCGTTTATCAGCCCGGCTTCCCGGATCGCCTCCGTCAGTTCCCCTGTGATATCCCTTTTGGGTCCCATCTGTGACGCATTCCAGCCGGACAGCTCGCTGGCATACATCTGAAACCCGTCATGATGCTCCACCACCGGAACCACATACCGGGCTCCTGCCTTTTTAAACAGAGCACACCATTCCTTCGGATCAAACTTCTCCGCTTTAAAAAGCGGAATATAGTCCTTGTATCCGACCTGATCATGAGGTCCGTATACTTCCTCGTGATGCCGGAATTCCCTGGTCCCCTGAACGTACATATTGCGGGGGTACCATTCATTGGCATAAGCCGGAACGGAATAGACACCCCAGTGAATAAAGATGCCGAATTTTGCGTCTCTGAACCAGGCAGGAGTCTCATGCTGCATCAAAGACTCCCAGGTATCCGTGTACGGTCCCTGGCTGATAACCTCATCGATCTGTTTCTTCCATTTTTCTGCGTCGTACGGATGCATTCCATTCTCTCCTTTACAGACAAGGCTCACATCGGTTTTCCCAAGCCGGATAATGATCAGCTTTTACAAAATTATATATTTTCCCACATTTACAGTCAAGAAGATGAGTCACGGGGACAGGTCCCGTGACTCATCCACCGGAAGGTTATTCCTGCCACAGCAAAAGGGATTTTCGTAAATGGGTTCCGAACTTTACGCTGAGGAAGAGGGGCCGAGGGAAACGACCATCTCATGCCGACAAGGTTGTGCGTTCTGTTCCGTCCGCCCGGGCAACGATTCGTTGAGCTATGTGCCAACTGCGACTACGCCCGCTCAGGAGAGCCTTCGCGGGCAAGTCTCCGTAAGCACAGGATCTCATCGAATCGAAAGGCGCCCGAAAAAGCGGCCTGAACAGAATCGCACAACCTGCCGGCATGGGATGGTCGTCTCCCTCGGTCCTTCTCCCTCAGCTGAATCATCCGGCCACTACATTTACTACGCCGGGGGCTGTTCCTGTCTCCGGCAGGATCTTCCTGACGGAGGCAGTATTCTGGTTGAGATTCTTTTATATCGCAGAAGCCTTTCCAGATAATAGTACGTTCCTGCCGATATCTTTCTATATCACGGAATCGTTTCAGAAGATAGTGTTTTGCTGCCGAATTCTTGCTATATCGCGGAATCTATTCCGGAAAATAGTGCATTGCTTCCGGAATTTTCTTATATCGTGGAATCTTTTTCAGAAGATAGTAATTTGCTGCCGGATTCTTCCTATATCGCGAAATCTTTTCCGGAGAATAGTGCTTTCCTACAGAATTCTTTCTATATCGCGAAATCTTTTCCTGAGAATAGTGTTTTCCTACCGGAATCTTCTTATATCGCGGAAGTCTTTCCGGAAGATAGTGCTTCTCTTCCAAAATCTTTTTATATCGCGAAAGCGCCTCTGATAACCGATGGATTTCAATAAGATAATTCCTATATCACGTAAACTTCTCTGATAACATAGGATCGCAAGCAAACAAATCATCTATTTTGCCTGGCAAAACGATCCGGCGTAAGGAATATCTGCCAGCGAAGTAAACCTGCGGCTTTCCAAAGACAGCTTGCGGGGAGGGCTCCTTCTGATGGGGACAGACTGACACTCCGGGGAGATTGTGAATTCTTTTCGTCCGTATTTCCGGGCGCTTTCGATCCGATGAAATCCTCTGCTTACGGAGACTAGCCCGCGAAGGCTCTCCTGAGCGGGCGTAGTCGAAGTTAGCAGATAGTTCAGCGGATCGTTGCCCGGGCGGGCGAAAAGAACTCACAACCTTCCCGAGGTATCAGCCTGTTTCCAACAGAAGGATCCCCTCCCCGCAAGTGTCCCTCGGTAGACGCAATTTACGGAGCGACCTGTTATGCAGAGGGGTGGAGTTCCCCGGCCGGTAAGGAATTTTCTGAAAGTAAAGGTGAGTCACGGAACCTTTCCCCGCGACTCACCTATATGATTCAGCCTGCACTTTCCTGCAGAATATTTTCGAGCGATGCCAGCGAACTGGTGTGGGAGCGCACAATCTGCGTTTTTGATGTGACATTCATCAGTGCATTGTGTACCAGTTTGTGCGATACCGTATGGGTGAACACAATCAGCAGATCCGGAGACCCGATACGGTTTTTCATATCTGCCGATGGTTTACAGAAAATCTTCGGGCGACATCCGAATCGTTTGCACATCTCCGCATATCGTCGTTCCATGCATTCATTGCCTCCGATAATCACCACACTCATCTGTATTTCCCTCCGTTTCTGTACGATAAATCCTATACCTTGTGGAACCATTCACTCTATTCCGTATAGCTGGATTTCGTTCAAGAGTTATATATATCTAACTATAATGAAATGATACCATACACCAGCCGGGGATGCAAGTTATATTTATATAACTTTAATACAGAAATCGGATTCATGTTGATGATGCCGGGGGCAAAACGTCATGCTGCCTATGCGTCATACTCTCCCCGGCTTCACCGCGCAAAAAAACCGGTCTTCCACAGAAGGCCGGTTTTTTGTAATCTGATTTTGCAAAACAGATTATCTTATTTACTTGTTGTAATTCACGATTTTCCCAAAGTCAGCTTTCAGGCTGGCTCCGCCGATCAGACCGCCGTCGATGTTCGGTTTTGCCAGGAGCTCTGCACAGTTTGCAGCGTTCATGGAGCCGCCGTACTGGATACGGATCTTTTCTGCGGTGTCGGTGTCATAGATCTCTGCGATCAGTTCGCGGATCGCCTTGCAGACTTCTTCAGCCTGATCGGAGGTAGCGGTCTTTCCGGTACCGATCGCCCAGATCGGCTCATAGGCGATGACCATGCCTGCTGCCTGCTCTGCGGTAACGCCAAGAAGATCCGATTTGATCTGCAGACGGATCCAGTCAAGGGTCACACCGGCTTCTCTCTGCTCCAAGCTCTCGCCGCAGCAAAGGATCGGGGTAAGACCGTGCTCCAGAGCCTTCAGAACCTTCTTGTTCAGGAATTCGTCAGACTCGCAGAAATATTCACGTCTCTCGGAATGGCCGATGATGACGTATTTGCAGCCTGCGTCCACGATCATGGCCGGAGCGATCTCGCCTGTGTAAGCTCCCTTTTCCTCGATGTACATATTCTCGGCACCAACCTCTACGTTGGTTCCCTTGACAGCTTCTACAACCGGAACGATATCGATCGCCGGAACACAGTACACAACATCCACGTCCGGATTGTCAACCAGCGGCTTCAGGGTCTCTACCAGAGCCTTCGCCTCGGTCGGGGTCATATTCATCTTCCAGTTGCCGGCAATAATCTTTCTTCTCATGTTTAATCTCCCATACTGTTTTCAATAATCCCCCATCCAATACCTCACACACCGACGATTTCAAAACACAAACCCTGGTAAATAACAGTCTGATTCTTCCCTGTCTTAATCAACGTGCCCGGAAAGGGTGGGGTGTGGGGAGGGGAAAGCGGGCTTCGTAACTCTGAGTGCCTTCCCCTCCCCACTCCTGAATTTTCTCTGTCCCAGTCTTTTACAAAAAGACTACATAATTACTTATCATTAGCCGCTGCAACACCCGGCAGTTCTTTTCCTTCCAGGAATTCCAGGGAAGCGCCGCCGCCTGTGGAAATGTGGCTCATCTTGTCGCCGAATCCGAGCTGGTTTACAGCTGCTGCGGAATCGCCGCCGCCGATGATGGTGGTTGCTTCTGTCTCAGCCAGAGCCTGGGCTACAGCCTTGGTGCCTTTTGCAAGGATCGGGTTCTCGAACACACCCATCGGTCCGTTCCAGACAACGGTCTTTGCTTCTTTTGCAGCATTGGCATACAGCTCGATGGTCTTCGGTCCGATATCCATACCCATCTTGTCAGCCGGGATCTTGTCAGAATCTACCACTACGGTAGCGATCTCTGCATCGATGGGGTTCGGGAATTCGTCCGTGCAGACTGTATCGATGGGGAGAAGGAGCTTCTTGCCAAGCTTCTCTGCCTTTTCCATCATCTCTTTGCAGTAATCAATCTTGGTCTCATCCAGCAGAGACTTTCCGACCTCATAGCCCTTAGCCTTCAGGAAGGTGTACGCCATGCCGCCGCCGATGATCAGGGT
>CAMOUV010000042.1 GCA_946626695.1 uncultured Blautia sp.
GATGTCACCGAGATCATCATGAACCTGAAGAGCCTTGCCATCAAGAATAACAGCAGCGACAACGAGCCCAAGACGGCTTACATCGAGTGTGAGGGTCAGGGCGTTGTGACCGCGGCGGACATTCAGGCGGATCAGGATATCGAGATCATCAACAAAGACCAGGTGATCGCGACCCTGAACGGCGGCAAGGACTGCAGACTGGCGATGGAGCTGACCATCACGAAGGGACGCGGCTATGTGAGCGCAGACAAGGGCAAGACGGAAGATATGCCGATCGGTGTCCTTGCGGTGGATGCGATCTACACGCCGGTGGACCGTGTGAACATGACGGTGGAAAATACCCGTGTAGGGCAGATCACAGACTATGACAAGCTGACGCTGGATATCTACACCAACGGCGCCCTGGACCCGGACGAGGCGGTAAGCCTTGCGGCCAAGGTTCTCAGCGAACATCTGAGTCTGTTCATCGATCTTTCCGAGAACGCGAAACAGATCCCGATCATGGTGGAGCATGAGGATGATGAGAAGGAAAAGGTTCTGGAGATGTCCATCGACGAGCTGGAACTTTCGGTCCGCTCCTACAATTGTCTGAAACGTGCCGGTATCAATACCGTGGAAGAGCTTTGCAGCAAAACTTCCGATGATATGATGAAAGTGAGAAACCTGGGACGCAAGTCCCTGGAAGAAGTCCTCGCCAAGCTGAAGGAACTGGGTCTCCAGCTTCAGCCCTCAGAGGAATAAAAAATAAAGTGGATGCCAGGCGGGGAGCAGTAAGTCCGAACAAGCATGCTCCTTTGCCCCACAGATGGAGGATAAGAACATGGCAAAGTACAGAAAATTAGGCAGAACCGCTGACCAGAGAAAAGCACTGCTCCGCAATCAGGCGACAATGCTCCTCTTCAGAGGCAAGATCGTCACCACCGAGTCCAAGGCGAAGGAAGTCCGCAAGATCGCAGAATCGCTCATCGCCATGGCCGTTCGTGAAAGAGACAACTATGAGACCGTTACCGTTACCGCAAAGGTTCCGCGCAAGGATGCCAACGGCAAACGTGTAAAAGAGGTTGTTGACGGCAAAAAGAAAACCGTTTTCGATGAAGTTCAGAAAGAGATCAAAAAGGATTCTCCCTCCAGACTTCATGCACGCCGTCAGATGCTGAAGGTTTTCTATCCGGTGAAGGAAGTTCCTGCAAAGGGTGCCGGAAGAAAGAAAAACACCAAGCAGGTCGACATGGTGGACAAGATGTTCTCCGAGATCGCTCCGAAGTATGCGAACCGTAACGGCGGATACACCCGTATCGTCAAGATCGGTCCCAGAAAGGGCGATGCAGCCATGGAAGTGCTGCTTGAGCTTGTATAATCATCAGAAATCAGGCCTGGACTGCCGTCGGATTTACGAAAATCCGGCGGCAGTTTTTTTGACCGAAAACAAAAGAAAAGGTCTTGCAAACGTACGGGACCGATTGTATAATTATGTTAACGAACTGATGGATTCATTTAGTATATAGCAGAGCAGAAAGGAGCACATCGTTATGCAGAAATATGTTTGCGGACCCTGTGGTTATGAATATGATCCCGAAATCGGCGATCCCGATAACGGAATTGCACCGGGGACAGCGTTTGAGGATCTTCCGGATGACTGGGTATGTCCCGTTTGCGGTGTAGGCAAAGAGGATTTTGAGCCGGCAGAATAACTGACGGACAAGGTGCCGAAAGCGGAGGGGCTTTTGACACCTTCTTTTTTCCGGACCATCCATATTGGGGAATCTGGGTGTTCCGGCGGGGATCATTTATACCACAACAGAATAAGGGGTTTGATATGGCGAAATACAATAATCAGAAGGCAAAGATTTTGTTCCTGCAGCAGATGTTGTATGAGACTGGGGAGAATCATACTGTTTCGATGCAGGAAATCCTGGATCGCTTACTGGAAAAAGGGATTCGCGCCGAGCGCAAGAGTATCTATGATGACATGGAGGTATTGCGCTTTTTTGGCATGGATATAAGATATAAGAGGGAACGGCCTTCGGGATATTACATGGCGGGTCTTGCCGCACCGAAGATCGTTCTGGAAACACCGCAGATGATCGGCCGGCCCGAAGCTGTTCCGGAAAAGGCAGTCGAAGAAGAGGCGCCGGAACCGGAGGAAAGCAGAGAAGCTGAGGTCAGGGAAGAAAGCCTGACGGCGGAGACGGATGACTCGGTCTGGATGAAGCCGGATCAGGTGGATCGGAAGAACCAGATGAAGCTGGTGTGCACCGAGAAAGGCCGGAAAGCGGTTGAGTCCTATTTTAAGGACGGCTATAAATTTAAATGGAAAGAAGAGGGCTGGGTGGCGACGGTACCTCAGATCGACACCCCCATGTTTTTCGGATGGCTCACGGCCATGGGGACAGAGGTGCATATTCAGAAACCCCGGAAGACCATTCAGGCCTACAGAGACTATCTGAAGATGCTGTCCCGCGAATATAAAAGCGAGAGATAAGAGGATTATCTATGAAGAGAAGGATTGTCATACTGATGGCCGGAATCCTTGTTTCCGCCTCGATTATGACGGCCTGCGGCAAAAAGAATGAAGCGACAAAGGCCTCTGCAGAAAGTGAAGAGACCGAGAAGGAAGGCTCCGGAGAAAGCGTGGCGGCTCCGGAGGAGCAGGACACTCCGGAAGAAGAGATCAAGCCCCAGATCGCCGTATTCCTGCCCGGATCCTCTGTGGACAGAAGATGGAGGATGGAAGCGGACGTTTTCCGGAAAAATCTGGGGGATAAGGGCTATCAGGTGATGATCCGCTATGCGACGGGAAACGTAAAAACCCAGGAAGAACAGATCCGCAGCATCTGTGCACAGTCAACCCCGGCGAAGGCCCTGATCATTGCACCGGTGGATCCCTGGGAGCTCACCGAAGAGCTGGCGGAAGCGGTTGAAAAAAAGATAGCCGTTTTTGCTTATGATGACCTGATCATGAACACCGACGCCCTCAGCTATTATGTCACCTTTGACCACAGACACGAGGGACAGCTCCTGGGCGAGAAGATCGCGGAGATGTGCGAACTGGACAAAAAACAGGAAAACGGGGAGAAGACCTCCATCCGTTTTTATTCCTTTACGCCGGAAACAACCGGAGAACTGTTTCTGTACAATGGTCTCATGGAAAAGCTGGAGCCTTATCTGGAGTCCGGTGTCCTGACCGAGACCCGGACGAACCCGGAGGTGATCTGCACGCTGGACGGCGAAGACGGCCTGCAGGCGGCAGAACAGCTGGAAAAGCGGGGACATCTGCCCACAGATGAGGACTGGCCCCTGATCTTTACGGTGAGCAATGATTCCGAGGTGATCCGGAATATCGCTTCGGGCAGGATCACAGGAACCTTCTTCTGCGACGGCCGTACGCTGGCAGCCTCCTGCGCCGATACGGTTCTCACCTATCTTTCCGATGAAACACCGGAGGTATCGGATTATCATCAGTATGACAATGGTCTTCGTCTTGTAAGGTCCATTGTCACCGAACCGGAATACGCGGACCAGGATGATTACAAGAAGCTGGTGGATTCCGGATACTTTACCGAACAGGAAATCATGCAGTAAAAGAGTCACGGGGACAGGTTCCATGACTCACTGAGTCCCTGCGACTCAGCGAGTCAGAGGAACCTGTCCCCGTGACTCTTTTTATCGGAATGTCAGCGAATCCTCGGTCATGGAATCGATGATGGCCAGCGATTCGACCCGCACGCCCATGTTCCGGATTCTGCGGCCTCCATCCTGAAAGCCTTTTTCGATGACGATCCCGGCTCCTTCCAGGGTCGCTCCGGACTCCTTCACGATGTCGATCAGCCCCATAAGAGCGTTTCCGTTTGCCAGAAAATCATCGATCAGCAGGACATGATCATCGGGTGTCAGGTACTTTTTGGAAAGAACTACATCATAGATCCGGTTGTGGGTGAAGGACTGCACCTTTGTGCGGAACAGCGCACTGTCCAGGTTCAGGCTCTGGGTCTTTTTGGCAAAGACCACCGGTACATTGAAATACTGGGCCGTGATGCAGGCGATCCCGATCCCCGAAGCTTCGATGGTCAGGATCCGCGTCACAGGAACTCCCTCGAAACGATGTCGGAATTCCTTGCCGATCTCGTTGATCAGAGGAATGTCCATCTGATGATTCAGAAAACTGTCCACTTTCAGTACATTTCCGGGTCGGACGATCCCGTCCTTCAGAATTCTCTGCTTCAGTAGTTCCATGTGCTCCTCCTGTGTTTATGTTTTTCTGTCATTCTAGTACAGATTCCTTTTTGACGCAAGCTTTTTTCTGTATAGTTTTCCGGTGGCCAAACGCTTTACGGAAAGCGGCGGTTTATGCTATAATGTGCGCAAATCATAGTAAAAAGGGAGAGATATTTGAATGGCTAAAGAATGCAGCAATACATCCTGTGACAAATCGAGCTGTGAGGGATGTCCGTCCAGAGAAGGAGGGATCCCAAAGGAGGTATCCAAGACCGGTTCCCATATCGGCCGCACCATCGCGGTCATCAGCGGAAAAGGCGGTGTGGGAAAATCCTTTGTGACCGCTTCGCTGGCAAACCAGTATGCGGAGATGGGAATGAAGGTGGGCATCATGGATGCGGATATTACAGGGCCCTCCATTCCCCGCATGTACGGGATCGAAGGGCAGGCCGTGGGAAATGACGAGGGAATCTACCCAAGGATCACGAAGAACGGCATCAAGGTGATGTCCGTGAACCTGCTTCTGCCCACCGAGGATACTCCGGTTATCTGGAGAGGCCCTGTTCTGGCAGGCATGGTAAAGCAGTTCTGGACGGATGTCTGCTGGGGCGATCTGGATTATCTTTTTGTGGATATGCCTCCGGGAACCGGCGATGTTCCGCTTACGGTTTTCCAGTCCATTCCGGTGGACGGCGTCGTGATCGTGACCACGCCCCAGGATCTGGTCAGCATGATCGTGACAAAGGCGTACAAGATGGCGGAAATGATGAATATTCCGGTTTTCGGAATCGTCGAAAACTACAGCTATATCAAATGTCCGGACTGCGGCAAGGAGATCCCGGTATTCGGTGAAAGCCGCATTGAGGAGATCGCCCTGGGACTCGGACTCCCGGTTCTGGGAAGAATGCCCATCGATCCGGAATTTGCCCGGAAAGCAGACACCGGCGCATTCCATGAGATTCAGAACGGTTATCTTGAAGCGGCTGCAGCCGTATTACCCCGAAACGAATAATACTTACGCCAGCATGGAGGACAAGATGAGCAACGTAAAACGGGTCTATGTGGAGAAAAAACCAGCCTTTGCCGTACAGGCGCATGAACTGAAGTCGGAAATCAGCGGATATCTGGGAATCCGGACCGTCACGGATGTCCGGGTCCTGATCCGCTACGATGTGGAAAACCTGCCGGAGGAGGTATTTGAAAAAGCCTGCCGGACCGTGTTTGCAGAACCCCCTGTGGATATTCTGTATCGGGAGAGCTTTGAGATTCCGGAGGACGCCAAGGTCTTTTCCGTGGAATACCTTCCGGGACAGTTTGACCAGAGAGCGGATTCGGCGGTTCAGTGTGTACAGTTTCTGAATGAAGAAGTGAATCCCATCATCCGGTCTGCCACCACCTATGTGATCTGCGGGGCTCTGTCAGAGGAAGAGCTGGAGGCGGTGAAGGAACACTGCATCAACCCGGTGGACTCCCGCGAGACAGGGATGGAGAAACCGGAAACTCTGGTTACCCGTTTTGAAGAGCCCGCGGATGTGATGGTCTTTGACGGGTTCTGCTCCCTGCCGGAGAAAGAACTGAAGACTCTGTATGACTCACTCGGGCTGGCCATGACCTTCCGGGATTTCCAGCACATTCAGCATTATTTTACAGAAGAAGAGCACCGGGATCCCACAATGACAGAGGTCCGGGTGCTGGACACCTACTGGTCGGATCACTGCCGCCATACCACCTTCTCCACCGAGCTTGTGGATGTACAGTTCGGGGAAGGGGATTACCGCGGCCCCATCGAAAATTCCTACCGTCAGTATCTGGCGGACCGGGAGGTGCTGTACAAAGGCCGGGACGATAAGTTTGTGTGCCTGATGGATCTTGCCCTGATGGCCATGAAAAAGCTGAAAGCGGAAGGAAAACTGGCCGATCAGGAGGAATCCGAAGAGATCAATGCCTGCAGCATCGTGGTACCGGTGGATGTGGACGGAAAAGAAGAGGAGTGGCTCATCAATTTCAAGAATGAGACCCACAACCATCCCACCGAGATCGAGCCCTTCGGCGGGGCGGCCACCTGTCTGGGCGGCGCCATCCGGGATCCTCTTTCCGGCCGTACCTATGTGTATCAGGCCATGCGTGTCACGGGAGCGGCCGATCCGACCCGCCCGGTCAAGGAGACCCTGAAGGGCAAGCTGCCCCAGAAAAAACTGGTCCGGGGAGCCGCAAAGGGCTACAGCTCCTATGGCAACCAGATCGGTCTGGCGACAGGCTATGTAAAAGAAATCTATCATCCCGACTATGTGGCCAAGCGTATGGAGATCGGAGCAGTTCTCGGAGCGGCGCCTCGTCGTGCCGTGATCCGGGAGACCTCGGATCCCGGGGATGTGATCATTCTGCTGGGAGGAAGGACCGGACGTGACGGAATCGGCGGCGCCACCGGATCCTCCAAGATCCATACGGAAGCTTCCATCGAAGTGTGCGGCGCCGAGGTGCAGAAAGGAAATGCACCCACGGAGCGGAAGATCCAGCGCATGTTCCGCAGGGAAGAAGTCAGCCGCATCATCAAAAAGTGCAATGACTTCGGCGCGGGCGGCGTTTCCGTCGCCATCGGAGAGCTGGCAGCCGGTCTTCAGATCGACCTGGACAAGGTTCCCAAAAAGTATGCCGGTCTGGACGGGACGGAGATCGCCATATCCGAATCCCAGGAACGGATGGCTGTGGTGGTGGACCCCTCCCAGGTGGAACAGTTCCTGGCGTACTCGGCCGAAGAGAACCTGGAGGCCGTCCCCGTTGCGGTGGTGACGGAGGATCCAAGGCTTGTCATGAGCTGGCGGGGCAAGGAGATCGTCAATCTGAGCCGCGCTTTCCTGGATACCAACGGGGCCCATCAGGAGACCTCGGTGTTTGTGGAAATCCCCTCCAGACAGGACAATCCGCTGCTGCAGCGCCCGGATGTGCCGGATGTGCGCGGACAGTGGCTTTCCATGCTTGCAGATCTGAACGTATGCTCCCAGAAGGGTCTGGTGGAAATGTTTGACAGTTCCATCGGAGCCGGTAGCGTACTGATGCCCTATGGCGGCAAATACCAGAGGACCGAGACCCAGACCATGGTGGCCCGGGTGCCGGTGCAGAACGGACAGACCGAGACCGTAACCATGATGAGCTACGGTTTCGATCCCTATCTCTCCAAATGGAGCCCCTATCACGGCGCGGCCTATGCCGTGACCGAGTCGGTGGCCCGGATCGTGGCGGCCGGCGGGGATATGCACAGGATCCGCTTCTCCTTCCAGGAGTATTTCCGCCGGATGAGTCAGGAGCCCTCCCGCTGGAGCCAGCCCTTCGCCGCGCTCCTGGGAGCCTATTCGGCCCAGCTGGGCTTCGGCCTTCCTTCCATCGGCGGAAAGGACAGCATGTCCGGCACCTTTAACGAGATCGATGTGCCGCCCACGCTGGTCTCCTTCGCGGTGGATGTGGCAAAGCAGAAGGATGTGATCACGCCGGAGCTGAAGCGGCCGGGCAGCAAGCTGATCTGGCTCCGCGCTCCGAAGGATGCGGATTCACTGCCTGATTATGCAGGCATCACGGACCAGTATGACAAGCTGCACCGGGATATGCAGGCCGGACGGATCCTGTCGGCCTACGCGCTGGACCGCCACGGCATCGCGGCGGCGGTCAGCAAGATGGCCTTCGGAAACGGGCTGGGTGTCAAGATCGAGCACAATCTGGATCCCAGAGATTTCTTTGCTCCCGGCTTCGGCGATCTGCTGCTGGAAGTACCCGGAGAGGAGGTCTCCCGGCTTTCCATCACCTATACCCTGATCGGAGAGGTGACCTCTGACGCTTCCTTCTCCTACGGAAGCATCTCCATCCCGGAAGAGGAAGCACTTGCCTCCTGGACGGGAACCCTTGAGAAGGTATTCCGTACCGCTTCGGGCGTGGTCCAGGAAGAAAAAGAGCTGGAGGGCCTGAAAGCGGCCGGAGAGGATGCCAGGCTTCAGGACGGCCTGTATCATGCGGGCAAGGTCTATGTCTGTAGAAACAAGGTGGCGAAGCCCAGAGTCTTCATCCCGGTATTCCCGGGAACCAACTGTGAGTATGATTCAACCCGGGCCTTTGAGCGGGCCGGCGCGGAGGTCGATGTGCGTGTGTTCCGCAATCTGAATGCGGAGGACATCCGTGATTCGGTCCGCGTCTTTGCCGCAGCCATCGACCAGGCGCAGATGATCATGTTCCCCGGCGGCTTCTCGGCCGGCGACGAACCGGACGGTTCCGCCAAGTTTTTCGCCACCGCCTTCCAGAATGCTTCCATCAAGGAAGCCGTCATGAAGCTCCTGAACGAGCGGGACGGTCTGGCACTGGGGATCTGCAACGGCTTCCAGGCTCTGATCAAGCTGGGACTGGTTCCCTACGGAGAGATCTGCGGACAGAAGGAGGATTCTCCGACCCTGACCTTCAACGCCATCGGCCGTCATGTATCCCGCATGGTCTACACCCAGGTGGTGAGCAACAAGTCTCCCTGGCTTCGGAAGGCGAAGCTCGGCGGGGTGTACACCAACCCGGCTTCCCACGGCGAAGGCCGGTTTGTGGCCAGCGATGCGTGGATCCGCCGTCTGGCGGAGAACGGACAGATCGCCACACGGTATGTGAATGCAGACGGGCAGATCTGTCTGAACGATGAGGAGTGGAATGTAAACGGTTCCTATTACAGCATCGAGGGCATCACCAGCCCCGACGGCCGTGTTCTGGGCAAGATGGCCCATTCCGAACGTCGTGACCGGGGAGTGGCCATGAATATCTATGGTGAGCAGGATGTACAGATTTTCGAATCCGGCGTGGAATATTTCCGCTGATCTGTTCATGGTTTCGATACGGTAAGGATCTCTTTTGGTTAAAATATTCAAAGCGCAGTGAGTGGATTATCACTTTCTGCGCTTTTTTTACAAAAATACCAGATGTATTGTTTTAGTGTTAGAAAATTTGTTGTTTTTCTGGTATACTATCAGTATGGGAGGAGACTGTAACATTATTGTTGGCAAAGCAGCAGATGATACAAGTCTTTGACAGAAAGGGAAAGCAGCAATGTTTGAAACCGGAGATTATGTTGTTTATGGCCACGTGGGGATCTGTCAGGTAAAAGGCGTTACAACCATGAATATGGATGGAGTCCCCAGAGACAGACTGTACTACGTGTTGCAGCCGGATGGTAAGACGGAGGGAACTGTTTACACACCTGTTGATAATATGAAGCTTGTTCTTCGTCCTGTTATGACGAGGGAGGAAGCCGAAAAGCTGATCTCGGATATTCCGGAGATCGATACCCTTCTGATCGAGAATGACAAGGTACGGGAGACCCGCTATAAGGAATGCCTGAAAAGCTGCAACAGCAGAGAACTTGTCCGCATCATCAAGACCATCTATTACCGGAGACGGGACCGCCTGGCCTGCGGGAAAAAAGCCACAGCGATGGATGAACGCTACATGAAGATGGCAGAAGACAATCTTTATTCGGAGCTGTCGCTTCTGCTGAATATCCCCAAAGAAAACATGGTGAACTACATTACCGAAAAGATCGCCGAGGCGTAAAATGTTTCAGACAAAGCACAACAAAGGCTCTCAGACGGAGTTTTCTCCATTTGAGAGCCTTTTTCTGCGATAAGGTCAAAGAGGGTTAGGATTCACGGTCATTCTGATTCCGGCAGTCCGTCGGGAAGCCGTACATCTGCAAGAACATATTCCGCTGTCTGATGAGCGTGAATCGTAGTCATGGAATAAAAAAACCGGAAGTCTTGACGGACAAGACTTCCGGGATTCTGTTAAGTAGCGAGAGGGGGACTTGAACCCTCGACACCACGGGTATGAACCGTGTGCTCTAGCCAGCTGAGCTATCTCGCCATACCGGTTTTTCAACCTGCCTTGCTATTATATAATGGATAACTTCGCTTGTCAACAATTTGTTGTAGTTTTTTTTTCGCATCTCTGGTATAATGCTTTCAGACGTACACGGCCAGCGGATAAAGGAGAGGATTGCTATGGCAAATACAGAGTTTACGGGCAGCGCAAAGCCTGCTGCCGACAACACGGAGAGAAAAAAGGAACTGGAGTCCGGTGAGAACAGAGGAGTGGTATGGAGCGACCGTAAGCATCACCTGTGGTTCCCCATCAGCTTTACCAAATATACGGTTAAAAACGGAAGGGTCTACCGGGAGCGGGGACTGTTCAACACGGTGTCGGATCAGACGCTTCTGTATCGGATCACCGACATCCGTCTGAAACGGAATTTCTGGCAGAAGATCTTCGGAACGGGGACGGTGATCCTGGTCTCCAAGGTCGATGCGGATCACGAGCTGGCTCTGGAGAACATCAAAAATCCGAAGGAGATCAACGAGATGCTTTCGGATCTGATCGAGGAGAGCCGCCACAGCAAAAACGTGGTGGGCAAGGAATTCTACAGCAAGGGATGCGGTCTCGAGCATATGCACCACGATTTTGACGGTCCGGATGACGAATATTTCGATGACGAAATGTAAGACAACGGTATAATGCAAGGCATTGACAAACAGCAGGTTTTTTTCTATGATGATACTCAGATTCAAAGGAGGACATATGAAAAAAACACTGCTGTTTGTTTTTAATCCGAAAGCAGGCACGGGAAAGATCAAAGCCAGCCTGCTGGATATTATCGATATTTTCAATAAGGGCGGCTACGAGGTGATCGCCCATGCGACCCAGGCGTCCCGGGATGCCTATGAGACCACGAAGGAGTATGCGGATCAGGTGGACCTGATCGTCTGCAGCGGAGGGGACGGCACGCTGGATGAAGTGGTCACGGGGATGATGGAAACAGGAAGTCATATTCCCGTCGGGTATATTCCCGCGGGCAGCACCAACGACTTTGCCAACAGTCTCTTTATGCCGAAGATCATGACGGAAGCGGCGCACAGCATCATGGAGGAAAGGATCTACCGCTGCGATATCGGACGCTTCAACCAGCAGACCTTTGCCTATATCGCCGCCTTCGGCCTGTTTACGGATGTGGCCTATCAGACCGACCAGAACCTGAAGAATGTCCTGGGTCATGGAGCCTATCTGCTGGAAGGCGTGAAGAGGCTTTTCGACATCAAATCCTATCACATCCATGTGATGGCGGAGGAGATGGATGAAGAAGATGACTTTATCTTCGGAATGGTCACCAATTCCCGCTCGGTCGGAGGCTTTAAGAATCTGACCGGGAAAAATGTGGATATGAATGACGGCCTTTTTGAGGTGACGCTGATCAAGATGCCGAAGAATCCGCTGGAACTGCAGGAGATCATCACAGCGCTTATGACGGCGGAGGACAATACGGATCTGGTGTATTCCTTCAAGTCACGTTTCGTGAAGCTGGAAAGCGAAGAGCAGATCCCCTGGACCCTGGACGGAGAATATGGCGGAAGTCACCGTCTGGTGGAAATCGAAAACAAACATAAAGCATTGAATCTGTTTCTCAGGAGCACAAAACAGGAATAAAGCCTTGGAGGGTAGGATGACAGCAGAACAGTATACAGACGTGAAGAGCCTTTTCGGGTGCGATGTGTTTAACGATTCGGTAATGAGGGAAAGGCTGCCCGGTAAGGTGTACCGGGAACTGAAACGGACGATGGTGGAGGGAAAAGAGCTTTCTCTCGCGGTGGCCGATGTGGTCGCCCACGAGATGAAGGAGTGGGCCATCGAAAAAGGAGCCACCCATTTTACCCATTGGTTCCAGCCCCTGACCGGTGTTACCGCCGAGAAGCATGACGCCTTTATCACGGCACCGATGGAGAACGGAAAGGTGCTGATGAGTTTCTCGGGAAAGGAACTGATCCGGGGTGAGCCGGACGCGTCCTCCTTCCCGTCGGGAGGTCTCCGGGCTACCTTTGAAGCCAGAGGATACACCGCCTGGGATTGTACCTCGCCCGCCTTTGTCCGCCACGATGCGGCCGGCGGCACCCTATGCATCCCCACGGCCTTCTGTTCCTACACCGGGGAGGCGCTGGATCAGAAGACCCCGCTTCTCCGTTCCATGGAAGCCATCAATATCCAGGCCTTGCGCTTTGTAAAGCTTTTCGGGAACACCACGGCCCGGAAGGTGATACCCAGCGTGGGAGCGGAGCAGGAATACTTCCTGATCGACAAGGAAAAGTGGATGCAGCGGAAGGATCTGATCTATACGGGACGGACCCTGTTCGGCGCCATGCCTCCCAAGGGGCAGGAGATGGATGACCATTATCTGGGCACGATCCGGCAGAGAGTTTCCGCTTACATGAAGGAAGTGAACGAGGAATGCTGGCGCCTGGGGATCACGGCCAAGACCCAGCATAACGAGGTGGCGCCTGCCCAGCATGAGCTGGCGGCGATCTACGAAGCGGCCAATGTGACGGCGGACCACAATCAGATGATGATGCGGATCCTCAAAAAAGTGGCCAGCCGCCATGGAATGCGCTGCCTTCTGCACGAAAAGCCCTTTGCGGGGGTGAACGGATCCGGCAAGCACAACAACTGGTCTCTGACCACCGATGAGGGGGTCAATCTGCTGGAACCCGGAAAAACGCCCCATGAGAACATTCAGTTTCTGCTGCTGCTGACCTGTATCCTGAAGGCGGTGGACGAGCACGCGGATCTTCTGCGGGAATCGGCGGCAGACGTGGGCAACGACTATCGGTTGGGCGGCAACGAGGCCCCGCCGGTGGTGATCTCCGTCTTCCTCGGAGAACAGCTGCAGGATGTGCTGGAACAGCTGATCAGCACGGGAACCGCGACCCACAGCAAGGCCGGCGAGAAGCTGCTAACCGGAGTCAGTACCCTTCCGGATTTTCTGAAGGATGCGACGGACCGGAACCGGACCTCTCCCTTTGCCTTTACCGGGAACAAGTTTGAGTTCCGTATGGTAGGATCCCGGGATTCCATCTCTTCCTGCAATGTGGTCCTGAACACCATCGTGGCCGAAGCGCTGAAGGAAGCCTGCGATGAGCTGGAGAAGGCCGAGGATTTTGATCTGGCGGTCCATGATCTGATCAAGAGATACGCTACCGAGCATCAGAGGATCGTTTTCAACGGAAACGGCTATGCGCCCGAGTGGGCGGAGGAAGCTGCGCGGAGAGGACTGCCCTGTTATCCCTCCATGGTGGATGCGATCCCGGCGCTGACCACCGAGAAATCGGTGAAGATGTTCGAGGCCTTCGGGGTGTTCAACCGGACTGAGCTGGAATCCCGCTCCGAGATCCAGTATGATATTTACGCAAAGGCCATCAATATCGAAGCCCGGACCATGATCGACATGACGGTGAAACAGATCATCCCGGCGGTGATCCGGTATACCACCGTTCTGGCTGAGTCCATCAACGCCATTACGGCCACCGGTGTGGTCGATCCGACGGTGCAGAAGGAGCTTCTGGAGAAGACCTCCGCCAATCTTAAGAAAACGAGCGAAGCCATGAACCGGCTGTCGGCCTTGACGGAGGAATATCCGAAGTATCCGGCCGGACGGGAGAGAGCGCTCTTCTGCCGCCGGAAAATGGTGCCCGCCATGGAGGAGCTTCGAAGCCCCGTGGATGCGCTGGAGATGATGGTGGATAAGGAAATGTGGCCGATGCCTTCCTACGGAGACCTGATCTTTGAAGTGTAAGAAACCCGGATGTTGAGCTGTGTGTCACAAAGATAACGAAAAACAACTGTATTTTTTGTGTATTTTTTTGATTTCCCCCTTTTATTTTTGGTGAAATTGTATTAAAATGAACAGTGTGATACGAACAGCTTTTACGATTGGAGCGGGGGAAAGAAAATGATATCAAATCAGGTTCTTCAAAATACACTGGAGGGACTCAAGGATATATCCAGAACGGAGTTCTGTCTGATCGATACGGACGGCAAGGTGCTTGCTTCTACATTTGCTGATTTTGCCGTGGAAGTCGCGGATATTCAGGCTTTTGTGGGGTCGCAGGCGGACAGCCAGCTGGTCAGGGGATATCAGTATTTTAAGGTTAATGATGATTATCAGCTGGAGTATATCCTTGTGGTATACGGGGATGATGAGGATACCTACATGGTCGGGAAGCTTGCCGCTTTCCAGATCCAGAATCTGATCATCGCCTATAAAGAACGTTTTGACAAGGACAGCTTTATCAAAAACCTGCTGCTGGACAACCTGTTGCTGGTCGATATTTATAACCGTGCCAAGAAGCTTCATATCGACGCGGATGCCCGCCGGGTCGTCATGATCATGGAGCTGCAGCAGGAGAGGGATCTGAATTCCATCGAAAGTGTCCGGAACTTCTTCGGCGGCAAGAGCAAGAACTTCATCACGGCGGTGGATGAGCGGAACATCATCATCGTAAAGGAACTGGAGCCGGAGGAAGGCTACAAGGATGTGGATGAGCTGGCCGGCGAGATGCTGGAGAATCTGGACATGGACCAGCCGGAGGATATCCATATCGCCTACGGTACCATCGTCAGTGAACTGAAGGAGGTTTCCCGTTCTTATAAGGAAGCCCGCATGGCACTGGATGTGGGGAAGATCTTCTTCGGGGAGAAGAGGGTCATCGCCTACAGCTCCCTGGGTATCGGACGTCTGATCTATCAGCTTCCCATCCCGCTGTGCAAGATGTTCATCAAGGAGATCTTCGACGGGAAATCGCCGGATGATTTCGATGAAGAGACGCTGACCACCATCGACAAGTTCTTTGACAACAGCCTGAATGTGTCTGAGACCTCACGGCAGCTGTACATCCACCGGAATACCCTGGTCTACCGCCTGGATAAGCTCCAGAAGAGCACCGGACTGGATCTGCGGGTGTTCGAGGACGCGATCACCTTCAAGATCGCGCTGATGGTCGTGCGTTACATGAAATACATGGAGACATTGGAATATTGATACAATGACAGGAAAGCTTCCGGGACACCCTCCCGGGAGCTTTTTTGCAGGGGAGTCACGGGGAGTCAAGGGGGACAGTGGTGTGCTGCCCCTCAAGAGGACAGTGAAAAATGAGCCACGGGACAGGTTCCGTGACTCACCCTTGCTTTCGGAATATTCCGATATATTCTAAGCGTACTGGCCATAGTGAGTTGAATTTCTTATTTAATGAACTAACTGCTCCTTACTCCGGAAGGCGTGTTCCTTCCACTA
>CAMOUV010000043.1 GCA_946626695.1 uncultured Blautia sp.
CCGCCCTCCACGTCATCAAACCGGATCGGCACCGGCGACACCTTATGCATCGCTTCCATGAATGCCTTATAATTCTCTGAATTTCCGGTGAGTTCCGGGACATTCAACTCTGGCAGGGGTTCCCCTGTCGTCTGGGACAAGTCGAACACCTTCTCTACCTTGAACCGGGGGACCATCATCTCAATCTCTTCCATTTTTGGTTTCCCATCCGCATCCAGAACTGCCTGTCCCGTTTTCGGGTCAGTTATTTCCCGCATCCGTTTCTCTTTCTGCGGCGCCGGGGCGATGATGGACAGCCCTTTCTGTCCTTTCATCACCTGGCGCTTGAATTTCCTCTGCCACGTACCGTAGGAGGCTACATGTGTCGCTTCCGGCATCTGCATGGCGATCAGGAGCACATTGTTGGCGCTGTAATGGTGGAACTTTGACATCGTCTCCAAAACCTTTTTGAAATTCACATCATTGGTCATATACTCCTTCACCCCTGCCTCCAGGCGGTCCGTGATCTCCTTCAGCTGCTCCTTTCGGAGGGCAGCATATTCTTTTCCTGTCATCTTTCTCCTTTCCGGCTGATCTTTATCTTCCCCGACCCGGAAGATCTCCGCCGCGGTCAGGCTGATATTTTCACCTTCAAAATCCACACATCCTGTTTCACGTATGCTGCAAAAAGTACCGTTTCCACCTCCTACAATGACATGGTCCAGGCAGGTGATCCCCAGGATCTTCCCGGCTTCCACCACCCGCCTGGTCAGCTGGATATCCTGCCCGGAAGGGGTGACATCCCCACTCGGGTGGTTGTGGAGAAGGATAAACGAGGAACTATTGGATAAGATCCCCGTCTTCAGGATGTTCGGGATATAAGCGATGGACTGGCTTATATCCCCTACGCTCACCACATGGAAGTTGACCGGCCGAAGCCTCGTGTTCAGGTTAACCACACAAAGCACTTCCCTGTCATAACCGGAAAGCTCTCCCTGCAGCAGGCGCACTGCTTCTTCTGCTGTTGAGATTTTACTGTCCGAATAAAGTCCCTTTCCCTTCTCCAGGCGGATACAGGCCTCCGTGAACCGGTACTTCTTTTGCAGAATCTCTCCCATCGTCAACGCCTCCTTCCTCCAATCGGATCATCAGGATCTCTTCCTCTGGCATGGCTTTGATATATTCCTTCAGCTCTTCCCATGTCATCGACTTCATGTCCTGTTAGCTCCTTTCTTTTTCCTGTTCCCGTAAGGCATTCTGGGGAAGGACAGGCTGTATTCCGCACGATCATTCTTCCATTCCATCAGCAGGTCAGCCGTGAAATAACGGTTCTTTCTATAGGAATACAGGTTCGTCATGCGGGCCCGGCCGCCGGAAAGAAGCTGTCTGGCTGTCTCCGCAGTGATGGAGCCTTTCATTGTTTCCAGGAAACGGCTCTCTTTCCAGAGCACAAAGCTGCAATCCCTGTTGGAACAGTAGAAGTTCTTTTTTCCTTCACGGACCGGTGAGCCGCAGACCGGGCATTTTCCGATCTCCTCTTTCTTTGGGGAAAGCTCCCTGAAGCGCTCCTTTTCACTGACGTCCATCTGCCTGCAGTCTGTAACGATCCTTTCCACCATCTCCCGGATCCCTTTGAGAAATTCTTCTTTCCTGTATTTTCCTTTCTCCATCTGCAGGAGCAGGTTCTCCCAGTCTGCCGTCATCTTCGGCGAGCGCAAGTATTCCGGCATAGCCGATACCAGAAGCTTTCCTGCTTCCGTAATGATGATCTGCCGGTCCTTCCGGACGGCATAACGTGAGGAAACCAGCTTCTCGATGATAGCAGCCCTGGTGGCCGGCGTCCCAAGGCCTTTCTTTTCCACCTCCGCATCCATGTCTTTATTTCCTGCGCGCTCCATGGCAAGGAGCAGGGTGTCTTCCGTGAAATGTTTCGGCGGGGTTGTCCAATGTTCCGTAACATTTGTCTTTACAGACGGGAAGCTCTGCCCCTGGTACAGGGAAGAAAGGTCCTGCGGGACTTCCTCCTTTTTCTCTTCAGGGTTGTATTCTTTCCGGAAGGCTTCGTATACTTCCCTCCATCCGTTCTCCTTTACGGATCTGCCGGCTGCGGTATATGGATACCCGCAGCACAGGAAAGATGCTTTGGTGCTTTCATATACATGCGGTTTGCCGACAGCGCACATAAGCCTGACCGCTGTAAGCGCCAGGATCTTTGCCTCTTCCTCCGAGCATCCTGCAAGGCCTGCCTTCATCAGTTCCCCGGTAGGGATGATAGCGTGGTGGTCGCTGACCTTTTTGCTGTCCAGCATGCGGCTTATATCCTCCCCTGCTCCCGGCTTATCGAGGAACGGGAACATCTTACGGCATCCGGCGGTCATTGCCTTTGCCGTTTCAGCCATGTCGTCAGTCAGGTAATTGCTGTCCGTCCTTGGGTAGGTGATAAGCTTCCTCTCATAAAGGGCCTGCGCGATCGAAAGCGTCTTTTCCGCCGTAAAACCGAACAGGCGGTTCGCATCCCTCTGCAGGGTCGTCAGGTCATATAGCTTCGGAGGCGGCACCGACTTCGTCTTCCTCTCGATGGAACTGAGGGCAGCCGTCTGGCCGTAACAGACCCCAGCGGCCCTGTTGGCTTCCTCCTTGTCCGGATAATGCTCCGAAACTGCGTCGATCGTCCGGCCGTTATAATCGATCAGCAGGTGGGATATATAATACTGCTGTTTCCGGAAATTACTGATCTGTTCATCCCGTTCCGACAGCATGGCGAGGGTCGGCGTCTGTACCCGTCCGACTGTCAGGAGGTAATCATAGGCTTTTGTGAAAGCCCTCGTCGCGTTCATCCCGACAAGCCAGTCCGCCTGGGCACGACAGATGGCCGCTGCCGCCAGGCTGTAGTATTCCGTCCCATCCTTCAGGTTCCGGAATCCCTCCCGGATAGCTTCATCCTCCATGGAGGAGATCCACAGCCTTTTTACAGGCATCCTGCTCCCGGACAGTTCATATACCCGGCCGAAAATCAATTCACCTTCCCGCCCTGCGTCACACGCATTCACTACATATTCAAATTCGGTTTCCTGCAGCAGACGTTTCAAAATCCCGAACTGTTTGGCTTTTCCTGCCGGGACGACCAGCTTCCACTTTTCCGGGATGATCGGAAGCGTTTCCAGCGACCATTTCCGCAGGCTCTCATCATATTCTTCAGGCATGGCGTACTCCGCCAGATGTCCGATGCACCAGCTTACAACAGCGTCCGGGCCTTCAATGTACCCGTCCCTTCTGTCCCTGCATCCAAGTACCGACGCGATCGTCTTTGCTACTCCCGGTTTCTCCGCGATCACCAGGAATCTTTCTTCAAATGGATTTCTCATAAAACTTCCCCTTCCTGCAGGCGCCGGCCAGGCCGGCTGCCTGCCTGATCAGTGATCCTTATTTTTTCTTTTCACCGGACTCTTTCTTCTGCCTCTCCGTGAAAGAAGTCAGCAGAAGGTAATCCCGGAGGCGGTAAGCCTGTTCCTTTTCTTTCTTATCCTTCTGTTCCATCTTCATCTCTCCTTTCAGAGCATCATGTCCTTCAGCCGGTTCGGGGCTGCTTTCCCCGGATGGCTTCCCAGAGTCTCCTTTTTATCGTTCAGCCTCTGCAGCACGGATGTCTTTTCTTTTGTGCCTTCGTGTTCGAGCTTCTTCTGTGCCATCCTCCCTTCAAAAGTCTCAGCCTTCTCCAGGACATGGTCCTTTGCGTCATAATGGTATACATGGTCTGAAAGCTGGTCTTCCGGTGAGACTATGGCAGAATTCACCTCCCGCACCATGGTTTCCAGGGTGGAATAGCCGGTCCCGTCGTCACGAATGACCAGGAGCTCATGGACAGAGGACGGAATGATCATGTAGTCCCCTCCCATCTTCTCGGCAACCAAATCCATCTGGCCGGGATAAAACAAAGCGGCTGCCCCGTTCATGCCCTGTGTATTGGAGATCATCACAAGTCCAGCGTCTTCGAATGACACCATATCGGTATCCAGGCCTCCGCCCATCATCCCCATCATCACGCTGGCCAGGGGTTCCACCCTGGACGGGTAGAGGATCTTCCCGCTCTCTATGGCATCCGCATGGAGCTGCTCCGGGGTGATCCCGTAGGCTTCCAGAAGGACGTTTGTAACCTGGGTGGAAGCCGTAAAGTCGCTCCCTTTCTGGACCTGGATGTGGTAAGTGACCGCAAGCCCGTCCACTTCCTTATGGGGCGTTTTCGCAAGCACGTCTCTGTTCTTTTCCGCGTCGCTGACCCGGATGAACAGTTTTTCTTTCACCCGGCTGTAGTCAAGGATTTCCGCCGCATCCACCACCGGGTCCGACTGGAGCTGTTCCGTGACGGCTTTCAAAATACGGTCAAACGCTATACCATCCCGATAATCCCTGTAGAGATTTGTCAGATTGACATTCGGGACCACACCGCTGCCTGCATTTTCCATCTGCAGTGCGACGTAGGAACTGTTCATTTTCTGGAAAGGAACGACCCTCAGCTCCGCATCCCGGTATGATCTTGACAGCATCGGCCTGACATCCTTCTGCACAGCATCAATAAATTCATCAAAAGTCATCTTGTTCATCAAATTTCCTCCTTACTCTTCCCGCTCTGTCGGAAGCGCGTCGTCTGTCTCGAGTCCTTCGCTGTCGTCATCCCCTGTATCATGGGAAGGTTTGTAGATCTTGAAGTAATACAGGAGCAGGAACAGCACTAAACCGCCGCCCAGGATCCACAGTGTGCTGTTTTCATATGGCGCTTTCTTTTCCGGTTCTCCGGAAACTGCCGGCGTCGGCGTCGGCGTCGGGGTCGGCTCCGGCGTCGGCGTGGGCGTTACCGTAGGCTGCACCGGTTCCGCAACTGTTTCACGCGATAGCGCTGTCCCATCCATGAACTCTTCCAGGTCATACTCATCGACCAGGGAGAGCAGGTAAACGTTGTCAACGCTGTTCGCATGGTCGATCACCAGGTAGAACGTCTTGTTATCCTTCGTCCGGATCGTGTAAAAATCTTTCTGTTTTGAATCCTCCACTTCATCCCCGAGGTCCCCGTTACCGGGGGTGGAAAAGCCCTGCTCCGGCGCTTCCGGGACCGGGCTCTCCGCAGGGGTCTCGGGTACGATCACCGCGGCCTGTTCCTCCCACGCGGGATCCACGTTCGCGAATACCGGCTCCCCGCAGCCAGCCAGCATGGTTCCGGCCAGGCAGACGGAAGCCAGCAGGTGGATGAAGCGGCTTTTCTTAAATATTTTCTGTGTCATTTTCTTCCTCTCTTTCCGATGCCCCGTCGGCATCTCTCTTCATATGCTTCTCCTTCTTTGTACCCTCCGGGAAAGACCCTGTATCATCTCCCGCATCGTTCCAGAGTTCCTCTCCCTGGGCAGGAACAGTTTCTTTCTCAGGGCCGGGCTCCGGGAGGGAAAGGAGCTGTTCCTTCATCTCATCACTCAGGGTCCCGTTCTCTATGGCCGAAAGCAGCCCGATCAGCTCCCGTCCCCCGAGCTTCAGGCTCCGGATGCTCCTTATGATCTGCTGGTCTTCTTCCGCCTTCCGCATCTCCCGAAGCTTCTTCAGGGTTTCCTGGAGCTCCATAATCTGAGCTGCAGCCTTCTCTTCCTGCTCGATCAGCTTTAAAAGCCTTCTGTTCAATTCTTCCACCTCCGTCATGGCAGCCGTCCGAACTGCATAAAGTGCGCCTGGTAGTAAGGCGTGTTGCATGTCGTGTACTGGATCGGGTTGCCGGCATGGATCATCATGCCGTTCCCGACGTAGATCGCCACATGGCTCGCGCCGGGCGTATCATAAGTCTTCTCAAAAAAGATCAGGTCCCCGGGCTTCGCTTCCTCAGGGGGAACATAGGCGCATACCTGCCGGAGGCCCTCCGCGATCAGACGTCCATAGGCCCATCCGTTTCCGCAGTTGTTGATGACCCAGCTCACAAATCCTGAGCAGTCAAAACCGGAGGGAGAATACCCGCCCCATACGTAAGGAACGCCCAGGTACTTTTCCGCTTCCTCGATCATCCGGGCGAACCGCTCATCGCTCAGCGCATCCGGCGGTATTGTGTACTGCATCCCAACCGGAAGGCTGGCCAGGTCGAACAGGTAATCCCTGTGCCCGTAGGTCCTGTTGTATAGGTTGTACCGGATCCTTTCGTCCTCCGTCATACGGGCCCGGAGCACTGAATTCAGGTTATGGTTGGTCATCACTACGCTGTACCTTCGGATCGTCTTTGTCTCGGTGACCTCGATCTCCCGGGAACCGCTGCTGTCCTCCAGGTAAGCCGTCAGGGTCCTGTGGCCGTGCTGCAGCGCTTCCTCATGGCTCCCGTAATACACGTCGAAATCCACGCCGTACTGTCTGAGCGGTCCGGTATCTTCCACCACGTACTCGATGCCGTTCATGACCACATGGGTCCCCATGGGAACAACAGGATTGGAAGCATCGACTGCGATCGTATGCTGAGGCTTCGGCCAGGCCCCGCTGGCTGTCGGCGTACCGGCGTTCGTCCCGCAGCATCTCTCGCAGCTGCAGTACCCGCTCGTCACGACCTGCCCGATCGGGTCGCCGACCCTGATCTTCCTGGTCTCCGTCACCGTGACGTTGCTCTCCCCTGTACAGCTGAGGCCGTACTGCTGCCGGAAGATCTCTTCCAGCTCATCCTTCACCTGGTCATAGGTGAATTCCCCGTACATCGTCGTGAAATACGAAATCAGGTGGTAGGGGTTATGTGAGATCTCATCGATCTGGAAACGATAGTCGTCATAGTCCGGGTTCTCCTGTTTGATCCGGTTGATCTGCAGGTTCAGTTCATACTCCAGCTGCTTGTATCGGTTCTCCACGGCATAGATATCTTCATCCGTGGAGGGATAGGTGGTTGAAACCACGCTGCTGCCGCTCCCGTGGATCAGGGCCGTGCAGCTGCCGAGGCTTGCTGATGCCAGAAGGAAGATCACGGCAAACACGCCTAAGATCAGGAGGATCTTCCTGTTCCGGATGATCACTTCCTCCACAGCCTTTGCTGCCTTGACTGTCAGCTTCTGCTGGATGTGGACGGTATCTTTGACCGCCTTTTCTTCCTTTTTGGCCGCGGCGTACATCCGCATCCGACGCTTCTTCTGCAGGAACCTCCGAATCGTTTTCTTTTTGCCCGCTTCGATCTCCGCGGCTTTTTCTACGCGCTTTCCTTCCTCTTTGGAAAAGAACCGGCTGACACCTGCTTTGTCGGCTTTCCGCCTTGCTGCTCTGGCCCGGCGTTTGTTCCTCCCTGCCCGGCTTCGGGAAGCAAGGGACCGCATCGAATCCTCCAAAAAGACTGCCTGCTGCCTGGATGCTTTCAGGCCGGTATTATCCTCTTCCACTTCCCGCAGCTTCATGTCCGCCGTATAGCTTATACCGCCGGCCGCTTTCTTTATGCCCCCGGCCGCTGCGGCAGCCGGCGCGGATATGATCTTCCTGCCGATCCCGATCCCGCTTCCTTTGACCATGCCGTTATCCGGTTCAAAGATGAGCCTTGACCCTGCTTTTCTCTGTTCTTTGTTCAGGCGCTCTTTCTTTTGGCCGGAACGGATTTCGTCTTTCAGGCTTTCCAGATTTTCTTCTTCAGGAAAGGACTCTTTCAGACGGGATTCCTCTCTTTTCCGCTTTTCGGCAGCTTCACGGACCTGCCTTTTCTTCCTTTCATGCCGGATATCGCTGAGGGAGAGCGGCTTCTTCTCCGATGCCGCAGAGGAATGTTCATGTACCTTGTCAAGCTTTGCGGATTCCGCAGAAAATGTTTCCCCGGAAACTTCCGGCTCTCCCTCCCGGCCTGTATTTTCTATCTGGCCGGTTTCTCCCTGAAGATCCGATTCTTCCGGGTGCTTTTTCTCCTCACGGATCCCTGTCTCTTCCGCGACCCGGGGGCTCTCTTCCGGATCCGGCCTTTCAAATATCTTTGACCTTTCCCGGATCTTTCCTTCCCGGCTCTGCCTGTTCCCGGCGCTGTATCCGGGTTTGACAGAACTCCCGTCAGGCCCTCGCATGTCCGTCTCTGCATCATCAGGATCCTCGTAATCTGCACTGTCTTTGCCAGCCATCCGGGGCCTCATCCAGGCCGGTTCCTCCAGGGAAGCTGTCTGCTTTGTCCTGATCCGTCCTTTCTTCAGTTTCTGGCGGCCGGTATCTTCTGTAGCATCGTCTTCTATCCTGCTTTTCTGATATTCCAGGGACATCCTGCTCTCCCGGAAGACCTCACCCTTCCGGGTTTTCCGGATATCGTCTCCAGGACCGGAATCCCATTGATCATCCGATTCTGTCTCCAACCTGACAGCATCTTCCGGTTCCCGGATATCGGACTGGCTGCTTCTTCCTGCATCCGGCCGTGCCCGCCTTCTTCTTTTTCCTTCCTGAGCAGGCCCTGCCTCAGGGGCTTCCTGCAGATGCGGGCTTCGTACTTCCGGCTCGATCTGCCGGCCGCGGTTATCAGGTCCGGTAGACAGCCGCTGTTCTCCCTGCCTGGGTACAGTTTCCCTGCCGTTATTCTGAAAGACCTGTTCTGCAGGGCGGTCTCCGATCCGGACAGCATTGTCCTTTATGATCCTCCTCTTTTTCCCGGAGCGGAGGTTTTCTTCAACCAGGCCTTCCCGGCTCATCTTCTGCACCACACGTTCTTTAGCCTTATACTCTCTCCCGGCCATCTGAAACCCTCCTTTTCGGTAGGTCAGGCGTCACATTTCCTGTACGCTTCCCATTTCTTCATGATCCTGTCGGCTTCCATACGATACTGCTTCACCACACCGGATACGATATCCGCATTGATCCTTTTGTTCATCAACATGACCGACATTTCATACGCCCCGGTCAACATCCCTCTCATGGCTGTCATGTCAGAAAGCATCTCGAGGAAAGATTCCTCCCCGCAACCTTCTGCCGGTGAATAGTCCCTGTACGGTCCTTCCATGCCTTGGAAGGGAGCGATCATTCCATATACGCTGAAACCGGGCTTTTCCGGGGAGCCCTCCTCGATCATGGTGACGTCCATTCCGAGTTCCTGAAAAACCCGGGTGAAAACATCCCCGACTGAGCGGAGAAATTCAGCTTCCTGCCTGGCTTTTTTCTTTTCGTCTTTTTCTTCTTTTACTTCGAAATTTTCTTTTCTGTTTTCTTTCATATCTGTCCTTTCCGGCGGCTTTTCCTGCCGCCTGTGTTAATCTGTTTCCTCTTCGAACGGTCTTATGTTGTAATCTTCCTGATCCGCTTCAGCCGGTTCCGGGTCCAGCCAGTAGTCTTTATCCAGCGGTTCCTCAAACCGTGATTCCTGTCGCTTCTCCACTTCCTCCGGCTTGGTCGTCATCAGCAAATACAGCCTGGAATTCTTATTGAACCTGTCCTTGAACGGAATGATAATGTTCCCGTAGAACAGGAGGCCTTCTCCCTCCCCGCTGTTCGTGACATACGACAGCTGGTAAGGCGAAATGTTCAACTGTTTCGCCAGGATCTGCCGGTCGCCGGAAGCCTGGTTCAGCATGTAGATAAAATCGCTGTTCTCAAAGATGTTCTCGATCTCCCGGGAGGCGAGAAGGTCTTTGATGTTCTGCGTGATGCCGGTCGGGATGCCGCCCCATTTGCGGAACCGTTTCCAGATCTCCACCGAGTACGCCGCTGTCTGCTCTTCCTTCAGCAGAAGATGGAATTCATCCACATAGTAGCGGGTGGATTTGTGGGAATACCGGTTCAGTGTGACCCGGTTCCACACCTGGTCCTGGACGATCAGCATGCCGAGTTTTTTCAGCTGCTTCCCCAGGTCTTTTATGTCAAAGCAGACGATCCGGTTGTCCAGCTGCACGTTGGTACGGTGGTTGAAAACCTTCAGGGACCCGTTCACGTAGATCTCCAGTGCAGTCGCGATCCGCTGCGCCTGCACTTCCTGCTGGGCCCGGAGCGTCGCGTACAGGTCTCCAAGCACCGGCATGTTCTCCGGCAGAGGATTCTCAAAATACTTCCGGTATACGATCGGCAGGCACCGGTCGATGACAGATTTCTCCTCCGCCTCAATCCCGTTCCGGCTCCCCATGATCAGCTCACAGAGCGAAAGGATAAAATCCGACTTGAAGCCTAACGGGTTATCGTCATCCGAGTAATCCAGGTTGATGTCCATCGGGTTGATGTAGTCATGGCTGGTCGGCGCGATATGGATCACCTGGCCTCCCAGCGCATGCACCAGGGGGTAATACTCACCCTCCGGGTCACAGATAATCACGTCATCCTGCGTTACAAAAAAGACGTTCGTTATCTCACGTTTCGCAGAAAACGATTTGCCGGAACCCGGCGTCCCGAGGATCAACCCGTTCGGGTTCTTCAGTTTCTTCCGGTCCACCATGATCATGTTGCTGGAGAGGGCGTTCAGTCCGTAGTACAATGACTCCCCTTCCATAAAAAGCTCCTGCGTGGTGAAGGGGACAAAGATCGCTGTGGATGTCGTGGTCAGCGCCCTCTTTACCGGCACCAGGTTCAGCCCCAGCGGGATGCTGCTCATAAGCCCCTGCTCCTGCTGGAAATCCAGGCGGCGCAGCACGCAGTTGTATTTCTGCGCGATGCCGGAGGTCTGGAAAACTACATTCTCCAGTTCCTGCCGGGTCTTTGCCGTATTGAGAAACAGGATCGTGATCAGGAACATCCTTTCATTCCTCGACTGCAGATCTTCCAGCAGCCTTTTTGCCTCGTTCCCGTATGTCATCAGATCTGAAGGGATGATGTCCATGTCATAGCCGGAACGGACGGCTTTCTTCTGCTCCTCGATCTTCATCCGGTTGATATCCGTCACCTTGCTTTTTACGAGCTTGATCGCCTTCATCTGGTCGATGGACCGGATATGCAGGTTCACCACCAGGTCCCTGTCCATATCCAGGAACTCCGCCAGCATCTTGTCGGTCAGTTCCGGCGCGAGGATCTGCAGATAACTAACAGCCCCGAGGGTATTCCCCATCTGGAAATACTGACCGTTCCTGAACACGAAGCTGGTCGGCGCAACAAAGTCCTTTGTCGTAAGGCCTGTCCTTAAGAGCTGGTCATACTGGAAACGAAACGGAACCTGCTGGTCAGGGTTGAAAGTCTCGTACATGATCTGCAGCCTTTCCACCCCGGTAAGCGAATAAGCCCTGACGCCCAGCACCTTAAAGTTATTGAGGATGTCCGCCTCAATCCGCTCGAGCTTTGGCCTTGCCTCCTGAATCGAATCCGCCTCCACTGCAAAAGTGATATATTTCGAGCGCATCAATCCGTTGTTCCCTTTCGCCAGCTGGTCCTTCAGCATCTGCGCGTACTCCATCCGCACATCATCAAACGCGTCGTCCTGCGGTTCGATCCGGATCACCCGTTCGAACTCCGCCATGTTGGTCTTATGGTTGATAAATGAGAGCTGAAAACTGATCGTGCTGTCAAAGTAGTTCAGGAAATCACACCAGTTCTCAAAGATCGCGCTCTTGTCCTCATTCTGCGCCAGCTGGTAGTTGATGTCGTAGAACCGGATCGTCTTGGAATACAGCCGGTCCTGTACACGGCAGATCCCGTCGCGGCCCATCTCCCGGTACGGGATGGACTTCTGGGCAGAGATCCTTTTCTCTTTCTTCTGCCTGTCCAGGGCGGCTTTCCGGGAAGAAGCTTTCTTTTTCGCGGAAGCGTTTCTCCTGTTCTTTTTTCCCTGTTTCTTCGCAAGTTTAGCTTCGGCTTTTGCCTGCTTCCTGTTTTCCTTCTCTTCCTTCTTTGCTCTTTCTGACTCCAGTTTCGCCTCTTTCTTCTCCGTTTTGGCTGCTTCCCTGCGGGCAGCGATCCTCTGCTTTTCTTCCAGGGCTTCCTGCTTTTCCCGGAGTATCTCCTCCTGGTGCAGGAGCTTCCGTTTCTGTTTTTTCTCCCTGCGGGTCAGTTCCCTGCCAGTGTCCTGTTCAGGGTAGCCGGCATTCATTTCATCCCTGTCTTGCATGGTTCCTTCTTCCTCCTCTCCCGGCCGCATGGTAACCGGCTTCCGCATTCCGGCGGTTCAAATCTTTTTCCGTCCCGGAATCCCAGGCTTCCTGCCTCCTTACGGCATCCATGTTCCGGCCGAGGTTTCTTCCGCCGGAGGCCGCTTTCTTCTTATAAACTTTCTTTTTCCGCTTCCGCTTCTTTTTCCGGGAGACCGCCTCCATCTGCCGTTCCTCCTTTTCAAACAGGTTCTCTGTCTCATACATCCGGACCTGCGGGCGCAGGAAACGCACCGTTATAATGTTCATCAGTACCTTTTCAAGAGGCATTCCATCCTTCTCGTACATCGCGAAGAGGAAGGCCGGCACCATCAGGACCACCATCCCCATCACCGCGCTGCTGTTCCCGATCACATCCCGCGTCACGAAATAAAACGGGATCCCCACGGCTGCTGCCGCCGCAAAGCAGATGATCTGCCTTTTGGTCAGGTTCAATACCACTTTGTTCTTTACTTTCGTCAAGTCCTTGGGGACACTGACATACGCCATATGTTCACCTGCAGCTGCCACATGCCGGGGAAGGCCGGCCGCTGCTTATCCTTTCTCCTGGTTTTCCCCCTGGACCGGCCGTCGGGCAGGTCCTTAATGCGTATTGAAGATCTGCTTGCTGAGACTTCCTGTCTTGAAGAGCGTGTAGCATAAGAGCACTGTATAAGCCGCTACGCCGAACAGCGCCGCGTGCATGTTGTCGGAGATCTCGATCGAGCTGACCAGAACTCCGTAGATGCCTATACACACCATCATCAGGAACGCCTGGAATGCCAGGGCAAACAGCCCTCTCAGGTAATTTGTACCGATCTGTCCCCATTCCCGGTTGGTCATGGTCGCAAACGGTATCGGTGCAACCGAAGTATAGAGGTAGATCTCGATCATCCTGCCGTAACAGGCGATCGTGATCACCACCGAGATGATCTTCATCCCGAAGCTGACGAGCAGTGTCTCCAGGGCAAGCACCACCAGCTCCCCGATATCCATGTCCTCCATCGCGGATTCCATCTCGGATATGAGCGAGTCGACATTGATCGCGGTGTCCCGCCCGATCACTCCCGACGCCGCGTTCACCACGTGCTGGCCTACGTCGAACACCGCCATCGTGATCTCGAAAACGTGGCTCACCAGGTACACGGCAATCATCATCTTGAAGAAGTACTTAAAGAACATCCATGTATCGATGTCGTGCATGTTGTTCTTGTCCGTCAGCATGGAGATCAGCTCATAGCACAGCACAAACGTGATGACCATCCCCGCGATCGGCAGGATCACCGTCGTGGATAGGTTCTGTATCATGCTGAAGATATTGCCGTTCCATCCCTGCGGCGTCTTGGAGACCTGGGCGGCGACCTCCGATGTTTTCTCGTTCACGTCCGTGAACAATGTTTCCAGGTTGGAGGTCACCATGCCGGTCAGAAGATCCCTCATCCATTCTTCGATCGCTTCGAATATCGCATCGAACATGGATCAATCTCCCCTTTCTTATCCGAACAGTCCTGACAGCTGGGGAACAAGCTGCGTCCCGATCAGGATCACCCCTCCGCCGGCCATCAGCTGCTTGATGCCCTGCGATTTTGCACCGGGATTGTCATTTCCGTAACCTTCCAGGAGGTTGATGACGCCCCATACCCCAAGGCCGGCGCCGATAGCCGTGACCAGGGTCTGGAGGATCGTAATGCTGCTGCTGAAAAATCCCATGTTGTACCTTTCCTTTCTGCTTTTTCCGCAAAAAAAGGGCTCCCCATGCATGATTACGGGAAGCCCTGTGTTAATAAAGTACCATATTCAGTTGTCTTCCGTTTCCAAACAGGTGCTGCCTTGCGTATCCATTTCAGGACCTGCTTCCGCATCCGGATCGACACATTCAAAAAGTTCATTCCGGCCCATTTTAAGCTTACACCGGAGATACCCTTCCACGTCGAATGCGTTGGATGCCTTGTAGTCGGACAGCTCCCTGTATCGTTTGTGCCGGGTGATGTCATATTTATCGGAAAAGAACGGACGGACGCCCCTGAGCTGGAGGATGCATTTGGTTCCGTCCATGACGGACAGCTCGTCGCGGGTCATCAGTTCTTTTCCTGTTTTCTGGTAGTTCATCCCGTAGGACCGGCCTTGCCCCCTGGTGTCGGAGGTGTTGTAAAGGTCGATCGTTTCCTTTCCCAGCGTCTCGGAGATCTCTTTTAAGGTGCTCCCTTCCTTGCCGCCCAGGAACAGCATCGTATCGCAGTTCCCGATGATGGTTTCGGCAGCGTCCTTGTAGATCGTCTTCAGCTGGCTCTGAGACTGCAGGATGATGGAAGCCGATATCTCCCTGCTCCGGATCGTCGCGATCAGCTTGTCGAACTTCGGGATCTGCCCGATGTTGGCGAACTCATCCAGCAAAAGCCGCACATGGTACGGGAGCCTTCCGCTGTAGACGTCATCCGCCTTGTCGCAGAGCAGGTTGAAAAGCTGCGTGTACATGATCGCCGCTACAAAATTGAA
>CAMOUV010000044.1 GCA_946626695.1 uncultured Blautia sp.
CGGAGGAACCACATGAGATTCAGACCATGCATCGATATTCACAACGGAAAAGTCAAACAGATCGTAGGCGGCAGCCTGCAGGATCAGAACGACCAGGCAGCGGAAAACTTCGTCTCCGAACAGGACGCCGCCTTCTATGCGGCCCTCTACCGGGACCATGACCTGAAAGGCGGCCACGTGATCCTGCTGAACGCTCCGGACTCCCCCTGGTACGAAGCCACCCGGGAACAGGCCCTCCTGGCCCTCCGCACCTACCCGGACGGCCTGCAGCTGGGGGGCGGCGTCAACCCGGACAACGCCTGCACCTACCTGGACGGAGGAGCCAGCCATGTGATCGTCACCTCCTACGTGTTCCGCGACGGACAGATCCGCTGGGAAAACCTGGAACGGATGGTCCGCACGGTGGGACGCACGCATCTGGTGCTGGATCTGAGCTGCCGGAAAAAGGACGGAGAATACTACATCGTAACGGACCGCTGGCAGAAATTCACGGACACGATCCTGACCCCGGACATCCTGCATACGCTGAGCAGCTATTGCGACGAATTCCTGGTCCATGCGGTGGATGTGGAAGGAAAAGCATCCGGCGTGGAAAAAAATCTCGCCGCCATGCTCTCCGAATGCACGGAACGGCCGGTCACCTACGCGGGAGGCGTGGGAAACGAACAGGATCTGGAGGATCTGAAGGTGTACGGCAAAGGAAAACTGGACGTGACCGTGGGGAGTGCGTTGGACATTTTTGGCGGAACGCTGTCATTTAACAGACTACTGCAAAAAAATCTGTGAAATTTCAATAAAATGATAGGCAGAAAGCGAAAAGTATGTTATACTGTTTACATCAACTAGTAAAGGGGATGGAAGCATGAAATTTATCATCAGTGGAAAAAATATTCCGGTCAGTGACGGACTGAGAACGGCCGTCGAGGACAAGCTGGGCAAGCTGGAGCGGTATTTCACCGCGGACACGGAAGTGATTGTCACCCTCAGCATGGAAAAAGAACGTCAGAAAATTGAGGTTACCATTCCTGTAAAGGGCAATATCATTCGTTCCGAGCAGACCAGCAACGACATGTATGTATCGATCGATCTTGTGGAAGAGGTTATCGAGCGCCAGCTCCGTAAATACAAAAACAAGATCATCGACCGCAAGCAGTCCGGAGGAAACTTCCAGCAGGCATTTATCGACAATGAGTATGAGGAAAGCGAGGATGTAAAGATCATTCGTTCCAAGAAGTTTGACATCAAGCCCATGTATCCGGAGGATGCCTGCGTGCAGATGGAGCTTCTGGGACACAGCTTCTTTGTTTTCAACAATGCAGAGACAGACCAGATCAATGTGGTATATAAAAGAAAGGGAAATACCTACGGCCTGATCGAGCCGGAGTATTAAGAGAACGCCGGATAAGGAGAAGACCATGAAAGTGATAATGGGAGCGGACGCGGGCGGCTTTGAACTGAAGAACGCCATCAAAGAGGATCTGATCAAACGGGGCTATGACATCACAGACATTGATCCGGATGAACCGGTGCTGTTCCAGGATGCGGCGAAAGCCGTGGCCAGGGGCGTACAGAGCAAGGAGTTCGAACGCGGCATCGCGATCTGTGGTACCGGAATGGGAGTCAGCATTATCTGCAACAAGCATCGCGGCGTGTATGCGGCGCTGGCCGAGAGTATTTATCAGGCCAGACGGGCAAAGACCGTGAACAATACCAACGTGCTTTGCATGGGCGGCTTTATCATCGGCAACGAGATGGGCCGGGAGATGGCCAGGGCCTGGCTGGAGGCAGAGCATATGGTGGGACTGGAGCCGGAAATGGCTGCCATTGTGGAAAAAGAGTTTGATCAGCTGGTGGAATTCGAAAAGGAAGTGTACGGCGACTGACAAAGACGCGGTACGGCCGGCATGAAAAAATAGGAAACCGGGGCAGAAATGCCCCGGTTTTTTGCGCGGCGGGGTATTTCTGCCGGGTTGTTCCATCCTGAGACAGAGAAACCGGTTACCACTTTATTCCATTGTATAAAATTCACAAAAATTGCTTCTGAAAATTGTGTATATGTTGAAAAGTTACATTCCGGCCCATAGTTCCTGTTGACAGGTTTCGTATTCCGTCCTATAATGAGGACGTAGAGAAGGAAACCGGTTACAATTTTGAAAAAGTATGAGGTACTCCGGATGAGCAGTCTGACAATAATGGACATTGCAAAAGAAGCCGGTGTTTCCAAAGCGACCGTTTCCCGTGTGATGAACCATACCGGTTCCGTCAGTGAAAAAACGCGGGAGAGAGTCCTCTCGGTGATCAGGGACCGGCAGTTTACCCCTTCCGCCATGGCGCGGAATCTTTCCACCGGTGTCTCCACGGCGATCGGTTTTGTCGTTCCGGAGATCGATAATCCGTTTTTCGGCGAGATCCTCCGAGGCGTGATGGAGATCACGGATGAAAACGGACTCACGTTGATTTTTTATACCACCGACGATGATGCGGAAAAGGACCGGAAGGCCCTGCATCTGCTGGAAAACAATCAGGTCTGCGGCATCCTGTATACACCGGCCGTGGACTACGGGGATCCGGCGGAGCGGAAGGAACTCCGGAAGATCCTGAAAGAGATCAATGTGCCGGTGGTGGTGATGGACCGGAATATCGGCCTGGAAGAGCTGGACGGCGTTTACTTTGACGATTACCACGGCATGTATGATGCGACGGAACAGCTGATCCGGAACGGACATACACGGATCGGGATCATCAATGCCACGCTGGATCGGGTCCTTGCCCGGGAGAGGCAGAGAGGTTTTCTGGATGCGCTGCGGCAGCATGGGATCGAGCCGGATGAATCGCTGATGTATTTCGGCAACTTCCGCGCGACAAAGGCCTATGAGCTGGCGAAGGAGCTTCTTGCCCAGAAGAACCGGCCTACGGCGGTCCTGACCTGCAACAACCGTACGACCATCGGTTTCCTCCGGGCGCTCCATGAGCGGGGCGAAGCGGTCCCGGACGATATCACGGTGGTTGGGCTGGACAGGATCGAAGTTCTGGATACCATCGGTTATCCCCTCTGTTTTATCGAGCGGGATGCAAGGAGCATGGGAAGAAAGGCGGCAAAGCTTCTGATCAGCCGCATGAAATTTCCGGACCGGCCAAGGATCGAGGTCGTGCTGGACACAAAGCTCATCGGCCAGGAGCTGTCCTGATGATTCTCCCGGAGCCGGAGCATCTGTATCACTATGAACCCTTTGGGTGTGCGGGCAACCGCGGCAACTTAACTATATGTACTAAACGTACAAGGAGGAAAAGGCATGAAGAAATTTGTGGCAATGTTACTCACCGGCGCTATGGTGGCTTCCATGGCAGCAACTACCGCAATGGCATCTGACGATCTTTTTGATCCGGCAAATTACAAATCCGACAAGGATCCGTCCGAATGGACCATCGCAGTCGTCACAAAGGACAATACCGCCAACTGGTTCATCCGTATGGAGCAGGGCGTAAATCAGTTCGGCGAAGAGACCGGCATCAACGTCATCCAGAAGGGACCGGCGAACGCAGATGCAGCTTCCCAGGTACAGGTTATTGACGACATGATCAACCAGGGCGTGGATGCTCTTTGTGTTGTTCCCATCGACCCGGGCGCAATCGAGGCTTCCCTGCAGACCGCTATGGAAAAAGGCATCGTAGTTATCACCCACGAAGCTTCCAACCAGGTAAATACCCTGTTTGATACCGAAGCTTTCACCGCAAAGGATTTCGGTGCAGCCATCATGGATGCGCTGGCAGCAGACATGAACGAAGAAGGCAAATATGCCGAGATGGTTGCTTATGTAACCTCCACTACCCATATGGAATACTCCACAGCCGCTTATGAGCATCAGCTGGAAGCATATCCGAACATGGAACTCATCAACGGCACGGTTCCGACCTGCGAATCCGAAGAATCCATCGATACCTCCTATGAGAGAGCAAAAGAAGTTCTGAAAGCCAATCCGGATCTGAAGGGCTTCACCGGTGTCGCTTCCACAGACTGCCCCGGTATCGCAAAGGCTGTTGAAGAGCTTGGACTGGATGTCAAGGTCGTTGGCGTTGGTACCCCGAACGAGTTCAAACCCTATGTAAAATCCGGCACTATCTCCACAATGAAGCTGTGGGATCCGAAGGATTCCGGATATATCATGTGCAAGGTTGCTTCCATGATCCTTGCCGGCGAAGAGATCACCGACGGCTGCGATCTTGGTCTGGACGGATATCATGAAATCTCCATCGTTCCCGGAGACAACCAGTGCATCATCGGCAAGGCTGATATCACCATCACCGCCGACAACATCGACGAATACGATTTCTGATCAAACAAATTCACTGACTGATAACAGAAAAAGGGCATGAAAGCCACTACGTAATCAGGAAGCGGAGCGGAACTGCTGCGCAGCGCGCATCCGGGTTTCCGACAGAGGACAGTCCGGCGCAACGACGCAGCAGTTCCGCTTTTTTATACGCTTTTACAGCATAGCGGACACCGCAGGCAGGCCTTGCGGATCGCAGATATCCGCTTTACCCATCTTGGGAAGGAAGGCAGGACGACAGAATGGAGAATATTCTTTCAGTTAAACAGATCAAAAAATCCTTCGGAGGCGTTCACGCCCTGAAGGGCGTTGACCTTACCATCAAAAAAGGAGAGACGCACTGTCTGGCCGGAGAGAATGGCTGCGGCAAATCAACGATCATCAAGGTCATCTCGGGCTTTTACAAGCCGGATGGCGGGACGATCGAGATCGACGGGAAAAACTATCCCGTCATGACGCCGGCAGAGGCGATCAAGGCCGGCGTTCAGGTAATTTATCAGGACTTTTCCATTTTCCCGAACCTGACGGTTATCGAAAACCTGGCGTTCAACCAGGTGCTTGCCAACAAGAAGAAGCTTGTAAACCGCAAGGAATTCCGCCGGATCGCGGAGGAAGCGGTCAGCAAGATCAATTTTGACGTGGATCTGGACGCGTTGGTGGAGACTCTTCCGGTGGCGGACAAGCAGCTGATCGCCATCTCGAGAGCACTTCTGGACAATGCCAAGCTGATCATCATGGATGAGCCCACCACAGCGCTTACCAAGAAAGAGGTCAGCCGTCTGTTTGAGATCATCGACCAGCTGAAAAAGAACGGAGTGACCATCCTCTTTGTCTCTCATAAGCTGGATGAGGTGTTCGAGATCTCCGACAGCATTACCATCATGAGGAGCGGGGAGAATGTCATCTCCTGTCCGACTTCGGAAATGACGGAAGAAAAATTCACGTATTATATGACCGGGCGTCACTTTGACGCGAATGATACGGAAAAAACACAGCGAACCATCGGAAAACCTGTCCTGGAGGTGAACGGTTTCAGCGCTCCGGGATTTGAAGATATTAATTTTACGCTCCATGCAGGAGAGATCCTCGGTGTCACCGGGCAGCTGGGATCCGGACGTACCGAGCTTTCCCTGGCGCTTTCCGGTCTTTTAAAACCCACCGGCGGCAGCATGCGGCTGGAAGGGAAGGAAGTATCCTTCTCCAGCGCCAGCAAGGCACAGAAGGCGGGAATCTCGCTGGTTCCCGAGGACCGTCTGACAGAAGGACTGTTCCTGCCCCAGTCCATCGTGGACAATATCACGGTGACGCGTCTCGATGATCTGGGAACGGCGGCCGGATATGTAAATCATGAGAAAGTGCTGAACGAATCCGCCAGCTGGGTGAAGGAGATCGGTGTGGCTACCAAGGATCACACCTTCCCGGTTTCCACTCTGTCCGGCGGCAATCAGCAAAAGGTGGTGCTGGCCCGTGCTCTGGCGACCCATCCGAAGGTTCTGATCCTCAACGGTCCGACGGTGGGCGTGGATATCGGCGCAAAGTATGACATTCACAATCTCCTGAAGCAGCTGGCATCGGAAGGCGTGGCGATCATTGTGGTTTCGGATGATACCGCCGAGGTGATCGCGACCTGCGACCGAGCCCTGATCATGCAGAACGGACGCATCACAGGCGAACTGGGCAAAGAAGAACTGACAGCCCAGAATCTGGCAGCGGCAGCAGGCTGAGAAAGGAGAAGGGAATAGCATGAAAAGACTGAAAAAAATGACAAAACAGTCGGAATTTTATGTGTTTCTGATCATCATTGTCCTTTCAATCGTGATCCAGATGCGTTCCGGCCAGTTTTATACCAACAATAACATCGTTGACATCGCCCGTTCGATGATCGTTCCGCTGATCTACGCGCTCTGTGCTTTCCTTGCGTTCATCAGCACCGGTCCCGACGTCTCCTTCCCGCTGGTCGCAGCGCTTTCCACCTATCTGGCGATCCGCATCACCTATGCCACCGGATACAACGGACCCTGGATCCTGGTGTATCTGATCGGCATGGCTTTCGGCGGCATCATGGGCGCGCTGAACGGATTCATCATTGTACGATACAAGTTCCCGAGCCTGATCGTAACATTGGGAACCTCTTCGATTTTCAGCGGACTTCTGCTGGGCGCTTTCGAAGCACAGCGTATGGACCTGCCTGAAAATCTGGCGAACTATGGTTCTTCGGTCCTGCTGAGAGTAAAGAACCCGGTCACCGGTCTAGGCGCGGCACTACCGATGACCTTCCTGATCGTGGTCGTTCTGTATATTGTTGCATATCTTCTTCTGAACTTCACCATGGTAGGCCGGGGCGTCTTTGCCATCGGCGGTGATGAGGTTTCGGCGGAGCGGGCCGGCTTCAATGTAAAAGGCATCCGGTTCGGGATCTTTGTGATCAACGGGATGCTGGCAGCCATCGCCGGTCTCACCTATGCGGTTAACAGTATGCGTTATCTGCCGACTGAGTATTCCGGAGCGGAGATGAATGTCATCGCAGCCATCATCCTGGGAGGAACCCGGATGAACGGCGGCGTGGGTACCCTGAAGGGCTGTGTGCTGGGTACCTTGCTTCTGACCATGGTCACCAACAGTCTGATCCTTCTGGGAATCGACGTGAACTGGCAGAAAGCGTTTATCGGTGCGATCATCATTATCGGTACGGCGGTTTCCGTGATGCAGAGTCATGGCGGCATCCGGATTGGAAAAGCAAAGAAGGAGGCGGCATAATGAAAGGGAAAAAGATAGATGGAAATATGATCCGGCTTCTGATCATCTTTGCAGTGGTCTTTCTGATCGCATCCATCACCAAAGGAAGCGGCTTTCTGAATGTCGGCAATATGCAGACCATGGCCAAGACCCTCACGGAGTACGGTCTGATGGCCATCGGCTGCGGCGTCGCCATGATTTCCGGCGGCATCGATCTTTCCACGGTCTATATTGCCAACCTTTGTGCGATCATCGGCGGCAAGCTGATGGTGGATTCCGGCTGGGGGATCCTTCCCGCCATTCTGGTTTCGCTGCTGATCGGTATCTGCTGCGGCGCGCTGAACGGTTTCCTGATCTCGAAGCTGAATATCCCTGCCATGCTGGCGACCCTGGGTTCCTACCAGCTGTTCATGGGAATCGCCATCGTGATCTCCAAGGGTTCCACCGTCAGCCTGCAGGTCGGAGCGGCCGACCGCGGGACACCGAAGGGAGACATGCTCAATGCCTTCAACGGCTTTGCGTCTCTTACGGTCCTGGGAATTCCGGTTCCCTTCCTGGTATTTATTCTGATGGTGATCATCGTTTCGCTGATCCTTTCCATCACCAAGTTCGGTAAACGGGTTCATCTGGTGGGTACAAACGCCAATGCATCCCGTTTCGCCGGCATCAGCAATGTTTCCGTCATTATACGCGCCTACATGCTGTCCGGTCTGGTATCGGCCATCGCAGGACTTATCTCTCTTTCGAGACTGCGTTCCGCAAAGGCAGACTTCGGAAGCAGCTACACCATGCAGACGATCCTGATCTCCGTATTGGGCGGAATCAATCCGAACGGCGGCTTCGGCAACATCCCGGGCGTATTCATAGCAGTTCTGATCCTGCAGATGCTTTCCTCGTATCTGAATCTGTTCCCGAATGTCAGCAATTACTATCGTGACATGATCTGGGGTATCGCTCTGATCGGCGTTCTGATCCTGAATTTCTACATCGATCAGCGCCGCACACGTAAACTGGCACAGCAGTAAGCCTGCAGACAGGAGAACCGAATGAACAAACCTAAAATTCTGGTGGTCGGCAGCATGAACATGGATCTGTTCCTGCAGCAGGCAAACCGGATCGGAAATCATGGCGAATCGGTCATCTGCGGCGATTACGGCTACGCCACCGGCGGAAAGGGCTCCAACCAGGCCCTGGCGGCGGCCAGGCTGGGGGGCGACGTGGTTGCCGTAGGGAGGCTTGGAAAGGATGCCAACGGCGACCGGCTGATGGAATCCCTGAACAGTGCCGGAGTCGACACAAGATATATCGTGCGGGATGAAGAGGCGCAGACCGGTCTGGCCGTCATGCTGGTGGATCAGAGCGGAAAATATGTTTCCTATGTCTCCATCGGAGCCAATTACCGTGTCTGCCTGGAGGATGTTCGGAAGGCACTGGAGGCGGAAGCCTTTGACATGATCGTGATGCAGCTGGAGATTCCGCTGGAGACCGTCTATCAGACCGTGGAACTGGCGCGGGAGAAGAATATTCCGGTATTCCTGGATGCGGGGCCGGCCATGCATATTCCTCTGGACCGCCTGAAGGGGCTGTATATCCTGTCGCCCAACGAGGCGGAGACAGAAGCGCTGACCGGGATCAATGTGGATACCGCGGAAGGCGCATTGAAAGCAGCCAAATGGCTGTATGAACAGGCAGAACCGCGTTATGTGATCCTGAAGCTGGGAAGCCGCGGAGCTCTGCTGTATGACGGAAAAAGCGCTCAGTTTATCGAATGCTTCAAGGTGGACGCGGTGGATTCGACGGCGGCCGGAGATACCTTCGGTGCCTGCCTGGCCGTGCAGCTGTGCAAAGGACGCCCGATCGAAGAAGCGATCGTGACGGCCCATGCCGCTGCAGGGATCTGCGTATCCAGAGTAGGGGCCCAGGTATCCATCCCCACCGAGAAGGAAGTGGAAGATTTCCTGGCGGAGCATTGCGGAGGGAACCGTTGATGGAGGAACTGACATTCAGTACGGCAGCCGACATCGTGCTGCACGAAACCGAAGAGGCGCTGCATGCGGTCGACCCGGAGGCGGTGGAAACGTATCTGTCCCTGCTGGAAGGGGCGGAAAAGGTCTTTTTTGTCGGAGTGGGAAGAGTCCTGCTTTCCCTGGAAGCGATCGCAAAGAGATACAACCATCTGGGAATTCACACGGTCGTGGTCGGACAGATCACGGAACCGGCCATCACGCCGAAGGATGTGCTGGTGGTGGGATCCGGAAGCGGCAATACGCTGTTCCCCTCCGGGATCGCCCGGAAGGCAAAACAGCTGGGAGCTACGGTGATCCACATTGGAAGCAATCCGGACAGCGGCCTGAAGGACGTGGCGGATCTGTTCCTCCGGATTCCCGTTGCCAGCCGGGCCAAAGCACCGGATGAGGTGCAGTCGGTTCAGCCGATGACCTCATTGTTTGAGCAGAGCCTTCTCCTTCTGGGCGACATCACCGCTTTTATGCTGGTCAGAAGAAAACAGCTGGATCTGGAGGGACTCTGGCAGTATCACGCAAACCTTGAATGATCCATGGAGGAGAAACGATGAAGCTTCAGATTGCACTGGATGACCTGACGATGGAAGAAGCGGCTGCACTGATGGACCGGGTGAAGGAGTATGTGGATATCATCGAGATCGGAACGCCCTTCGTGTATCAGTATGGAATGGAAGCGGTCCGTTTCTTTAAAGAACGCTTTCCGGACAAGGAGATCCTGGCGGACATGAAGATCATGGATGCGGGCTATCTGGAAGCGGAGGAAGCCCTGAAGGCCGGAGCGGATTACGTGACGGTACTGGGAGTGACCGATCTTCTCACCATCAAAGCCTGTATCGAGGCGGCGGAGGCCTACGGAAAAGAGGTCGTGGTGGATATGATCTGCGTTCCGGATCTGGAAAAAAGAGTCTCTGAGCTGGAGGCGGTTGGCGCCCACGGACTGGCCGTCCACACCGGAACCGACATGCAGGCTGCCGGCAGGACACCACTGCTGGATCTGAAGGCCATGAGCGCCTGCGCCCGAAAGGCAAAGATTTCCGTGGCCGGAGGGATCAAGGCGGAAACCGTGGCCGACTATGCGGCTTTCGGCCCGGAGGTCCTGATCGTCGGCAGCGGGATCTGCCATGCGGCCGATCCTGTGGCAGCCGCGAAAGAAATCTATCAGCTGTGCAAGGAAAATTCATAAAGATCTTTTCATAAGGCGGGGGCTGCTGCGCGGATACGCGGCAGCCCTTCCTCATCATGACCGGAGTAAGAAGAAAAGGAGCAAACACATGAAACACGAAGAACTGCTTACGGGTATTTTGGAAGAACTCCTGGAAAACGCGGCAAAGATCCGGACCGAAGAACTGGAAACGCTTGCCGATGTCATCCTTTCCGGAAAACGGATTTTTGTTGCCGGAGCCGGTCGGTCCGGCTTTGTGGCCAGAGCCTTTGCCAACCGGCTCATGCATCTGGGCCTGCTGGTCTCTTTTGTCGGAGAACCCACCACCCCTGCCATCGGCGAAGGCGATGTGCTGGTGATCGGCTCCGGCTCCGGCGAGACCGGCAGCCTTGTGGTGATGGCCAACAAAGCCCATAAGCTGGGAGCGAAGATCGCGACCCTGACGATCCACCCCGATGCCTCCATCGGATCCATCGCCGATGCGGTTGTGGTGATTCCCGGAGCAACGCCGAAGAGCAATCTGCAGGACACGGTTCGGTCCATCCAGCCCATGGGGAATACCTTCGAACAGCTTTCCTGGATCGTGTATGATGCGGTGATCATGATTCTGATGGAACGGATGAACAAGACGGCGGAAGAAATGTTCAAGCTGCATGCCAATCTCGAATAAGACTGCCGGTATGGGTATTCATGGCAGTACAGGAGGACCGGATATGGAAAAAATACAGGCACAGAAGGAACTGGCGGAAGGAAAAATCGTCCTGGGCATCGAGCTGGGATCGACCCGGATCAAATCCGTCCTGATCGGAACGGACCATGCTCCGCTGGCGGAGGGCTCCTATACCTGGGAGAACCGGTTCGAGGAAGGAGTCTGGACCTATTCCCTGGAAACCGTACGCGAAGGACTGCAGCGGAGCTATGCGGCCTGCGTCCGCGAAGCGGAAGTAAAATACGGACAGAAAATACAGCGGCTGGCCGCGATCGGGATCAGCGCCATGATGCACGGCTATCTGCCGCTGGATGAGAACGACCGTCTGCTTGCACCCTTCCGAACCTGGAGAAACACGATCACAAAGCCGGCAGCCGAAAAGCTGACGGAGCTTTTTCAATTCAATGTTCCGCAGAGATGGAGCATCGCTCATCTGTATCAGGCTCTTCTGAATAAAGAAGAACATGTGGATCGGATCCGCTCCCTGATGACCCTCGCGGAATATGTTCACTGGTCTCTGACCGGCGAAAAGGTGCTGGGCATCGGAGATGCCTCCGGCATGTTCCCTATCGATTCGGAAATCCTGGATTACGACCGGGAGATGCTGGAAAAATTCCGCAGCCTTCCGGAGGTGCAGTCCATGCCCTGGGAGATCACGGATCTCCTTCCCAAGGTGCTCTGCGCAGGCGAAGAAGCCGGAAGACTGACAGAGGAAGGAGCACGCTTCCTAGATCCCTCCGGAAATCTGAAACCGGGCTGTCCTCTCTGCCCGCCGGAAGGAGACGCCGGCACCGGCATGGTGGCGACCAATGCGGTACGGGTCCGGACCGGGAATGTATCCGCCGGCACCTCGGATTTTGCGATCCTGGTGCTGGAGAAAAACCTGTCCGAAGTCTATACCGAGATCGACATGGTCACCTCCCCCACCGGAAAACCGGCAGCCAATGTCCACTGCAACAACTGCACCACAGACCTGAATGCATGGGTGCGGCTGTTCAAAGAGGCAGCCGAAGCCCTGCGCGCTTCCTGCAGCCTGGACGAGCTGTATCCTTTGCTGTACCGGAAAGCTCTGGAAGGAGAAGCTGACGGCGGAGGTCTGCTGGCATACAATTATTATTCCGGTGAAGGGATCACGGATTTTGACGAAGGAAGGCCCCTCTTTGTCCGGGGACCGGAAAGCCGTTTCACCCTGGCGAACCTGATGCGGACCCACCTGTATTCCTCCCTCGCCACCCTTGCCATCGGGATGGAGATCATCAGGGAAAGGGAGGGAATGCACTTTGAACGGATCCTGGCCCATGGCGGCCTGTTCAAGACAAAAGGCGTGGGACAGAGGATCCTAGCCGGAGCCTTCGACACCCCCATCACCGTCATGGAGACGGCGGAGCAGGGCGGCGCCTGGGGAATTGCGCTCCTGGCACAGTATATGACCGAAGGCGGCAGCCGGACTCTGGAAGACTGGCTGGATGAAGAAGTCTTCGCATCGGAACAGGGCGAGACCCTGAAGCCGGATCCGAAAGATGCGGAAGGATTCCGCACTTTCCTGGAACGCTATAAAAAAGGTCTCCCGATCGAGCGTTCCGCGGTTGAGCATTTCGGATGAGAAAACCAGATTCCCGGCTCTCCCTGACGGAGAAATATGTTCTTGCTGATGTACGGCTTCTCGACGGAATGGCGGAATTATATTGTACGTAGATGGACGACACTTGTGTCGTACAGATGCGAACAATATAATCCCGCTATTCAGGAGAGGGACGAACATGCAAAACATATTCCCTGTCGGGCAGAGCCGGGAATCGTCCGTTTACACGAATCACCCATCCGCATGATTCGTCCATGCTCAGGAATCCTTACTTTCCGTATGGACAGAAGTGCCTGTGTTTGATACAATAGAAGTGTTGAAGACTACTTAAGAAGAGAGGAAGAGTATGATGGAAAATGTTTTTATCATGGATCATCCGTTGATCAAGCACAAGATTTCAATGCTTCGAGATGTAAACACAGGAACCAATGAATTCCGTAAACTGGTGGAGGAAATCGGCATCCTCATGGGCTATGAAGCCCTTCGGGACCTTCCCACAAAGGATGTGGAAGTCACAACACCTCTGGAAACCTGTAAGACACCGATGATTTCCGGCAGAAAGCTGGCGGTTATTCCCGTTCTGCGCGCCGGACTTGGGCTGGTAAACAGTATTCTGACTCTTGTACCCTCCGCGAAGGTCGGTCATATCGGTCTGTACCGCGACCCTGAAACCCACGAACCCCATGAATACTACTGCAAGCTTCCGGATCCCATCAGCGAACGGATCGCGATCATCGTGGATCCGATGCTCGCCACCGGCGGCTCTGCCGTACAGGCGGTGGACTTTGTCAAGGCAAAGGGCGGCAAGACCATCAAGTTCATGTGTCTGATTGCAGCTCCGGAAGGTCTTAAAAAGCTTCACGAAGCGCATCCGGATGTACAGATCTATGTAGGCAATCTGGATCGTGAACTGAACGAGAACGCCTATATCTGCCCGGGCCTCGGTGATGCCGGCGACCGTATCTTCGGAACCAAATAAATGACTTGCTTACTGTATAGTGTGAGAGGCCAGTCGGAGAAGAGATTCTTCGGCTGGTTTTTTGCAATAAGGCAGGAGCGTGTGCAGTGTGGAGAAGGGGCGTCATTGTCTGTCCATCCGATGAAGGAGTTATGAATCATGCCATTCGAAATCATACGAAATGATATTACAAAGATGAAAGTGGATGCCATTGTGAACGCAGCCAACTGCTCTCTGCTGGGCGGGGGAGGGGTGGATGGCGCGATTCATCACGCGGCCGGTCCGGAGCTTCTGGCAGAATGCCGCACCCTGGGCGGCTGTGAGACCGGGCAGGCGAAGATCACGAAAGGGTACCGCCTTCCGGCAAAATATGTGATCCACACGGTCGGGCCGATCTGGCACGGCGGAAAAAGGGGTGAAAAGGAGCTTCTGACCGCATGCTACCGTAATTCCCTCGAACTGGCTCTTCGGTATGAATGCGAAACCGTCGCTTTCCCGATGATTTCCGCGGGAGCCTACGGCTATCCCAAGGACCAGGCCATGGCGGTGGCCGTCGATGTGATTACGGATTTTCTTCTCCGGCATGATATGATGGTCTGGCTGGTGGTGTTCGGGCATACGGAATTCCTGAACGGGAAAAAGCTCTTCCGGGATGTGCAGGAGTATATTGACGATGTATATGTTTCTTCCCATTTAAAACCCAATGCGGCGGAATCCAGAAGGAAGCTTTGGCAAAGAAATGAGAAAGAAGCATTGCGGCGGGACCAGGA
>CAMOUV010000045.1 GCA_946626695.1 uncultured Blautia sp.
TAATCTCCGGACTCATAGATCCGGCTGAGCCAGAGCATCATCTCATCTTCGGTTCCCGCCCCTGTCCGGGCATCGTACCGGCTTTTTGCGTTTTCATAGTATTCCCTGAACCGGGAGGCGGAGTTTCCGTGGTTCTGCCGGTATTCCAGATAGGCCAGTCCGGCAAAGGTCCTGTAATCCTCCGGATACTGCTCCTGCATTCCGGAAAGCGTCGAAGCAGCGGCGGCATAGTCCTTCAGGTCCGTATAGGTGCTGGCCAGATTGAGATACGTCCTGGCCGTGGCATAACTGCTTCCCATGATCATTTCCAGTTTTTCCGCTGACTTCCGTTTATAGGCATCTGCGGCTTCGGTCCCGCTGTTCCGTTCGGCCAGTTCCGAATAAGCGGTCACCTCCTGCTCCAGGAGGGCTGTGCGGTAGCTTCCGCTGAGGGAGGCGATTCCCTGGTCCAGCAGATCGATCCCGTCCAGGAGCCCCTGGTCTGACGGATCCGCCTGAAAAGCACAGCAGGAGGCCTGTCTGTAGGCCTGAGCCATCAGTGCTTCATCCTCCGTGCCGCACCGGGAGATGCACTGCAGGAACTCTTCCCTGGCCGCGGAATAATCTTTCAGGGCCATCCGGATCTCTCCCCAGGCGAAGGACAGACCGGCGTCTGCCAGCCCTTTCTCTTCTGCCTTCTGCAGCGCTTCCTCCGCCTCTGCATGGTGGTCAAGCCTGGCGAGGGCGATGGCATAGTCCCGGTAATAATCCGGCCGGCCCGGATCGATATCGATGGCAGCCTCATAGCAGGAAACCGCCTCCTCATTCCCGCTTCCCATCTTGTCAAAGGCATATCCCTTCAGATAATAGATGTCTCCCAGTTCATCCCTCCGGGCACTGATTTTCCTGTTTTCCAAAATCTGTCCGTCGATATAATCCGCCAGCGCCTGATAGCCCTCCGGACGGCCGGTGGCGTCCGCCTGCTGTTTCAGAGCCAGGGCCATCTCGAAATAGGCATCCAGCTCCCCCGGCTTCAGGGCGACCGCTTCATCATAGTATTCCTCCGCCGAGGCATAATCCCACCGGGCGGTGCTTTCCTGCTGCAGAGAGACCAGTTCCGAGTACCGGTCCTGTTTTTCCGAATCCCGCAGAAGAAAACCGCCCACCATCAGCCCTGCGGAAAGGACAAGACCGACTCCCGTCAGGGCATACAGCAGGTTCTGTCTCTTTTTCAGGCGGCGATAGCGCTGGTCATTGGTATAGATATTTTCCAGTTCATGCATGACCTGGGCAGCGGTCTGGTAGCGGTTTTCCGGCAACGGCTGCAGACATCGCATGATGATGGATGCGAAGATGTCATTCATGTCATCCCGGTAATACCGGATATCCTCCACGTACCCTTCCCTGTCCGTCGAAGGCTTCTGCCCCGTAAGGATATGGTAGAGGGAAGCACCGAAGCTGTAGATATCCGCCCTCTCGTCGATGGACATCCACATGTTGGTATTGTGGACCTTCTGATTATAATGCAGGGCTTCGATCTGTTCCGGCGGCGCATATCCTTTTGTATAGCCGGTGACTCTGGCCCCGTATCCGCTCAGGCTGGCGGAAATGTTGAAATCGATCAGACAGATATTCCCGTCCGGCATGAGCATGATGTTGCCGGGCTTTATGTCACTGTGAATGATCGGAGGCTTCTGGCTGTGCAGATACCGGATCGTCTCACAGATCTGCTTTGCCCAGAACAGAACATGCTTTTCCTCGAAGTACTCACCCTCCTGCAGATAATCCCGGAAGGAACGGCCTGGAATGTAATCCATGACGGTATATACGTCCCCGTCGATCCGGAGAAAATCCAGAACCTGCGGCAGATGAGAATGCCGCAGGTTTTTAAGCACATCCACCTCTGCCCGGTTGTTGCTCAGATCCTTGACTTCGTTTTTTATTTTTTTCAGGACCACCTGCTTGTTCAGATTCCGGTGAACGGCCAGAAAAACCTCTCCGCCGTTTCCTTCCCCGATTTTCCGTATGATCCTGTAGGTATCCGGAAGCTCTCTCAACCTGTCCCTTCCTCTCTGCTGTCCCGGCGGGTCGAAATCCCTCCGGGACCTGTCGCCTTGCTGCTCAGCGGATGGTAAAACCGGCGTAATCCGTACTGCCTGCGGCACTCACGGTGATATAATCGTATTCTGCGGCACTTTCCGCGTTCCGGAAGCCGCCCTCCAGAGGATCCGCTGCGGAATACAGCAGTTCCGGCTGGTTCACCAGATCCAGACCGGCTCCTTCCAGGATCCAGCTTCCGCTCAGCCCCTGTCCGGAAAGCTGATTCAGAAAGTCTCCGGTATCTTCTCCGGAGCTCCAGGAGACATCCAGGATCCTTTCGGTGCTGCCGGAAGCATCCACGGACCACATCTGCACGGCAGCATAGATTCCGGGGGCCCCTCCGATGTCTCTTCCCACCTGGTAGGTGGCGATCCCGATACCGTTTCCTTTACGGAATGCAGTCTGGGTTCCCTTGTACGCATCGTTTGCTCCGTCACGGAAACCGCAGTCCGAAACCTCCCGGCCCGCCATTATGGCCTGCGTTCCGTCCGATTCATAAACCGTAAAGCCGAGCTCTCCGGAAAGAAGCTCGATCACGATCAGCTCCTCCTGCCCGTCAGAGTCGATATCCTCCACCCTGGCCGCAATGATTCCCTCCGCAGAGGAGGCCGGGCCCTCCGGCAGATCAAAGACCAAGGGCAGCGAGGCCATGTACTCATTCAAAATATCCGCCGCAGAACGTATTTCGGCCTGGGGCTCTTCCGTCTCCGGGTTTCCCGCCTCCGGAAGCGCAGCCTCTGGTTCTGCCGATCCGCCATCCGGTTCTGCCGTGTCCCACGGCTCCTCATTCCAGTCCGGCTGCTCTGCCGTGTCCGGTTCGGCTGGTGTTTCCGCTTCGGTTCCTGGTTCCGGTTCGGTTCCTGTTTCCTGCTCGTCTCCCGGATACACATAGTCCTCGGTTTCCCAGTCAAAGTCATCCTCCGGACCCCAGAGGTCATCCTCCTCCGGCTCTTCGTTCTCTCCCTCCGGCATTTCCGGCTCTTCCTCCGGTGTTTCCGGCTCTTCCGGCCATTCCGCATCGGGATCCTCCGGCACCAAGCTCTCTTCCTCCGGCTCCGGATCCTGCGGCGTATCCTCCTCCGGTGTGTCCTCCCAGAATTCATCGTCGTCCGGCCATCCGCCATCCTCCGGCCAGGGATCCTCCTCTGATGGTTCATCGTCCTCTTCCGCCGGTGCCTCCGAAGACTCTTCTTCCTCTTCCGGCAGTTCTTCTTCGGTTTTCTCCTCAGGCTCCGGCGAATCCACTTTATCCAGAGGTGTGACGGAGTCCTCTTCCGGCTCTTCCCCGGTATCCTCCTCCGGAAACTCCTCCAGTTCTTTTTTCTCCCGGGATTTTTCGACGCTCATGTCGTCCTCGGAGCTTTCCGGTTCTTCCGCAGCCGTCTCGTCTATCTTGTTTTCCGACTCCTGCGGGATATCTCCCGTTTCAATCTCGGCGATATCATTCTTTGCGGTCTCCGTGCCTTTGCTTTCGCTTCCCTCACTGGCGGCAGAACGGTTCTTTGCCCGGCTGTACTCCTTCTCCTGTCTTGCCGAAGGCGTGATGGAGGGTTTTGCCTGCCGCTGACGGTAATTATTCAGCCTGTACAGCTGTTCTCCCGTCATATTGTCGCTGCGTGTGCTGGCCCGGTCCACGACGCGGGCGGCTTTCTCCGGTTCCTTCTGCTGCGTGTACACCTCCGCCAGACCAAGCTCGGCCTCCGCAGATTCCTCGTCATATTCCAGGGCTCTGTTAAAATGCAGCTCCGCCTCCTCGTATCTGCCCTCTGCCAGATACCGGTTTCCCAGATCCAGCTGTTTGTTCAGCCTGTAGGCTTCCGTATTCTGATAGAGTAAAATGCCGCCGCAGATCAGGATCACCGCAAGACAGAGACTGCAGATAATGACGGTCACCGTGAAGAGAGAACTTTTTTTCTTTTTCGGCCTTTTTCCTGCGCTGCGAAGATCCGCTCCGCAGTACATGCAGAACTTCTTGTCCTCCTCCACAGGCCTTTTACATTTCGGACAGATCATGATTCCCTTTCCTTCCCGGATCACTTCTCCTGAAATACAAACTCCTCATCGGCCATACGGATCCTGCAGCCATCCGTCAGGCGCACCATTTTCCCCGGAGCGATCATTTCGCCGTTCAGATACGTCCCGTTGCTGGAATTCAGATCCTCCAGATAGTAAACGCCGGACAACAGCCGGATTGCGCAGTGTTCCCGGCTCAGAGCCGGATTGCTGCGGATGCAGATATCCACGGAGCGTTCCCGCTTGCCGATCTTGTTTTCGCTCTTTTCCAGACGGAACACCTCTCCCGTACGCTGACGGACCAGGGTCGCGATGCTCCGGGCATACGCCGAGCCCAGCATGACGGTAGCCTCGTCGTCATCCGTTCCCAGCATGACCGTCCGTTCGTCATCCTCCTCGTACCCGGTATGTACAGGGGCATCGTTTCGGAACCTGCCGCTTCCATATCCATCGTCCCGGGTGTCATTCCTGTAGCCGTCGTTTCTTCGTCCGTCATCCGGACGGTCCAGCAGGGTGCTGCGCCCTCCTCCGAAGAAACCGCCGCCATTATTGTTGTCCAGGACATTCCGCCGCGGCGTCTCCCATCCATCCAGGGCACTCCTGTGGTAGGATGAATACCCGTTCAGGGAACCCGCATTTTTGTTCCATGCATAATCCGCTCCGGCAGGCTCCTCTGTCTGCCTGGAAACCGGATGCTGCGGCATTTCCGGTGCCTGTGAAATCTCCGGGGCCAGCGGGATCTCCGGGGCCTGCGAAATCTCCGGAGTCTGCGGGACAGCCGGTTCCTCCGGTTCGGGGGCAAAATCAGGCATTTCCAGAGAGACCGGTTCTTCCTCCGGCATGATATCCGGGTGCTTTTCTTCCTGTTCCGTCATCTCGGCTGCCTTCCATCCGTCGTCCGGATTGTCGTCCCATGCATCCTCCGGTTCCGGATCCGGTGCGGCCGAAGCCCATCCATCCGGAGCGGAAGGAGCCGCAGCGACGGTCTTATCCTCAAACCCGCCGGCGCTCTCGAATCCGGACGGCACATTCCACGCACCGCCCGAGGTATCCGGTCTGTCCCATTCATCCGTATAATCGGGCTCCGCAGGAGCAGCTGTCTCCCAGCCGTCATCCTCAAAGCTTCCCTCGCTGCGGGACCAGTCGTCGGAAGGTCTCCCTATGGTGAGATCCTCCTCTTCCTCCTCCGCAAACCCTGCGGCATCTGCCGCCAGAACCGGCAGGGCCATCAGGCGGATCTCCCCGTCCCGGTCATCCACATAGATAAAGCGGGGATCCATGACGATCTCTTCCCGGGGGATCATATTCAGCTCCAGGTCTTTCACCGCTTCGTCCAGCCGACGTTCCATCACATTGGCCTGCACAGAGGATACCTCATCCTTCCATGCCAGAAGATTGGTGACATTGGAAATATCATAGCACAGCACATTGTTTCCGGCTTTCTTCTGCATCTCCACCGGCAGGAGGAAAAAGCCTTCTCCCGCTTCCTGGATCCTGCGGAGCATGGCCATATCGATCTTTTCACCTGCTCCGACGGTATAGAGCACATTGCAGTTCCCGTTCGTAAAGTCATATTCAAATCCCATGTCATCCAATCCTTTCCTTATCTTCTGCTGTTATCACATTATTCACTCTTCCGGATATTGTTCAGCACGATCCGGCTCAGAATACCGAAGCCGGCCACAAAGGCCAGAAGAAGCAGCCAGGACTTCCACATATGGCCTGCCGTAAACGTAAAGAAATCCTCCGCTTTCTTTTCGATCTGCTGAAGCTGACCGCCCACATCGATCTTCTGCGGCAGTGAATTCAGATTTGCGGTGGTTCCGTATCCCTCCATGGACCACCGGCAGACCGCGAACCAGGAGATATACTTCGTCACACCCTCCAGCTTGAACAGAAGACCCGAAAACAGGATCTGCGGCATCAGAAGGATCGGTGCGACGGTCATGGCCCGGTCCGGATTCTTAAACAGAGCCGAAGCAAAAAGTCCCATCCCGGACGCGCCGAAGGATGTCAGGAAGGTGGTGACAAAGATCTCCAGCGGCGGGTACATCATGACACCCTCCTCCGGGCTTCCCACAAAAATGGTGAAGACGATCGACAGCAGCCCCGATTCCACGAGGCACAGAAGACCCAGCACCATAAACTTCGAAAGAATGTACGGAACCAGATGCAGTCCGGTCATGTATTCTCTCCGGAGAATGACTCTTTCCTTACAGATCTCCTGGATCGCATTCAGCGTGCCGACCCAGAAGGCCGAACAGGACAGGGCAAACAGCAGGGATTTTGTCATGCTGTAATCCTCAAACTGGGTCCCGTCCGCCACCAGGGAGATCAGGAACGCAAGCAGCGGTGCCTGCAGAAGGACCAGCAGCAGTCTCTGCCGGTCATTGAGAAGAAGCCGCAGATAACGGCCCGAAAGCACACGGACCTGGCGGAAAGAGCTGTGTCGGTTCTTTTTCCGGTTGGCGCCTTCCTCCGGAGCGGTCTCCCGGAGAGGTGCGGTCCTGGCCCCGGCCGTAGAGTCATAATATCTGCGCCAGCCCGGGGCATCCTCGGTGATCATATTGTATACATCCACCAGATTGTCCACATGGAAGAACTTTTCCGCGTCTCTCATGTTTCCGAAATAACAGAGATTTCCGCCCTTCCCCATGAACACGATCTTGTCGCAGTTCTGCAGGTTCAGGGTGCTGTGGGTGACCAGGATCACCGTCTTCCCGTCCTCCGTCATGTTTTTGAGGGTCTTCATCAGATTCCGTTCCGTTCCCGGATCCAGGCCGGAAGCCGGCTCATCCAGGAAAAACAGCCTCGGATCCGACAGAAGCTCCACGGCGATGCTGGCTCTTTTTTTCTGCCCGCCCGAAAGTCGGCGGATCATGGTCTTTTCCTTGCCGGTCAGCTCCACCATCTGGATCACCTTGGCGACCCGCTGTGCCCGTTCATCCCGGGTGGTATCGTCCGGAAGCCGCAGCTTTGCGGCATACATCAGCATGGATTCCAGCGTAAGATTGTCATAAACGATATCCTGCTGGGGTACATATCCGATAATGTTTTTCAGGGAATCGTAGGTCTCATAGAGCTCTTCCCCGTTGATCAGCACCTGCCCGCTGGTGGGACGGTTGTAGCCGCTGATGGCATTCATGAAGGTCGTCTTTCCGGCGCCGGAGCCGCCGATGATGGCCACCAGCTCTCCGGGCTGGATGGAAAGGGATACATCGTTGCAGATGTTGAATTTCTTATTCCCCTTCCCCACCGTTTTTACGATATGACGGGCCTCGATCCCGAGACCGGACCGGTAGGTGCAGACAAACAGTCCTCCGGCTGTAAAGATAATCCTGGTATTGGTGATGGTGATGATGTCTTTTTCCAGCAGGCGTCTGCCCTTGTCCACACGCCGGCCGTTGATGAAGACGCCGTTGGTGCTGTTCAGATCCCGCAGATAGTAATGACCGTCCTTTGCGAGACGGATCTCCGCATGCATCTTGGAAACGCCCACGTGGGAAAGGTGAAGGGTGCAGCTGTCCGAGCGGCCGATGGTATAGGGATTGGCCGTCCGCAGATCCAGCCATTTCCAGGAGGCTGTCTCCTGGGCAGAATTGAGCAGGATCAGAACTCCCTCCCGGCTTACCCGGGTGCCCTCGTCGATCCGGAGGATATCGCCGCCTCCCAGGACGGCCCTCTTTATCATCTTCCCGTTCAGGATCAGGCCGTTGCGGCTGTCCAGATCCTCCACCCAGACGCGGTTTCCGGAAAGAATGAACCGGCCGTGTCCATGTCTGGAGATCAGCGGGGATGACAGGACGATGTCACATTCCTCTCCTCTGCCGAACACAATATGCTGCTTTCCGAAATCCGCCAGATTAATCTGCCTCGGCTTCGTATTTCCATCAAAGATAGAGATTACCGTACCGCCCATCTCCGCTTCCGGTCCCGGAGCCGAATGCCGCCGGTTGTCGAACATTTCTGTCTTGTCATATCCGTAGTCGCCCATGATTCATGCTGCCCTTTCCTGTCTGTTGTTATCCGAAAACGAAAGCACGGATTGCTTTCTGCCTGCGCAGTCCGCAATCCGTTATGTCCTTATTCAGTATATCCGAACCGGCTTCACCAGCTTCGCGAAGCGTTGGACGCTGTCACCCCTATCACGATGATCGAGAGGATCAGAAGAAGGACCACCGTCACCCATTTCAGAAGACTGCCCCGTGAGAATTTGATCAGCGCCCAGTTTTTCACGATCTTGCAGGAGAACAGAATCATCAGGACAAAGCCTATAAAGCCCAGAATCGTGATGATCCACATGACAGCCAGCAGGCCCGTGGTACTGTTCAGCACCGCATTTACGGAAGAATCATATCCGTAGTATCTGTACGCTTCGTTTACGAGATCGCTGCTGCCGGAGGCATAAAACCCGATCAGGAAAAAAATGGTAAATATGTTGATGATGGACAGGCCGTAAAGCAGGCTCAGTCCGTAATATGCCCAGGTGCTCAGGGGTCTGTTCATCCCGTCCGCTTCCGGAGCCATGTCCTTTGCACCGTAACGGGGCGCTGCAGCCCTTGATTCCCGGCTGAAGGAAGGAGCCGGTGCCGCTCCGCCCCTTTCCAGGCGGTCGCCGCCGGGAGCCCGGTGGGATGAGGCAGGTGCTCCGGCGCTGTTCTTTCTTCCCGCAGCCAGTTCAAAGCCGCAGTTTCTGCAGTATACGGCGCCTTCCGGATTTTCTGTTCCACATTTCTTGCAATACATGTTCTTTCCCTCCCTGTTGTTTTCACGCAGCATGCCGGATATGAGATCCGTACCGTCAGGCTCCTCTCATATGCCGGTCCACAAGACCATCGATCCCGGGAATCCGGACATTGCGGCCGCGGATGGCCGCGAATCCGCAGAGTATCAGAAACAGGTCACGGATAAAGATGAGGACCGTTCTGAGAATATCCAGAAAATAATTAAAACCGCCGCCGCTGGTGGTCGTCACATAGCCGTTCCCCAGGGCGCTCATCGAATACCGGATCATGTTGATAATGTCGCAGATGAAATCCTTGACATAATCCAGCAGCCCCACAAACCCCAGCAGCAGGCCGAAGCAGATCAGGACCAGCACTCCCTTCAGCGCCACCGCCCGGAGCCATTCGTCCTTTTCCCGGATCAGCACATATCCCGCAATCAGGACTGCGGCTATAATGCCGAAATTGCCCAGCAGGCCTGCCCAGTAGATCATGGCTGCGATCAGACCGGAAGAGATCCCGATCCCCGCGAAATCCACCGTCGCCCTTCTTCTGCCGTACATGTCACCGCCGTATCCGGCCGGCGCTCTCCGGGAAGGGGCATATCCGCCTCCCCTGGGGGCTTCTCCCATTGCCATGTCGCCCACGGGCGCTCCGCAGTGGGGGCAGATCTTTGCCGAAGCATCTACTGTTTTTCCACAATTTCCGCAAAACATTTTTTCTTCCTCCTGACTCAAGCTGTCTGTGTCTTTCTGGTTCCCAGTATATCGTTTTTTCCCTTCTCGGGAAGGATTTCCGACGAATGACCCGTTTTCGGGGATGAACAGACATGCAGACCTTTTTGTTGAATAATTATAAAACAATTATACCATTGTGATGTTCGTCTGACAAGATTTGTCTCGTCCCGAAGTTTCCGGAAATTTAATAATTCACCGCATTGACAGAAACATCCCGCAGTTTTATCATAAAGATGTCGGAATCAAAAACAATTGTGCTGATTCCGACACGGATTTCTCCGTGTTTCCCGCTCTTAAAAAACGCTTTTATTCAACCTTTACCGAGGCATACATGAACATTTTATTCTTTCTGACACCGAAAAGCGATGTCGCCTATATTTTTGAAGACGAGACTCTCCGGCAGGCGCTGGAAAAGATGGAAAACCGCAAGTATTCCTGCATTCCGCTTCTGAGCCAGGACGGGAAATACACCGGCACCATCTCGGAGGGAGACCTCCTGTGGGGCATGCGTCATCTGAACGTCATGGACCTGAAGGACTGCGAAGCCATATCCATCATGGCGATCCCGCGCCGCGCCACCTATAAACCGGTCCGGGCCAGCGCCAATATCGAGGACCTGCTGGACTGCGCCATCAACCAGAATTTTGTTCCGGTGGTGGATGACATGGGCTACTTCATCGGCCTCATCACCCGGAAAGAGATCATGAAATACGGATACCGGGAGTTAAAAAAAGCTGCCGCCGCACGGCAGACAGAATGAATAGCGGGGACAGGTTCCGCGAGTCACGGAATCTGTCCCCGTTACTTATTTTATAATACCTTCGAAAGGAAATCCTTCAGTCTCTGATCCTTCTGTTCAGAGAAAAAGATCTCCGGCGCGTTTTCTTCCTTGATCACGCCTTCGTCGATAAAGATTGCCCGGGTAGCGACTTCCCTGGCGAAGCCCATCTCGTGGGTTACCACAACCATGGTCATCCCCGTCTCGGCCAGCTCTTTCATGATCTCCAGGACCTCTCCCACCATCTCCGGATCCAGAGCCGAGGTGGGTTCGTCAAAGAGCATCACATCCGGATTCATGGCCATGGCCCGCGCGATGGCGATCCGCTGCTTCTGGCCGCCGGACAGCATGGCCGGATACGCATGCGCTTTATCCGGAAGACCGACTCTCTCGAGCAGCTCGTCCGCTCTCCGGGAGGCCTGCTCCTTTGTCATCAGCTTCAGCTTCACCGGGGCGAGCATGATGTTTTTCTTGACCGTCAGATGAGGGAACAGATTGAACTGCTGAAAGACCATGCCGATCTTCTGCCGCATCTTGTCCACATCCACGGTTTTGTTGGTGATGTCCACCCCTTCAAAGAAGATCTGTCCGCCGGTGGGTACTTCGAGCAGGTTCAGAGAACGCAGGAAGGTGGACTTTCCGCAGCCCGAGGGCCCGATGATGGCCACCACCTCTCCCTTGCGGATCTGGGTGGTGATCCCGCGAAGGACCTGGTTGTCTCCGAAATCCTTGCAAAGCCCCTTCACATCGATGAGCACTTCCCCCAGCTGTTTTTCCTTTTTACCGCTCATTCTGCCTCAGCCTCCTCTCCAGCTTGCCGAACAGGAACGTCAGCAGGATAACGATCACCAGATAGATGGCAGCGCCGGCCAGCAGCGGGAACATATAGTCGTAGGTCTGGCTGCTGATCAGCTGCGTTCCGTAGGTAAGATCCCTGAGCGAGATCGCGATGCAGATGGACGTTTCCTTCAGGAGAACGATAAACTCGTTGGTCAGGGCCGGCAGAACATTCTTGAAGGCCTGGGGAATAATGACATATCCCATGGTCTGCCAGTATCCCAGTCCCAGGCTTCTTCCGGCCTCCATCTGCCCGGTGTCGATGGACATGATCCCCGAACGGACGATCTCCGCCACATAGGCGGCCGAGTTCAGGCCGAAGGCGATGAACGCCGAAAGCATCGGTCTGGACACAGAGCTGAAAATCACGAAGTAGACGATCAGCAGCTGTACCGTGGTGGGTGTCCCCCGGATCACCGTCAGATACAGCCTGCAGATCAGATCCAGCAGCTTCAGCTTGCCGGTCCGGTCATGGGTGGCCCGGATCACGGCGATGATAAAGCCCAGGAGAATACCGATGGCCGCTGCCACGATGGTGATCAGGAGCGTGTTGGTGATACCGTCCAGCAGATATTTATATCTTGACTTCTCAATAAAATTCAGAGAAAACCGTTCTGAAAAATTCAATATTCATTCCTCCAGGATCCGCAGGGATTATTCAGCCTTGACGATGATCACCTGTGTAGCCGTTGTGTAGGAATCCGAAAAGTCGATGTTTTTCAGACGATCCTCGGTGACGGTCATGCCGGCAACACCGATGTCGGCTTTTCCGGTCTGAACCGCGTTGATGATGGAAGAGAATTCCATATCGGAGATCTCCAGCTCATAGCCGAGGATATCGCAGAGAGCCTGTGCCATATCGGCATCGATGCCCACGATGGTCTCGCCGTCATAGTATTCATAGGGCTCGAAAGCTGCGTTGGTAGCCATGATCAGCGTTCCGTTGGAACGGTCCACGCCTTCCGGAGATTCATAGGGAAGGGTTCCGATGGTGTCATCACCGATATAATTCTTGGTAATATTGTCGAGAGTCCCGTTTTCCTTCAGCTGGGCGAGCGCTCCGTTGATGGCTTCGGTCAGCTCCGGTCTGTCCTTGGACACTGCGATAGCGTACTCTTCCGTCTCGAAGGGCTCATCCAGGATCACAAGGCCCTCATTGGCTTCCACAAATTTCTTTGCGGGCTCGGCATCGATGATCACACAGTCCACCTTGCCCTGCATCAGGGCCATGACGGCCTGGGCGCCTTTGCTGAAACGCTCGACTCTTGTTCCGGCCTCATCACCTTCATAATCGGAAGCGTAGATGTCTCCCGTGGTTCCCATCTGTACGCCGATCACGGCTCCTTCCAGGTCGTCAACGGACTGGATCGCGGCAAACGCGGTAGATGCTGCAGAAACGCTCATCACGGCTCCGATGAATAAAGCGGTCATTTTTTTCATATTCATGCTTTTTCCTCCTCTTTATACACTCATTTATGCATTTTGTGAATATTTGTCATAGACATTGTACCAGATTCCCTGTGGATTGCAAGAGAAGACTTGCATAATAATCCATACAAAGAGTATAATAAAAAGATAAAACATGCTGAAAAACGACCATTTCCGGAGGACGACCATGAAATTTACAAAAATGCACGGCATCGGAAACGATTATGTCTATGTCAACTGCTTTACGGAGACGGTTCCGGATCCGGCTGCCACGGCCCGGTTCGTGAGCGACCGGCATTTCGGCATCGGCTCGGACGGGCTCATCCTGATCAAGCCCTCTGAAAAAGCGGATTTCGAGATGGAGATGTATAATCTGGACGGTTCCCGCGGAGCCATGTGCGGCAACGGAATCCGCTGTGTAGGCAAATATGTGTATGATTACGGACTGACCGACAAGACCACCATCACCGTGGATACCCTGAGCGGCGTCAAGACGCTGGATCTCACCGTGGAAAACGGAAAAGTGACCCTGGTGCGGGTAGATATGGGGGCTCCGGTCTTTGCCTGTTCCCGGATCCCGGTGGCACTGGATCTGGAGACCGCCGTGGACCAGCCGGTCACAGTCGACGGAAAGGAATACCGCTTCACCGGCGTATCCATGGGAAATCCCCATGCGGTGGTCTTTGTACCCGATACAGAATCTCTTGATCTCCCGGTGATCGGGCCGGAGTTTGAGCATCATCCCCTGTTTCCCGACCGGGTGAACACCGAATTTATCCAGGTTCTCGGTCCCAACGAGCTGCGTATGCGGGTGTGGGAAAGGGGCTCGGGAGAAACCATGGCCTGCGGTACCGGGGCCTGTGCCGCCGCTTCCGCCGCCATTCTTAACGGGCTGGCCGACGAAAAGCAGCCGGTCACGGTCCATCTGCTGGGCGGCGATCTTTCCATTTTCTGGGATCGGGAGGCAGGCACCCTGTTTATGACCGGTCCGGCCACGGTTGTCTTCGACGGAGAGATCCGGCTGTAACTGCTGAATACCACACACGGTGATCCGTCACCGAAAGCAAGGAAGGAGTTTATTATGGCAAATCCATCAGGCGGACGTGACAGACGCACATCCGGAGGAGGACTGGGCGTGCACAAACGAGGGGACGGTCTCGGTACCGGTCCCGTAGGGAACAAAGAAGGCTATTCCGGACGGCCCGGCAGTCAGGCCTCCGGCAAAAACACCTCTTCGGGATCCTCTTCCCAGGGATCCTCCGGGCAGCGTTCCGGACGCGGAGGCGGCGGCATGAATCCCATCATGCTCATTGTGGTCCTGGCAGTCGTTCTTCTGGGCGGCGGCGGAGGCTTAAGCGGACTTCTGGGCGGCGGAGGCTCATCCCAAGGCGGTTCATCCGGTTCCTCCGGAGGTACGGGATCCTCCTCCGGTTACAACAGTTCCAACAGCTCCGGCAGTTACGGAAACACCGGCAGTTACGGCAGCTCCAACAGCTACGGCGGTTCCTCCGGCAGCTCCGTGACAGACCTTCTGGGCACACTGCTGGGAGACGGTTCCGGCAGTTCCTACGGTTCCGGTTCTTACGGTTCCGGTTCCTATGGCGCCGGCTCTTATGGCTCCGGCT
>CAMOUV010000046.1 GCA_946626695.1 uncultured Blautia sp.
ACTCGGTTCACGTTTTTCACTTCGTTTATGATCCGGTTGGTGGCCTTTCCGATGACTTCCCATGGAAGACATGCGCTTTCAGCAGTCATAAAGTCGGTCGTTGTCACGGCGCGGAGCACGACCGCGTAATCATACGTCCGTTCATCTCCCATCACTCCCACAGAACGCATGTTTGACAGGGCGGCAAAATACTGGTTTACCTTGTGGTCACAGCCGGCCTTCCGGATCTCCTCGCGCCAGATGGCGTCTGCCTCCTGCACCATACGGACTTTTTCCGCCGTCACCTCTCCGACGATCCGGATCCCGAGACCCGGGCCCGGGAAGGGCTGACGGAAGACCAGATGCTCCGGTATCCCCAGTTCCAGACCGGCCTGCCGGACCTCATCCTTGAAGAGAGTCCGAAGAGGTTCTATGATCTCCTTAAATTCCACATGATCCGGCAGACCTCCCACATTGTGATGCGACTTGATCACCGTGGATTCGCCGCCCAGACCGCTCTCCACCACATCCGGATAGATCGTTCCCTGAACAAGGAAATCCACCGCGCCGATCTTTTTCGCCTCTTCTTCGAAGACCCGTATGAACTCGGAACCGATGATATGCCGTTTTTCTTCCGGGTCTTCCACCCCCTTCAGCAGATTGTAAAAGCGTTCCTGCGCATTCACCCGGACAAAATTCAGATCATAGTCTCCCCGAGGGCCGAACACTGCTTCCACTTCATCTCCTTCGTCTTTACGGAGAAGGCCGTGATCCACAAACACACAGGTCAGCTGATTCCCGACGGCCTTTGACATCAAAACGGCGGCGACCGACGAATCAACACCTCCCGACAGGGCGCAGAGAACTTTCCCGCCGCCCACCTGCCGGCGGATCTGTTCGACGGATTCCTGTACAAAGGAATCCATTCTCCAGTCTCCGCTGCAGCCGCAGATATCGTACACAAAATTCTGCAGCATCTTTTTCCCTTCCCGGGTATGCAGCACCTCCGGATGGAACTGTACGGCGTAAAGAGACCGGTCCGTGTCCTCCACCGCCGCCACGGGACAGTTCTCCGTCCAGGCAGACACGGCGAAACCCGGTGCGGGACGGGAAATATAGTCGTTATGGCTCATCCAGCAGATCGTCTTCTCCGCGACATTCCGGAACAGCCGGGAGTGAGGATATACGCTGACCTCGATCTTCCCGTATTCCCGCAAAGGCGCTTTTTCCACTTTGCCGCCCAGAAGATGCATCATCAGCTGGGCTCCGTAACAGATTCCCAGCACCGGAACCCCCAGGGAAAAGATCTCCCGGGAGTATGTGGGAGCCCCCTCTTCGTAGCAGCTGTTCGGTCCTCCCGTAAAAATGATGCCCCTGGGATTCAGTTCCCGGATCTTTTCGATCCCGGTTTTCCAGGACCAGATTTCACAGTATACATTGCATTCCCTTACACGGCGGGCGATCAGCTGATTATACTGTCCGCCGAAGTCCAGCACTACAATGGTCTCTTTCTTCATGTCTTCCTCCTACTCCAGATCCTCCAGGATCTGTTCCGCGATCCGTCTCCTCGAAACGCCATGATCCATCGCCTGTTTGCCGATCAGACGGTGTGCCTCCTCCTCGGTCATGGCCTTTTTCTGCACGAGAAGCAGTTTTGCTTTGCTTACGATCCGCAGCTCCTCCATCTTCTCCTCCAGAGTCACCACCCGCTTCTGCAGCCGGAGCATACGTTTCTGTTCTGCTATCAGAAAACGGACTGCCTTGTCCGCCATGCTTCCCGAAAATGGCTTTGACAATACCAGGATTCCATAGTCGGTTACATGATCCAGCACATTGTCATACACCTCCGAAGGTACCGTCATGAGCACCGAGGCATTCCCTTTTTCCGTGATATCCATCGCCAGATCATGACCGAATTCCTCCTGCAAAGGAGCATTGATGACCACGATGTCGTATTGTCTTTCCAATAAACGTCTTCTCGCCGACGCTGCACTTTTCGCCGCATCAACGGTAAGAATGTCTTTTCGTGACAGAACCTTCTGAAACAATGCCAGGAACTGTTCCGAGCCGGAAACAATCAGTATGGAGTTTATTCTGTCTGTGTTGCCCGACATATATCCTCCTGTCAGCCCTTCGTATATTTATGCAGTATTCCTTCAGGAACGATTCTCCTTACAAAGGCGCTCTCCTCCGCCAGCCTTCTGGCTTCCTTCAGAGAACCCGGAAGCAGAGCCCCGGCCTCGTCCATCTCCTCCGGCAGGGAAAGCCTCTTTTCTATGCCCTCCAGACCGGCATGGATCAGCAGGGCATAGACCAGATAGGGATTACCGGACGCATCCGGAGAGCGAAGCTCTGCCCTGGTACGTCCCCTGTACTCTTCGATATACATCAGCTCGGACTTTCCTGCGCTGGACCAGTTAACCCGGTCCGGAGCCGTATTGATGCCAAAGCGGGAATAGGATGCCTCCGACGGATTCAAAAACAGCGTGATATCCCGGATCTTGTCGATGATTCCGGCCGCTGCGTACCGCACCACGTCGTTTCCATCCCTGTCCACGGCATATATATTGATATGATATCCGTTCCCCGGCTTGTCGGGCAAGGGCAGCGGGGAGAAATCCGCTGCGAGGCCGCAGCGGTCCGCAATGACACTGACCACCATCTTGAAAGTGATCATCTGATCCGCAGCTTTCAGAGGCTTGCCATAGTGAAAATCAATCTCATTCTGTCCCGGTCCCCGTTCATGGTGAGAGCGCTCCGGCGTGAGCCCCATCTGCTCAATGGTCAGGCCGATCTCCCGCCGTACATTCTCGCACCGGTCCAGCGGAGCCATATCCATATAACCGGCGGAATCGTACGGGATTTTTGTCGGGTTCCCTTCATCATCCTTTTTGAACAGATAAAACTCCGTCTCGGTACCGAACCGGAACTCGATCCCTGCCTCTTTTGCGCAGGCTGCCGCCTTCTTGAGGATCGCTCTTGTATCCGCCGGATATTCCTCTCCTTCCGGCGTATACACATCACAGAACATGCGCAGGACCCGGCCGCTGTCCGGCCTCCAGGGAAGTACAGCCAGTGTAGAAGAATCCGGCTTCAGATACAATGAAGCATAGGGACAGTCCTCAAAACCGGCGATTGCCCGGGCGTTGATCGGGGCGCCGTGTTCAAAAGCTTTTTTTACCTCTCCCGGCATGACGGAGATGTTTTTCTGAACGCCGAAGGCATCCCGGAAGGCCAGGCGGATGAATTTGGCATCCTCCTCTTCAATATATTTCATAACCTCATCAACCGTATATTGTTGCATTCAAACCTCCTGCCGGCATCCTGCCGGGAAACAACATATTGCTTTCCTCGCTTACAATATTTTCACGCATTATACCACACCGGGCCGTCTCTATCCACATTTTTTTACGGACAGGCAGAGCCTGTCCGGCAGTCAGAAATTCCCCGGTGCCGCCGTCTTTCCTGCGGCTTTTACAAATTCGCGGAAGACGGGATGGGGCCGGTTCGGCCGGGACTTGAATTCGGGATGATACTGAACCCCGAGGAAGAACGGATGATTCCTCAGTTCAACGGTCTCCACCAGATTTCCGTCCGGTGACAGACCGGAAAGGACCAGTCCGGCATCGCTCAGAATCTCCCTGTACGCATTATTAAATTCATATCTGTGGCGGTGCCGCTCACGGATCATTTCTTCTCCATAGCACTTCTCCATCAGCGTTCCCAGTGTGATCCGGCACGGATAGCTTCCCAGCCGAAGCGTTCCCCCTTTGTCCACGTTCTCCGACTGTCCCGGCATAAAGTCAATGACCTTATGCTCCGATGCATCATGGAATTCCCCGGAACAAGCGTCTGCGATACCGGCGGCGTTTCTGGCAAATTCGATCACTGCGATCTGCATGCCCAGGCAGATCCCCAGATACGGAACGCCCTTGGTACGGGCATATTCTGCCGCGAGGATCATTCCCTCCGTCCCGCGGTCGCCAAAACCGCCCGGCACCAGGATCCCCTGTGCATTCTTCAGTTTTTCCTCCCGGTTCTCTTCCGTGAGCTCTTCGGAGTCGATCCAGTCGATCACCACATGAGTGCTTTCGGAAAAGCCGGCATGGGCAAGAGCCTCTGCCACGGACAGATACGCATCATGGAGCTGCACGTACTTTCCGACAAGGGCAATTTGCACCATCCTGTCCCTTCTATGGATCCGGCTGACCAGATCCATCCATTCTGTCAGATCCGGCTCGGGAGCCGTGATCCCCAGCTCCCGGCATACGACCCCGGAGAATCTGGAAGCCTCCAGCATAAGAGGAGCCTCATACAGACTCTCCAGGGTACGGTTTTCAATCACACAGTCTTCTTTCACATTACAGAACATGGAGATTTTCCGGAAAATACTCTCCTCCAGCGGCTCATCACAGCGAAGGACGATGATATCCGGATTGATTCCCATTCCCTGCAGTTCTTTCACGGAATGCTGGGTCGGTTTGGACTTGTGCTCGTTGGAACCGTGCAGATACGGCACCAGCGTCACATGGATGAACAGGCTGTTGTCCCTCCCGGTCTCCAGAGAGATCTGCCGTACCGCTTCCAGAAAGGGCTGGGATTCGATATCACCGATGGTCCCTCCGATCTCTGTGATCACCACATCGGCGTCCGTCTCCCGTCCGACCCGGTAGACAAATTCTTTGATCTCATTAGTGATGTGGGGGATCACCTGCACGGTGGAGCCCAGGTATTCTCCCCGGCGTTCCTTGTTCAGCACGTTCCAGTATACTTTCCCCGAGGTCAGGTTGGAAAAGCGGTTCAGGTCCTCATCGATAAAGCGCTCGTAATGTCCCAGATCCAGATCGGTCTCTGCTCCATCCTCTGTGACATAGACCTCTCCATGCTGGTACGGGCTCATGGTACCCGGATCCACGTTGATATAGGGATCCAGCTTCTGTGCCGCCACCTTCAGGCCCCTTGCCTTCAAAAGCCGCCCAAGGGATGCTGCGGTGATTCCCTTTCCCAGCCCGGAAACTACTCCGCCTGTGACGAAAATAAATTTTGTCATCGGATGCTTCTCCTCCCGTCTTACAGATTCTGAATCCGTTCCATGGCTTCCAGAGTACTTTCCCGGGTCCCGAAGGCCGTCAACCGGAAATAGTGCTCTCCGCCCGGACCGAAGCCGGATCCCGGCGTTCCCACCACATGGGCTCTGGCAAGAAGCTGGTCAAAAAATTCCCAGCTTGTCAGACCGTCAGGCGTCCTGAGCCATATATACGGTGCATTGACACCGCCGGATACCTGATATCCGGCTTTTTTCAGTCCTTCCGAAATGATTCTTGCGTTTTCCATATAATATGCGATCTGCTGCCGGATCTGACTCTGTCCTTCCTCTGAATAGACAGCTTCCCCGGCTCTCTGCACGATATAAGGAGCGCCATTATACTTGGTCCCGTGTCGTCTGGCCCACATCGGATGCAGTGCCTCTCCTTCCACTGCAAGCTTCTTCGGGACCACGGTAAAGCCAAGACGGAGTCCTGTAAAGCCGGCGGTTTTCGAGAAAGACCGGAACTCGATGGCACAATTCTCTGCCCCTTCGCACTCATAAATGCTGTGGGGAATTCCTTCCTCCGAAATATACGCCTCGTAAGCCGCATCATACAGGATCACGGATCCATGATCATTGGCATAGTCTACCCATTGCTGCAGTTTCGCCCTGGTCATAACAGCTCCTGTGGGATTGTTTGGAAAGCACAGATAGATAAGATCCGGAACCTCCCAGGGAAGCCCGGGAGTGAAGCCGTTGTCCTCTGTACATGGCAGATAGATCACATCCCGGAACCGGCCCGTATCCGGATCATAGTCTCCTGTTCTTCCTGCCATGACGTTGGAATCCACATATACCGGATACACCGGATCACAGACAGCCACCTTGTTTTCAATGCCGAAGATTTCCTGGATATTTCCGCAATCGCATTTTGCGCCATCCGAAACAAAAATCTCATCGGCCGAGATGCTGCACCCCCGTTCCTGATAATCCTTATTTGCGATCGTTTCCCGCAAAAAAGAATATCCAAGATCCGGCGCATATCCGCGGAAGGATTCTGCCCTTCCCATTTCGTCCGCCGCAGCGTGAAGCGCCGTGATGATCTTCGGGGCCAGGGGCTGTGTCACATCCCCGATCCCCAGACGGATGATCTCTGCCTCCGGATGTGCCTCCGAATATTCCCGCACCTTTTTTCCGATGGTGGAAAAAAGATAGCTGCCCGGAAGCTTCCGGTAATTTCTGTTCACTTTTGCCATGTCAATGCTCTCCTTTTCTTTCTCTTTCCCAAAACCTGCTCCAGCACGGCGTCGTGGGCTTTCTTCTCGAAACGGTCCTCCAGCGGTGTAAGAACAGCACCCGGATATTTGTACTCCAAAGCCGTCTTCAGAATACAGTCACAAAAACCGGGGTTCTTCGGAAGCACCGGCCCGTGGCTGTAGGTACCGAACACATTCTTAAAATGGACGCCTTCGGTATGATCCTTCCCGTTGTTTCCATAACCCGCAAGAACCGTTCCCAGCGGACGCACGCCACTGCCCAGATATGTCCGGCCGCTGTGATTCTCAAATCCCACAACGATGCACTCTTCCCGGTCCTGCCGCATCCGGTATGCGTAGTTCCCGATGAGCCGTTTTTCTCCGCCCACCGTGTACAGATCGATGGCGCCCAGGAACGCACAACGGATACCCTCCTTCGTCTCATAGTGGCTTCCCAGGATCTGATACCCTCCGCAGATGCACAGAAAGGTTTTTCCGTTGTGGATCGCCCGGCGTATCTCACTGCCGTTCTGCCCGTCCAGATCCCGGAGAAGGACCTCCTGCTCAAAATCCTGTCCTCCTCCCATAAAGAACAGGTCATACCCTTCCAGATCCTTCGTCTCCCCGATGGACAGCGTATCCACTTCGCAGTCGATTCCGCGCCATTCCAGTCTCTTTTTCATACAAAGCACATTGCCCCGGTCGCCGTACAGATTCAGCGTCTCGGGGTACAGATGACAGATCTTCAATTTCATTTCCGTTTACCCTCCGGCCTGTCGTGCCGCCGACAGCTTTTCATCCCTTCCAGAATTCTACGCCGCCGGTGGTCTTCAGAAGCTCCTTCCGCAATTCCAGCATCGAGGTATAGTTCGGCAGTACGAAGAGCCGGCGTGTGCCGGTTATCATCCGCAGGATCAGAATATCCGGCTTCTTTTCCAGAATGATCTCTTCTTCCCCGGCTCCGGCATATTTCAGGCGAAGCTGCATATCTTCCGCCCTGCTGCCGCTGACATAGATCGCCTTTCGGTGCGGATCCTTCACCACCTTTTCCAGATCCGCATCCCAGATCCAGGAGATGTCATGTCCGTCTGCCGTCTTGTCATTCAGGCAGAAGGCAATGTCATATTCCTCCCGGCTGCCGGTTACAAATTCCGCTGCCTGGTCTAAGCCCGCCGGATTTTTGACCAGGATCATCTGCAGATTTTTCTCCCCGATCCGGAATCCTTCCATTCTTCCGAAGCATGCGGACATACTTCCGGACGCCTCCGCAAGCGCTTCGGAAGGAAGGCCGGCTGCCGTCCCGGCGCAGATAGCCGCCAGGGCATTGTACAGGTTATACATCGCCGGAAGCCCGATCCGGATCTCGCGGACCCGATCGCCGTTTCGCAGCTCAACCAGTGAAAAATCAGGATTCATATCAAGAATCGCGGAAACGGCTGTCCCCGGGCAGGGACGTTTGTTCCCGCAAGACGGGCAGGCCCATTCTCCCATATGTGCATAGGTATAGTGAGCAAAGGAGAGAACCGTTCCGCAGTGTACGCAGTATTTCGCATCAGATATCTTTCTTTGCGTCTGGTCTCCTGCCGGGACATCGATCCCGTAAAAAACGACTGGATTCTTCACTTCATCCGCAAGGGTCGCGGTAAGCGGGCAGTCTGCGTTGAGGCAGAGAAGGCTCTCCGGGGAGAGGCGGATCCCGTTCAGGATCTGCTGCCGGGTGTTCATGACCTCGCCGTAGCGGTCCAGCTGGTCCCGGAAAAGATTGGTGACCAGGATCACCCCCGGATGGACCAGGGGAACCACCTGCTTCAACGCTCCTTCATCGCATTCGATCACAGCATATGGTTTCTCCGGTCTTCCCTTCCTGTCCGTTCCGCAGACAAACTCTGCCGTGATCCCGGACAGAAGATTTGCGCCGGAACGGTTCAGAAGACAATCTTTGCCGCTTTCCTCCAGTGCTTTTTCCAGCATCCGGCAGGTCGTCGTCTTGCCGTTGGTGCCGGTCACGAGGATCACCTGCATCCCCCGGCTGGCTTCCCGCAGCACCTTCGGATCGAGAGCCATAGCGATTTTCCCGGGGAGGGCCGTGCCTCCACGTCCGGTCCGGTTAAGGAATCTCCGTGCCGTTTTACAGGCCGTCATGGCCATCCTTGTTTTCCATCGGATCCTATTCTCTTTCATAGATTGGTATACCCCATCAGTGCTTCGTCCACTGCCCGGGCAGCCTGCCTTCCCTCTTCGATCGCCCACACCACCAGAGACTGACCCCGGTGCATGTCGCCGGCGGCATACACCCTTTCTATCGAAGTACTGTATTTTCCCGGATCGGTTTTTACGTTTGTCCGGCTGTCGGTTTCCACTCCAAAGCTTTCCGTCACATACCTCTCGCTCCCCAGGAATCCGGCAGCGATCAGAACCAGCCGGGTTTTCACTTTCTTCTCCGATCCTTCCACGGGAATCATACGGATTCTTCCGGTCGCCTCATCCTTTTCGGGAAAGAGCGAAACCAGCACCGCTTCCTTCACATGTCCCTTCTTGTCCTTCACGAATTCTTTCACCGTAGTCTGGTACACTCTCGGATCTGATCCGAAAACACAGATGGCTTCCTCCTGGCCATAATCGGTCTTCAGGATCCGGGGCCATTCCGGCCAGGGGTTGCTGTCCGGCCGACACACCGGAGGCTCCGGCATCATCTCCAGCTGGATGACACTTGCCGCGCCGAGCCGTATACAGGTCCCGACACAGTCATTGCCGGTATCACCGCCGCCGATCACCAGAACATCCTTTCCTTTCACAAGTTCTTCCGGCCTCTTCTGAAAATCCGAATCCAGAAGCTGTTTCGTGACCATGCCCAGGAAATCGACAGCAAAAAAGATTCCCTTCGCGTCCCGGCCGGGCACCTCTATGTCTCTTGGACGGGAAGCCCCGCAGGCTAATACCACACTGTCGTATTCCGACAGCAGATCATCGGCGGAAACCGTTCTTCCCACATCCGCATTGACCACAAAACGGATCCCGGCTTCTTTCATCAGCCGCACCCGCCGGTCGATCACACCCTTGTCCAGCTTCATGTTGGGGATTCCATACATCAGGAGTCCTCCGACCCGGTCCTTCCTCTCATAGACCGTCACCTCATGTCCCCGGCGGTTCAGAAGCTGTGCGGCGGAAAGACCTGCCGGCCCGCTTCCCACGACCGCTACCCTTTTGCCGGTCCGGATATCAGGCGCTTCTTCTTCGACCAGGCCGTTCGCAAAGGCGTACTCGATCACGGCCTTTTCATTCTCTTTGGTGGAAACCGGTGCGTCATACAGGCCGCAGGTGCAGGCCGCCTCACACAGCGCCGGGCAGACCCGGCCGGTAAACTCCGGAAAGCTGTGGGTGATGGAAAGCCTCCGGTACGCTTCCGCCATACGGCCCCGGTACACCAGTTCATTGATCTCCGGAACCAGATTGTGCAGAGGGCAGCCGGACACCATGCCCCCGAGCTGTACTCCGGCCTGGCAGAAGGGAATTCCACAGTCCATGCAGCGGGCAGCCTGTTTTCTCTGTTCATCAGCAGGAAGAGCTGCGTGAAATTCCCGGAAGTCAAGGATCCGTTCCTCCTCCGGGCGTACCGGGCCGTCCTTCCGTTCATATTCAAGAAACCCTGTTGTCTTTCCCATCACGCACCCTCCTCTCCGATAAATTCTCTGAACGCTTCGATCTTCGCCTCCTCCTGAGAGACTCCTTTCTCTTCGTTTCTTGCGATCAGATGCAGCATGGTTTTGTAATCCGAAGGAATGATCTTCTTAAAATGTGCCTTGTACTCATCAAACCGGTTCAGGATCTCCTGTCCCTTCCGCGAACCGGTATAACGCACATGGGCTTCGATCATGCTTTTCAGCTCCAGGAGATCCGTCCTGGTCTCCACATTTTCCATCTTGACCAGCTGTTTGTTCAGATTTCTGTACAGCCGGTTTTCCTCATCGAGTACATAGGCTGTTCCGCCGCTCATCCCTGCAGCAAAATTCTTGCCCGTGGATCCCAGGACCACCACACAGCCGCCGGTCATATATTCACAGCCATGTTCCCCGACACCTTCCACCACACAGAATGCGCCGGAATTCCGGATGCAGAATCGCTCTCCTGCCATTCCGGCGATATAAGCCTGCCCTGAAGTGGCTCCGTAGAGGGCCACATTTCCGACGATGATGTTTTTCTGCGTGTCATATTCTGCCTCCTCCGGTGCATGAAGGATCAGCCTTCCTCCGGAGAGTCCCTTTCCGAAATAGTCATTGCTGTCACCGACAAGATCCAGCGTCAGACCCCGGGGGATAAATGCGCCGAAGCTCTGCCCGCCGGCTCCGCTGCAGCGCACGATAATGGTATCCTCCGGCAGTCCGTCCGGATATTTCCGTGTGATCTGTGCGCCGAGCAAAGTGCCGAAGGTACGGTCCGTATTTCGCAGACGGACGGAGATTTCCGCCTTCTCTCCTGTCTCCAGCGCCTTTTTTACCTTCATATCCGCCAGAAGGACGGTTTCATCCTTTGTTTCCTGCAGTCTGAAATCATACTGCTTCTCCTCCTGAAAGGCTGCCTCTCTCCGGTCTGTCCCGGACATATCCACCAGGATCCGGGAGAGATCCAGCTTTTTCTGCCGGTTTGTCAGGTTTTTTTTGAGGCACAGAAGATCGGTCCTCCCGACCAGCTCTTCGACCGAACGAACCCCCAGAGACGCCATGATCTCCCGAAGCTGACGCGCTGTAAAGAGCATGAAATTCTCGACGTATTCCGGCTTTCCGGAAAAACGTTTCCGGAGCTCCGGATTCTGTGTGGCGATCCCCATGGGACAGGTATCGGACTGGCAGGCGCGCATCATCACGCATCCCATGGTGATCAGCGGCGCTGTCGCAAAACCGAATTCCTCCGCTCCCAGGATCGCTGCAATCGCGACATCCCTCCCCGTCATCAGCTTTCCGTCGGTTTCGATCACCACCTGGCTGCGAAGACCGTTGGCCACCAGCGTCTGATGGGTCTCCGAAAGCCCCAGCTCCCAGGGAAGGCCGGCGTTATGGATGGAGGAAAGCGGAGCGGCTCCGGTGCCTCCGTCATATCCGGAGATCAGGATCACGGAAGCTCCGGCCTTGGCGACGCCTGCCGCCACGGTCCCGACTCCCGCTTCGGACACAAGCTTCACGGAGATCCGCGCTTCCTTGTTGGCATTTTTCAGATCATAGATCAGCTGGGCCAGATCCTCGATGGAGTAGATATCGTGGTGCGGCGGAGGCGAGATCAGGCTGACGCCCGGCGTTGAGTGTCTTGTCCTTGCAATCCAGGGGTAAACCTTTTTCCCCGGAAGATGACCGCCTTCGCCGGGCTTTGCACCCTGGGCCATCTTGATCTGGATCTCTCTGGCGCTGACCAGATACCGGCTGGTCACACCGAACCGGCCGCTGGCCACCTGTTTGATGGCAGAGCTCCGGTCCTTTTCGGTTCCGGCAGACCGGATCCTTTCTTCGCTTTCCCCGCCTTCCCCGCTGTTGGACTTTCCATGAAGACGGTTCATGGCAATGGCAAGCGTCTCGTGCGCTTCCTCCGAGATTGACCCGTAGGACATGGCCCCGGTCTTGAAGCGCCGGACGATAGATTCCTCGCTTTCCACCTCCGAAAGATCGATTCCCTCCGCCGGATACCGGAAATCCAGCAGACTTCGAAGATATCCTGTCTTCTCGTCATCGGCCATCCGGGTATATTCTTTATATTTCCCGTAGCTTCCCTCACGGACTGCGCATTGCAGCATATGGATCGTCTGCAGATTGTACCGGTGATTCTCTCCCCTGCTTCTGGCCTTATGCCTTCCCTGTGCCGTCAGCTCCAGATTCACCGGAAGCCCCAGCGGATCAAAAGCCCGGCTGTGCTGCTCCTCACAGGCTTTTCCGATGTCCTCCAGGCTGATCCCGCCCACCCGGCTTACCGTCCCGGTGAAACACGTCCGGATCACATCCTCCGAAATCCCGATGGCTTCGAAGATCTTGCTGCCCTGATAGGACTGGATCGTGGAAATCCCCATCTTGGATGCGATCTTGACGATCCCGAACAGGATCGCATTGTCATAATCCTCCACAGCAGCGTAATAATCTTTGTCCAGCAGCTCCTCCCGCACCAGCTCTGCGATGGTAGCGTGGGCCAGGTACGGATTGACCGCGGAGGCTCCATATCCCAGAAGCGCCGCAAAATGGTGCACCTCCCGCGGTTCTCCGGATTCAAGGATCAGGGACATGGCCGTACACTTCCGGGTATCCACCAGATGCTTGTGAACCGCTGCCACGGCCAGAAGCGAAGGAACCGCCACATGGTTCTCATCCACACCCCGGTCCGAGAGGATCAGGATGTTCGCTCCTTGCCGGTAGGCTTTGTCCACCTCCACAAAAAGATGCTGCAGAACCCGTTCCATGGGCGTACTCCTGTAGAACAGTGTGGATACCTTCGCCACATGGAAGCCCTCCTGATTCATGTCCTGGATCTTCAGAAGATCCAGGTCGGTGAGGATCGGATTGTTGATCTTCAGCATATGGCAGTTTTCGGGCTTTTCCTCCAGCAGATTTCCGTTCTTCCCGACATACACGGTGCGGGAGGTCACGATCTCCTCCCTCTGGGTGTCAATGGGCGGATTTGTCACCTGGGCAAACAGCTGTTTGAAATAATAGAATAACGGCTGATACGTTTCTGAAAGTGCCGCGATGGGCGTATCCACCCCCATCGATCCGATCTGCTCCGTACCCGTAAGCGCCATCGACAGGATCCCGTCATGGTAATTCTCCCAGGTATAACCGAAAGCGATCTGAAGCTTTTTCTGTTCCTCCGGGGTGAGGGACGCAACTTTTCTGTTCGGGATCCTCAGATCTGCGAGCTGCAGAAGATGGCTGTCCAGCCATTCGCCGAAGGGCTTCGCCTTCGCATACGTCTCCTTGATCTCTTCGTCATCCAGAATCCGTTTCCGCTTCGTGTCCACCAGAAGCATCTTTCCGGGATGAAGCCGTTCTTTTTTCACAATATGGCTTTCATCCAGATCCAGCACTCCGACCTCAGAGGAAAGGATCAGCCTCCCGTCGTCCATCACATAATACCGGGATGGCCTCAGACCGTTTCGGTCCAGAATCGCCCCCATCACATCCCCGTCCGAGAAAAGGATGGAGGCCGGACCGTCCCAGGGCTCCATCATGGTGGCATAATACTGGTAAAAGTCTCTCTCCTCCTGAGAGAGCGTCTCATTATGCGCCCAGGGCTCCGGGATCAGGATCATCGCGGCCAGAGGCAGGTCCATCCCGCTCATCATCAGGAACTCCAGGGTATTGTCCAGCATGGCGGAGTCGGATCCGCTCTGGGAAATGACAGGAAGAACCTTGGTCATGTCTTCCTCGGAAAAGAGGGAGGAGTGCATGGTCTCTTCCCGGGCAAGCATCTTGTCCGCGTTTCCTTTGATCGTATTGATCTCTCCGTTGTGAACGATCAGACGGTTCGGATGGGCTCTCTGCCAGCTGGGCATCGTATTGGTCGAGAACCTTGAATGTACCACAGCGATAGCAGACTCATACTCCGGGTCCATGAGGTCCGTGAAAAAGGTCCGCAGCTGTCCGACAAGAAACATTCCTTTATAGACGATCGTCCGGCAGGAAAGGGAAGGTACATAGGTATTGACATTGCTCTGTTCAAATTCTCTGCGGACGATATACAGCATCCGGTCAAAGTCGATGTCCTCTGGGGCATTTTCCGGTCTTTCTATAAACACCTGCATGATATCCGGTATGCATTCTTTTGCCCGGCTGCCCAGCACGGACGGATCCGAATCCACATTTCTCCAGCAGAGAATACGAAG
>CAMOUV010000047.1 GCA_946626695.1 uncultured Blautia sp.
TGCGGACAAACGGTTTTCAAGACCGCCTCGTTATGACCACTTCGATATCTCTCCAAGTGCGGTTCACCAAAACGCAAGAATTACTATAACATTAATTCCGGAGACTGTCAACAACAAAAGCCAAAAATTTTACATGTTTTTTTCGCCGCAGAGGGGTAAGAAAAACACCCTGTTCCGGACATTCTGTTTTTCGGTCATTGCTCCTTCAAAAACAGTTCTGCGATGAGCAGATCTTCCGGCGTTGTGATCTTGATATTCTGATAGCTTCCCATGGAAAACAGCACCTTTGCCCGGCCCGATCTCTCCGCGGCCATGGCATCATCCGTAATTCCTTCCATGCCCTCCGCCATACATTCCTCGTACGCCCGGAGGATCAGATCATACCGAAAGACCTGGGGAGTCTGAATGATCCAAAGCCTTTCCCGCGGGATCGTCTCCTGTACAAAGCCATCCGGGTCCGCGAGCTTGACCGTATCCTTCATGGGTACGGCCGTCACACATGCTCCGCTTTTCCGGACATCTTCCATATTTCTTTCCAGGATCTCCCGGGTGACAAAAGGCCGCGCGCTGTCGTGGATAAAGACATAATCCGGTTCCCTGCACGCTTTCAGCCCGGCGTACACGGAATCATACCGTTCTTTTCCTCCCGCCACGATCGCGGATACCTTGCGGAAGCCGTATCTCTCCACGATGGACTCCCGGCAGTATTCCTCCATCCCCTTTTCGGTCACCAGCACGATTTCGTCAATCAGAGGGCTGTCCTCAAAGCAGCGCAGGGAATAATACAGAACCGGCTTTTCTTTTAAAAGAAGAAACTGCTTCTGCACATCCGATTTCATCCGGCTGCCTTTTCCGGCAGCAAGCACAACCGCCGAGCATTTCCCGTTGTTCTTTGCCATATTCCCGCTCCTCACTATCCTGCCGGGATGATGGATTCCGACAGCTTACCGTTCTCCCAGACGCAGGTTCGGGATCGCATTGAGATCCCAGCCATGCCGGGTTCCTTTCCTGTATTCATAATACGCCGCGCAGCCGATCATCGCCGCGTTATCCGTGCACAGGATCGGAGACGGCCGGTAGAAACGGTATCCGTGTTCCCTGCACGCCTGTTCCATGGCACTGCGGAGAGCACCGTTGGAAGCCACTCCCCCTGCGATGGCGATCTTTTTCATCCCATAGTCCTGTGCGGCCAGCATGGTATGCTCCACCAGCACGTCCACCACGGATTTCTGAAACGAAGCGGCCAGATCTGCCCGGTTGATTTCTTCCCCGGTCATCTGCGCATGATTCAGATAGTTAAGCACTGCGGACTTTACGCCGCTGAAGCTGAAATCGTACGGATTATCCCCCAGCTTGCCTTTGGGGAAAACGATGGCTTCCGGATTTCCTTCCTTTGCAAGCCGGTCCACCTTGGGACCGCCGGGATAGCCCAGTCCGATGGCCCTGGCCACCTTGTCGAAGGCTTCGCCTGCAGCATCATCCCGGGTGCGTCCCAGAATCTCGAATTCGCCGTAATCCTTCACGATCACAAGATGGGTATGTCCCCCCGATACGATCAGGCACAGAAAAGGCGGCTCCAGATCCGGGTTTTCGATATAATTGGCGGAAACATGTCCTTCTATATGATGCACACCCACCAGAGGCAGCTTTTTGGCATAGGCGATGGCCTTTGCTTCTGCTACGCCAACCAGCAGCGCTCCCACCAGGCCGGGCCCGTAGGTGACACCGATGGCGGACAGATCATCCAGGGTGCAGCCCGCGTCTGACAGGGCCTGTTCGATCACCTGATTGATCTTCTCGATATGTTTCCGTGATGCGATCTCCGGCACCACGCCTCCGTACAAGGTATGCAGCTCGATCTGTGATGAAATCACGTTGGACAGAACCTCCCGGCCGTTTTTCACAACCGAAGCCGCCGTCTCATCGCAGGAGCTTTCGATGGCAAGTATCAATGTATCATTCATGGTCATTCCTCGATTCCGGGACGCAGACTCCGGTCTGCCTCCCGTGCAGGTTATTCATCCTCTTCAAAATTCAGATCCACGCTTTTTCCGTCTTTTCCCGGATACGCATTTTCGAACACGGCGCGGACCGCTTCCATATAGTCTTCCGGCCGTACCAGAGAAGGACTGTAATGGGTAAGCCACATCTCCTTCACCGCGGCATCTCTCGCAAGGCAGGCCGCCTCGGTGAAAGTCATGTGTTTGTTTTCTCTGGCCTTATCCAGTTTATCCGACTCCCCGTACATGCCTTCACAGATAAAAAGATCGGCCCCGGCCGCATTCCGTACAATGGATTCGGTGGGACGGGTATCCGTGGTGTAGGTGACCGTGATTCCCTTGCGGGGCGGTCCCAGGACCATGTCCGGGGTGTAAAGTCTTCCATCCATCTCGATGGACTGCCCCTTCTGAAGGGGATTCCAGAGACGCAGGGGAATTTCCTGTTCCCGGGCCCGTTCCGGGGAAAACCGGCCCTGACGAAGGATGTCCAGCCGATACCCGTAGCAGGGGACATTATGGTTTACCCGGAAGGCTGTGATTTTATAGCCATTGTATTCAAAAACCTGCTCCGGCCCGTTGATCTCCACAAACCTCAATTCGAAGGGAAGCTCCGGAGCGATCACCCGCAGGGAGTTGACCACCCGTTCCAGGCCTTTGGGACCGATCAGGGTCAGCGGTTCGGTCCGGTCCGCGTTTCCCATGGTGAGAAGAAGACCAGGAAGGCCGCTGATATGGTCCCCGTGAAAATGGGTGAAGCAGACCACATCGATGGGCTTGAAGCTCCAGCCTTTCTGTTTGATGGCTACCTGGGTGCCTTCGCCGCAGTCGATCAGGAGGCTGCTCCCGTTGTAGCGCGTCATCAGCGCCGTCAGCCATCGTCTGGGGAGGGGCATCATTCCGCCGCTGCCCAGCAAGCACACTTCCAGCATATTTATTCCTTTCTGCTCATGAGGACCGCGTCTTCGTCAGGGTCCGTATAATAGTGTTTCCGGCGTCCGTCGGTCACAAACCCCAGGCGTTCATAGAGCCGCCGGGCGGGCTCGTTGCTTTCGCGCACTTCCAGATGGACGACCGCAATGCCCTGTTCCTGTGCCAGAAGCAGGAGGCTTTTCATCAGAAATCCGCCGATTCCTTCCTTACGCCGGTCTTTCCGGACAGCCACATTGGTCACATCCGCTTCATCCAGGACCATGAGGATCCCGCAGTATCCCAGGATCCGGTCTTTTTCCTCCGCGACCAGGAACATGGAATCCTTCCGGGTGAGGAAGGTAAAGAAGCCTTCCCGCGTCCAGGGGACCGAAAAGGAATCTCTTTCAATTTCCATCACCTGGTCCAGGTCGTCGATCTCCATATAGCGTACCGTCATACCGCATCCCCCGGACAGGTCAGGACAGAAGGGTCTTCTCCCGCTTTCTTTTTTTCCCGGGCGGCCCGTTCCCGTTCTGCCTGGGATACCCGCAGATAATCGGGTCTGTGTTCCGCCGCGGTCTCGGTTTTTCCTTCCATATAGTATTGCATTCCCAGCCAGGCCACGGATCCGGCTCTCTGACGATTCTGATGCTGGGGAGCAAAGGAGAATGGAACCTGCATGGTTTCACGGATCTGGTTTTCGAACACCGGCACGCCATCCCCCAGGAAGGTCACCGGTTCCTTACGGCCGTTCAGATTCGTGATCAGTTCCCCGATCCCTACGGCCATCTGGTCTTCCACGGTTTCCAGCTTTCCATCCGTAAAACGGTAGATTCCGGTATAGACCTGGTTCCGTCTCGCGTCCATGATGGGACAGATCAGCCCCGGTGTATTCCAGAGATTACAGGCCATGGCGGCCACGGTGGGCACGCCGATCAGAGGTTTTTTCAGGGCAAGTCCCAGACCCTTTGCCGTGGCGGAGCCGATGCGGAGTCCGGTAAAGGAACCGGGGCCCGCGGCTACCGCAATGGCGTCGATGGTTCCCAGATCCAGTTCGGTCATGCGGACGATCTCGTCCAGCATGGGAAGGAGGGTCTGGGAATGTGTCTTTTTATGATTTATGGTATATTCCGCGATCAGGCTCCGGTCGTCCAGCACTGCCACGGACGCCACATTGCCGGAGCTGTCAAGCGAGAGTATCTTCATCGTTTTCACCCTTTCCTGTGATCGTGATCCGGCGGTAATCAAAGCCTTTTGACAGATCCTTTTCGATCTGCACATCGATGCAGCTGCCGGGCAGAAGCTCTTCGATCCTCCCGGGCCACTCGATCATGCATACACCGCCGCCAAAAAAATAATCGTCATACCCGATCTCTTCCATCTCTTCGATGTCCTCAATACGGTATACATCAAAGTGGAAGAAGGGCAGACGTCCTTCATCATACTCCTGGATGATCGTAAAGGTCGGACTGTTCACCGGTTCCCGGATCCCCAGCCCTGCGGCTACTCCCTGGGTGAAGACGGTTTTGCCGACCCCGAGATCTCCCCGCAGCGTGTAGATTTCTCCGGCCTGTGCCGTCTTTCCGATCCTCTCACCGATCCGGAAGGTTTCCTCCGGGGAAAAGCTTTCCAATATCATCTGGTTCCTCTTTTCTTTACTTTGACAAGTGCATCATCGCATATTATAATAGAGCAATCAGCGAAATACAATCACTTTTTGCAAAGGAGACGATCGTTATGGCAAATCCAATCGTAACCATCACCATGGAAAACGGCGATGTCATGAAAGCAGAACTCTATCCGGAGATTGCTCCCAATACCGTGAATAATTTTATCAGTCTTGTCAAAAAGGGCTTTTACGACGGACTGATCTTCCATCGCGTCATCAATGGCTTTATGATCCAGGGCGGCTGCCCCGACGGAATCGGAACCGGCGGTCCCGGGTATCAGATCAAGGGCGAGTTTTCCAAGAACCGTTTCAAAAACGATCTGAAGCACACGGAGGGTGTCCTTTCCATGGCCAGAGCCATGCATCCGGATTCTGCCGGGAGCCAGTTCTTCATCATGCACAAGACCTCACCCCATCTGGACGGAAGCTACGCCGCTTTCGGCAAGATCATTGAGGGCATGGATATTGTAAACAAGATCGCCGAGACCGATACCGATTACCGTGACCGTCCCCTGGACGACCAGAGGATCGCTTCCATGACCGTGGAAACCTTCGGCGTGGACTATCCGGAACCGGTAAAGGTCTGAGAGCTTACGCTTCGTCTTCAAAGATCTCCGCTTTGCCATCGATCATGGCATAACGGAGGTCTTTTTCTTTTTCCATTCTGGCCCGGCCGCTGGTTCCTTCCGTCACGGCTTTGACAAATCCCTTCTCCTCTTCCTCCGGAACCAGAAGATACATGGATACCTTGTCTGTATAGGCCACATCCAGGACCGGTATGCTCCGCTCCCCGGCCAGATACTGGATCTTGCCAAGGCCGGAGTAGTCGGTGTCGATCCGGAGCTTTGCCCCGGTCCTTTTTTCGATGATGGTGCTTTGGGCAAGCCCCGCCTGCACCGCAGCGGAATAAGCCCGTACCAGGCCGCCTGTTCCCAGCAGCACTCCGCCGAAATAGCGGGTCACAACCACCGCCGTATCGTGAAGCTCCTGTCCCAGAAGAACGTCCAGCATGGGGCGTCCCGCCGTTCCGGAAGGCTCCCCGTCATCACTGCACCGGGTGCACTCCCGGTTTTTTCCGATGGTAAAGGCGTGGCAGTTGTGCCTGGCATCCCAGTATTTTTTCCGCATCTCTTCGACAAAGGCCGCCGCCTCTTCCTCGGAATGCACCGGACGTACCGTGGCGATAAAGCGTGATTTCTTTTCCACGATCTCCCCCTGTCCGCCGATATAAACGGTTTTGTATCCTTCTGCCATCCTTTCTCCTCCGTGCCGGCCCGCATAACGTCCGTCATTGTTTGTCCGGCGGGAATCCCCGCGTTACAGAAACTCAGTGTGTTGAGTATATCATAGAAAAGGGAAAATTGCTATCCCGTGCTTTACTTCAATTACTTTCTTTGTTATAATAGAACGGATTATAAAGGGGGATTTATCATGGATTATGGTAAAAAAGCGACCTCCAAACGCCGGAACGCCCTGATTTCCCGCTCTTCCATGCTGGGAAAGCGGGCCCATGTTTCGTTTATCCGCATTCTTTTTCTGAGCCTGATCGCCATTCTGGTGATGGGGGCCTGTGTGGGTATCGGTTCCGTGCGCGGGGTCATAGATAATGCGCCGGACGTGGATGATATCGATATCATGCCCCTCGGCTACGCATCGTTTCTGTATGATGACGAAGGCAACCAGATCCGCAAGCTGGCAGCGCCCAACTCCAACCGTCTGCCGGTTTCGATCGACCAGATTCCGGTGGACCTGCAGCATGCCGTGGTCGCCATCGAAGATGAACGTTTTTATGAGCATAACGGCATCGATGTGAAGGGCATCCTTCGTGCGGCAGTGCGTGACATCACGACCCGCTCTCTTTCCGAAGGTGCCAGCACCATCACCCAGCAGCTTCTGAAAAACAACGTGTTTGTCAACTGGACCAGCGAATCCTCCTGGCTGGAGAAATTCGCCCGTAAGTTCCAGGAGCAGTTTCTGGCGATCCAGGTCGAAGCGAAGATCGGCGATAAAAACGTGATCCTCGAAAACTATCTGAACACCATCAATCTGGGAGCCGGCGCCTATGGCGTACAGGCCGCAGCGCGGCAGTATTTCAACAAAGACGTGTGGGATCTGAATCTGTCGGAATGCGCAACCCTAGCGGGCATCACCCAGAACCCCAGCAAGTTCAATCCCATCGAAAATCCCAAGGACAACGCAAGCCGTAAGAAGGACGTGCTGGAGCATATGCTGGATCAGGAGTACATCACCGTCGACCAGTTCAACGAAGCCCTGAACGACGATGTGTATCCCCGGATCATGGCCGCCCAGGCGGACACCTCCGGGACCCGCAACAAGGTCTATACCTATTTTGAAGACGAGCTCACCGACCAGGTCATCAATGACCTGATGAACATCAAAGGATATACCAAGACCCAGGCACGCAACATGCTGTACAGCGGCGGGCTCAGCATCATGACCACCCAGGATCCCGATATCCAGAAGATCCTGGACGAGGAATACAACAATCCGGAGAACTTCCCGGCCGATACCCAATATGCCCTTGATTTTGCCCTGACGGTGGAAAACGAAGCCGGCGAGCAGACGCACTACAGCAAGGAAATGCTGCGGAATCATTTCCAGGAAACCGATCCCTCCTTCGACCTGCTCTTCAGCTCCCAGGAGGAAGGCCAGTCCTACGTAGACCAGTATAAACAGAGTATCCTGGCCACCGGTGTGAAGGAAGTCGCGGAGCGTGTGAGCTTTGCTCCCCAGCCCCAGTCTTCCATGAGCATCATCGACCAGCACACCGGTTATGTAAAAGCCATCATCGGCGGCCGGGGAAAGAAGACGGCCAGCCTCACCCTGAACCGTGCCACCGACACCACCCGTCAGCCGGGCTCCACCTTCAAGATCGTTTCCACCTACGCACCCGCACTGGACGTGGGCGGAAAGACACTGGCCACCACCTATATGGATGAGCCCTACAATTATCCGGACGGCTCGCCGGTCAACAACGCCAGCCGTTCCTACGGCGGCCTGACCACGATCCGGAAAGGTATCATCAACTCCATCAACGTGGTCGCCGTCAAATGTATGGAAGAGATCACGCCGGAGCTTGGTCTTAAGTATCTGGACAACTTTGGATTTACCACGCTGGCCCATGGGACCGAGGCGGACACCGATGCGGACGGAAACGTCTGGAGCGATGCCAACCTGGCCACGGCCATCGGCGGTATCACGAACGGCGTCACCAACGTGGAGCTCTGTGCTGCCTATGCGGCCATCGCCAACGAAGGACGGTACATCAAGCCCATTTATTACACCCAGATCCTGGACCATAACGGGAATGTGCTGATCGACAATACCACCGTTTCCCGTACGGTCATCAAAGAGAGCACCGCCTATCTGCTGACCAGCGCCATGCAGGACGTGGTCTCCATGGGTACCGGCACGGCATGTCAGCTGGAGAATATGCCCGCCGCCGGAAAGACCGGTACCACCGATGCCTACAACGACCTGTGGTTCGTCGGTTTCACGCCCTACTACACCTGCGCCGTGTGGTCCGGATACGACAACAACGAGAAGCTGCCGGACGCAGCCCGGGAATTCCACAAAAACCTGTGGAAAAAGGTCATGACCCGGATCCATCAGGATCTGCCGTACAAGGATTTCGAGATGCCGGCCAGCGTGATCCAGGGTTCGGTCTGCAGCGAAACAGGCATGCTGCCCACCATCTACTGCCCGAGCGTCACGGAATACTTTGACATTGATACCTTCCCGGATGCATACTGCGATCTGCATAATTATCTGTATTATCAGCCCAGCGTATACACCACCACCGTGGCGCCCACGGAAGCGCCGGTCGTGGATTATGAGGAGTCCGTGTACAACACGGAGCCCGATCCCGGGACCTACACGGATCCCAACACGTACACGGATCCGAATGCATATACGGATCCCAATGCGTATACGGATCCCAATGCCTACACCGACCAGAATCAGGCTGTTCCCATAGATCCGGGGACAACGGATACCGGCGGAGATATCGTTTATTACTGAGAAAAAAGCCAGCGGGTTAGCTGCCCGCTGGCTTTCTTTTTATTCTCCTCTTTTGCGGGCGATATTGGCCTGTACGCGTTTGTACAGCTCTTCCGCCGCATTGTAGCCCATCTTTTTCTGTCTGTGATTGACGGCTGCGGATTCCACGATGATGGCAAGGTTCCGGCCGGGGCGGATCGGGAGCGAATGGCACACGATCTTGTTTCCCAGATATTCGATATACTCCTCATGGAGTCCCAGGCGGTCATATTCCTTGTCCTTGTCCCACTCCTCCAGCTTGATCACCAGGTCCACAGACTGGGTGTCTTTTACGCTTTCCACACCGAACAGGGTCTTCACATCGATGATCCCGATGCCTCTCAGCTCGATAAAATGACGGGTGATATCCGGGGCCGAACCCACCAGGGTCACATCGCTGACCTTTCGGAGCTCCACCACATCATCGCTCACGAGACGATGCCCGCGCTTGATCAGCTCCAGGGCCGCCTCGCTTTTTCCGATCCCGCTCTCACCGATGATCAGAACGCCTTCGCCGAACACGTCCACCAGCACACCGTGAATGGAGATACAGGGTGCCAGCTGTACGCCCAGCCAGCGGATGATCTCCGCCATAAAGCTGGATGTGGTCCGTTCGGTCACAAAGGTGGGAACATTGTATTTCAGCGCCATCTCGATCATGTCCTGGGAGGGTCTGGTCATGGTGCTGAAAACCACGCAGGGAATTTTGCTGGAGATGAATCGTTCGTATTTAAACGCTCTTTCCTCCTCACTCAGCTGCATCAGATAGGTGTATTCCACGTATCCGATGATCTGCACCCGGGCGTTGGCAAAATGCTCCAGATACCCGGTCAGCTGCAGTGCGGGACGATTGATCTCCGCCGTCGTGATCTGGATATCGCTCAGATCGATCTCCGGCGTCAGGTTGGTCAGGCTCATCTCCTCCACCATTTTTGACAGCTGTACGCCTTTCATTCTTGTGTCTCCTTTCTCTCTTCGATGGTTTCGTCTTTCTTATGAAAAAAATCATAGACCTGCTGTGCACTGCGGGCGTTCATGCTTTCGGTATCCGCCAGTTCCTCCAGGGAGGCGTCCCGGATCGCTTCCAGAGTACGGAAGCGCCGCATCAGCGCCTTCCGGCGGTTTTCACCGATGCCCGGGATATCATCCAGAATGGAATGAACCTGATCCTTGCTGCGCAGCGAACGGTGAAACTCGATGGCAAAACGATGGGCCTCGTCCTGGATCCGGGTGATCAGGCGGAACCCTTCGCTCGTGGTGTCAATGGGGATCTCCACATTGTTGTAATATAACCCCCGGGTCCGGTGATGGTCATCCTTTACCATGCCGCAGACCGGGATGTCCAGATGCAGCTTCTCCAGTACTCCGAGGCAGATGTTCACCTGGCCTCGGCCGCCGTCCATCAGGATCAGATCCGGTTTCCGCTCAAAGCTGTCAAATTCTCCTTTGCTGTCGTGGGTGAAACGGCGGGTCAGAACCTCTTCCATGCTGGCGTAATCGTTGGGCCCTTCCACGGAACGGATCTTGAACTTCCGGTAATCGCTCCTCTTCGGTTTGCCCTTTTCGTAAACCACCATGGAACCCACCGACTCAAATCCGCTGATGTTCGAGATATCGTAGGCCTCCATCCGGTTGATGCCCGGAAGCTGAAGCCATTCCTCCACCTCATGCACCGCCCCGATGGTGCGTCCTTCCTCCCGCCGGATCCGTTCCCGGTCCTTATCCAGGACCATCCGGGCATTTTCGGCGGCCAGCTCCACAAGTTTCTCCTTTGAACCCTTTTTCGGCACATGGATGTGTACCTTCTGGCCCCGCCGGGCGGTCAGCCACTGTTCCAGAAGCTCCGGGTCCTCCACCTCCGTCTGAAGCATGATCTCCCGGGGAATGAAGGGCGTTCCTGCATAGTACTGCTTCATGAAGCTGTCCAGGACCGTCTTTTTGTTGTCGCCCCTCGCCACCCGCAGGTAAAAATGCTCCCGGCCGATCAGCTTTCCTCCACGTACAAAAAAGACCTGCACCACCGCTTCCTGATCGCGCAGATCATCACTCTCATCCATGGCTGCGGCGATCACGTCCTTGTCTTCCTCTCCGTAGCTGGTAATCTTCTGCCGTTCCCCGATACGGCGGATATTGTTGATCAGGTCCCGGTACTCCATCGCTTCCTCGAAGCGCAGCTCCTCCGAAGCCTGCTGCATCTTCTCGGTCAGCTGATCCACGGTTTCCTGAAAATCCCCGTTCAGAAAGCGGATCACCTCATCCACCCGGCCCCGGTATTCCTCCTCCGAAACCGTTCCGGTACAGGGCGCCGTACATTGCTTCATATGATAATACAGGCACGGCCTTTCCTTACCGAAGTCCTGCGGGAGGCTCCGGCTGCAGGACCGCACCTTGTAAAGCCTGCGCACCAGCTCGATCACGTCTTTCACCGCCGCCGAGCTGGTGTAGGGCCCGTAATACTTACACTTGTCTTTTTTCATCTGCCGGGCAAAAAGCACCCGGGGATAGGCTTCGTTGAGAGTCACCTTGATGAAGGGATAGCTTTTGTCATCCTTCAGCATGGTGTTGTATTTGGGCCGGTGCTCCTTGATCAGGTTGCTTTCCAGCACCAGGGCCTCCAGCTCCGAGTCCGTCACGATATATTCGAACCGGGCGATATGGGTCACCATCTGCTCGATCTTCACGCCTTTGTTGCGGCTGGATTGAAAATACTGACGGACACGGTTCTTCAGGCTGACGGCTTTGCCCACGTAAATGATCTCATCGCGGGCATCGTGCATGATATAAACGCCGGGTTTTCCGGGCAGCTTTTTCAGTTCTTCTTCGATCAGAAACATGCACGGTTCCTCTCATGCTTCGCTGTTGTCCGTCAGGACGGACACAGTTGAATCCGTTTCAGGCTTTTCCGATACCGGCATCTCCGGTGCAGACTCTTCGGGAGCCGCTTCCGTCTCTGCGGAAGGCTCCTTCTCCACCGGTGCTCCGGATCCGTTTTCCGGGGCAGCTTCCGCCGGCTCAGGCAGAGCCTTTGTCTCCTCGGGGATAACCAGGTCATCCAGGTTTTCGGGTACCTCGATCCCCCGCTCCACAGCCCGGAAGATTTTCATGAATTCCTTGCCTGTGATGGTCTCTTTCCGGATCAGATATTCCGCGATCTTGTCAAGGGCTTCCCGGTGACCGCTCAGCAGCGTTTTGGCCTGGGCATAGGAGTCATGCAGAAGCTTCATCACCTCATGGTCCACTTCGGTGGCGGTATCGTCACCGCAGTTCAGGACAGCCCGGCCGGTAAGATACTGGTTCTCCTGGGTGGCAAGGCCCATCAGGCCGAACTTGTCCGACATGCCGTACTGGGTGATCATGGCACGGGCCACCTTTGTCGCCTGTTCGATATCGTTGGCTGCGCCGGTGGTCACGGTGTCAAACACGATCTCCTCAGCCGCACGGCCTCCGAGATACCCCACCAGCATGGCTTCCAGTTCTTTGCGGGTATTCAGGAATTTTTCTTCCTCCGGCACCTGCATCACATATCCCAAAGCTCCCATGGTCCGGGGCACGATGGTGATCTTCTGGACCGGCTCCGCATCCTTCTGCAGCGCGCTGACCAGCGCGTGACCCACCTCATGATACGAAACGATCCTTCGCTCTTCGGCACTGAGGATCCGGTCTTTCTTTTCTTTTCCGACCAGGACCACCTCCACGGATTCGAACAGATCCTTCTGGCTGACTGCCTTGCGGCCGTTCTTGACCGCCAGGATGGCCGCCTCGTTGATCATGTTGGCGAGATCCGAACCCACAGCCCCGGAGGTAGCCAGGGCAATGGCGTCAAAATCGACGGTCTCGTCCAGCAGCACATCTTTCGCATGCACCTTCAGAATATCCACACGGCCCTTCAGGTCAGGACGGTCCACGATGACACGACGGTCAAAACGTCCCGGACGCAGAAGCGCCGGGTCCAGCACCTCCGGCCGGTTGGTCGCCGCCAGGATCAGCAGGCCCTTGGAAGGCTCAAAGCCGTCCATCTCGGCCAGCAGCTGGTTCAGAGTCTGTTCCCGCTCATCGTTCCCGCCGCCGTAATGCGCGTCACGGGTCTTGCCGATGGCATCGATCTCGTCGATAAAAACGATGCAGGGAGAATTCTTTTTGGCTTCGTCAAACAGGTCACGAACCCGGGAGGCACCCACGCCCACGAACATTTCCACAAACTCGGAACCCGAGAGCGAGAAAAACGGCACATGGGCTTCGCCGGCCACGGCCTTGGCCAGCAGGGTCTTGCCGGTACCGGGCGGTCCCACCAGCAGAGCGCCTTTGGGAAGCTTGGCGCCGATGGTGGTATATTTGCCCGGATTATGCAGAAAATCCACCACCTCCTGCAGCGATTCCTTGGCCTCGTCCTGTCCGGCCACATCCCGGAAGGTCACGCCGGTCTCCCGCTGAATATAGTTTTTCGCACGGCTTTTGCCCACGCCCATCACTCCGCCGCCGGATTTGTTCAGCCGGCGCATGAAAAGCATCATCATTCCGAAAAGAAGGGCGGTAGGAAGCAGAACGCTCAGCAGCATCCCGATAAATTCGCCCAGGACATCCGGTGATTCAGCCTTGAAGATGATGCCCTTGCCCTGCAGACGCTCGGTCAACGCCGTCGCGTCCTCCAGACGGTTGGTATAGTAAACAGCGCCGCCGGTGAGGCCGACGCCCGTCTTGGGCCGGATCTGTACGGTATCCGATTCCAGCACGACCTCCGCAATCTGCCCCTTATCCACCATCTCGATGAATTTGTCGTAGGTGATCTCGCTGGAATTATCCTTCAGCATGTTGGTAAACAGGCTGAAGCAGACCAGCGTCACCAGCAGGCAGATCAGAAAGGCAAAGACCGATTGTCTGTTTCCGGATGGTTTTCCGTTATTATTGTCAGGACCTTTGTTGTTTCTGTTGTCGTCCCTTTGATTGTCCATCTGTAATCCTCCTTATTTCCGGGACACGGCACCATGGCAAATGACGCAATGACCCTTTTACCATTATATAAAGAAAAGCCTGATAAATCAATGGGAACTTCTTCGGTCCTGTTCACGGTCATCAGGCAGCAGA
>CAMOUV010000048.1 GCA_946626695.1 uncultured Blautia sp.
CGCTACCGCTATACCCGTACCTTTGACTATCCGGATCTGTATACCGGTCCGGGGCTTCTTTCCAGGCTGTTTAAGCACAACGAATATCAGCCTATGGCCTGGAGCTACATGACAAGCCGCCGGATGGTACAGGAGAATCAGCTTCATTTTGTGCAGGGGATCCTTCACGAAGACAACCTGTACACCTTCCAGTGTTATCTGCACGCAAACAGAGCCGGATATCTGTCCGACGTATTGTATCACAGAAGAGTTGCCGGAGGTTCGATCATGACATCAGGCGTAACATTTGAGAATGTCAGGGGATATTTCTTATCGTACCTGGAAATGAATATGAATATCTATCAGAAGAAAGACCTGTCGGAGGCAGAGCAGGAAGCAGCCGCCCTGGCTGCAAAGAGGGCTCTGCACAATGCGAGGGTCCAGTATGGAAAGCTGACCGGGGAGGAAAGAGAGAAATACAAAGAATTCCCGCCCCAGGTGCAGATGCTGTTTACCTCTCTTGTGCTGGATTCGGTGGAAGTGACAGAAGCTTTGCAGGATGAGACGCTCCGCGCAGAGCTGCAGCAGGCTTTTGACGACAAAGAGGAGCGGGGGCAGGAGATCCTTTCCCTTCGTAAAGAAGTGGACAAGCTGGAGACCAATGTGAAAAAATGGAAGGCCAGCTCCCTGGAAAACCACGACAATCTGACGTTTGCAAAGGAGAAGCTGCAGAAAACCCAGGATGATCTGAAGGAGACACAGCAGAAGCTGAAAAAACAAAGCGATACGGCTGCCGGATACAAAGCGACACTCAAGAAGGTGCGCTGGAATTATATCTACCGGGTGCTGTATAAACTGCATCTGGTGCCGCGGTTTAAGTATTAACGGAAGTCTGAAAAAGCTGACAGGGATCCATCTCATAAAAAAGATGGATCCCTGTCATTTTTCCCTGGGTTTACTAAGTATACAAACCCTGTTGCCGTGATGAAGCTATTCGAATTTCTCCCGGTATTGTTCCGGTGTTATTCCTGTCTTTTTCTTGAAGATCCGGAAGAAGTATTTGGGGTTGTCATAGCCCACTGCCTTCGAAATCTGATACATCTTCCGGCTGCTTCCGGAAAGCATTTCTTTGGATTTTTCGATCCGCACATCGTTCAGATAATCCACAAATTTCATGCCGGTCTTCTGCCGGAACAGGGTGCTTAAGTAGCTGCGGTTCAGGTAGAAGAGGGAGGCGATGAAGTCTTGGTTCAGGTCCTTCTGGTAGTTGTGCCGGATATAGACCTGCACCTTTTCGATCACATCATCCAGGGCGTAGATGCTTTCGCTCTTCAGCATTTCCGTGATGTTCAGGAAGAACTGCAGGTAGTATTCCTTCAGCTCATCCAGCCGGAAGATCTGTCCCACTACATTCTGCATGCTGTTGGAGGTATTCTCGTTGTCCTGTTTGAGGTAGGTGTTGAGGATCCGGCGGCATTGGTTGGAGAGGGTGTAGCAGAAGTATTTGGCGTCTGCCAGAGTGAAGGCCGGAAGGGACCGGAACCAGGCGAACAGGTTCTCGGTCAGGGTACGGACTTCGTCGGCCATGCCTGCCTCGACGCGGAAAAGGAACTCGTCCTCCTGGGTCCAGACCACGGGGCGGGGGTGCGTTTCGCCCTGATACCAGTAATACTGCTGAGAAGAGTCTGCAAGGGTCTGCTGGTCCAGGGCGGCGGAGGTCTCTTCAAAAGCGGTGTGAAGGTTTTCCAGATCGCTGTGTACCTGGCTGATCCCGATCAGGAGAGAAAGATTCTGCTGCTGCGCACTCTGGATCAGAGAGGTTGAAATCTGTCGAACCAGGTTCCGGGAGCTGACAGCGCCGGTACTGGGCAGGAACAGGATCAGAAAACCGACGGAAGGGGAGATGGTGCTGGGCAGAAACAGAGCCAGATCACCGAAGCCGCCTTCCTCGAGCCATTCCGCCACATGAAAATCCTCTGCTTTCGTTGAAAAATGCAGGGTCAGAAGGATCATGCTGTGGGTTTCCGTGACGAATTTCAGCTTTTCGGAGGACAGCGTGATGTCCCCGGTGTGGAAGCCGAGGATCAGGTTGGTCAGGTTCTGCCGGTCGTACTCGTAATAGGCGGCTTCCTTCTGTTCGTTGCTGTCCAGGATCTGGCGGGAGATGGTCTCGCTGCTTTCCAGACGCTGGATGGCCCGCTGTACGCATTCCTGGATGGCTTCCCGGCTGAAGGGCTTCAGCAGATAATCGATGGCATCGCTGGAGATGGCCTGTTTGATATAGTCAAAATCCCGGAAGCCGCTGATGACGATCAGAGGCATGGCGGGGAAATGTTCGGAAAGATAGGGCAGAAGCTGCATGCCGTTCATTCCGGGCATCTGCATATCCAGGATCACAAAATCCGGATGCTTTTCTTCGATCAGAGCGATGCCGGAGCGGCCTTCGTCGGCCTCTCCCACGCACTGGATCCTGTCGTTCATGGGGGCGAGTTTTTTGATGGTGCCTTTGCGGATCAGGCTTTCGTCGTCGATGATGATATAGGTGTACATATTTTTCCCCTTTCATGATGCATTCCCTGCACTGATAATGGCAGATTTGAATCGCAGCTTCAGACATTCCCTTCGGATACGGGCTTTGCTTTTTTATCCTTCGGGACTGCTGTTTTCCAGGAGGAGCGGCAGCCGGATCCGGATGGTGGTTCCGCTGCCTTTTTCGCTTTTGACGGTCAGTCCGTATCCTCGGCCGTAGTAGAGCTCGATCCGGGAGTGGATGTTTTTGAGACCGATGCTTTGTTTGTTGCGGTGGCCCAGCTCCGTGAAGGAGGCTTCCTCGTTGAGGCTCTGCTGCAGGGTATGGAGGGTTTCTTCGTCCATGCCCTGGCCGTTGTCCTTCACGTCAATATAGATGTACCGTTCATCGGTGCGTCCGGTCAGGGTGATGGTATCCCCGTAGGTACAGTAATTCAGTCCGTGGTACAGGGCGTTTTCCACCAGAGGCTGGAGGATCAGCTTCAGGACCCGGAGTGTACGGAAGGGCGGATCCATGTCCACGTCCAGACGGAATTTATGGTCGAACCGGATCTGCTGGATGGAGACATAGTCTTTTACATGGTTGAGCTCGTCCGCCACCGTGACCAGCTCGCTCTGGGTTTTCAGGGTATAGCGGAACATGTTGCCCAGGGCCAGGGACATGGTGGCGATGTCTTCGTTTTCGTCGATCTCCGCCATGCTGTTGATGGCTTCCAGGGTGTTGAACAGGAAATGGGAGTTGATCCGGGCCTCCAGGGATTTCATCTGGGCGTCCAGGATCACCAGCTTGTCCTGATAGTCCTGCTTGACCGCCGCATTCAGGGATTCCACCATGGCGTTGTATTCATTATAGAGCGTGCCGATTTCGTCGGTGCGGTCCAGATACCGGGTGGACTTGATCAGGGTGTGGCCGGTCTGGGAGGCCATCTTCCGGCTCAGGTGCCCGATGGGCTTCACGATATAGCCGGAGATCAGATAGGAGCCGATGATCAGACCTACGATGCAGACGACCCCGATCAGGACCAGCAGGACGCCGGTCACGTTGAATTCCTGAAAGAGAGAGGCATAGTCGACGGTGACGGAAAGGCGCAGCGGAGAGAGATTAAGCCCGGTCTGGCTGACATGGGCTTTCTTGCCGGAAAAATCCGGATCCTCTTCCTCCAGACTGGTGTACAGAACATCTCCTGTGTCTTCGTTGTCGATGGTGATCATGGTGACATCCGGCATGGTATTGACGGAGGTCAGATCGAACATGGAAGGATTGCAGTCAATCAGGAGAATGCCCATCAGCTTGTGGGAGTAGACATCCTTCAGACACTGGGAGAAAAAGACCGAGGACTGCTTCCCGCTGAAGATGGCATGATCCTCCACTCTGCTGACATAATATCCGCCGTCCAGCCGGAGGGTTTCCTGATACCAGGGATCCTGTTCGAAGGAATACTCATTCAGAATGGTTCCGTTGTGGTTGTTGGAATAATCGAAGACATATCCGCTGGGTGTCAGGAGATAGATCCCGTAGATCCGCGAATCGGCCAGAAGAAGACTCTGGCAGGTCCGCCCGAGAATTTTGGAAGATTCGTAATAGGAATAAGCGCCGGGAACATGGTCCTTGTCGGAATACTTTTTCAGCTCCTCCACCATGCTGGAGCCGTCTTTATAATAGAAGTTAAAAGCCAGGGAAATATCCGTGATGCTGCTGAGCGTCAGGTTCGCATCGGTCACGGCATTTTCGAACATGCGGGAGGAATACTCGTCCATCCGCTGATAGGTGACCTGTTCGTACCGCTGGTAGGAAAAGAGCGTAAGGATCAGCAGGGGAATGGTCGCAAGACTGCTGAAGATCAGAAAAACTTTGGTCCGAAGATTCATAGGGCACCTCCCAAAGTCCAAAAAAAGTGCACTCGTTTGTCCAACAAAAATATACCACAGACCTGATAAGATGTAAACATCAAAAGGAAGTGCAACGTTTCCCGAAGGAAATGCTGCAGGTTTTCAAACAGAAGGAGGACAAACATGAACAGAAAGACAATGTTCGCACTTGCTCTGACCGGCGCTATGACACTGGCCGCTTCCACAGCTGTATTTGCTGACTATGATCACGAAGCGATCGAGAACTCCGGCGACATCACCATCACCCTTATGGTTTCCGGTGTGGCAACCGACAACGATTTTGAGACCGAGGTTCTTCCGAATCTGATCAAAGAAAAATGGCCGAATGTGACCATCGAAGCCACCAAGCTTCCGGATGACAACTACTACACCTCCCTGAAGACCAAGCTGGCTTCCGGCGAGTGTCCGGACCTGATCCTTACCCAGCCGATGTATGCAGGCCAGAACTCCTGCTACGCACTGGCAGAGGCAGGCTATCTTGCATCCCTCAATGACCTTGACACCGTACAGGGCAGACAGGACATGGCTGCAGTTACCTACGACGGCGATATCGTGACCAGCACCAGCGGCGTTTCCATCCTTGGCTGCTACTACAACAAGGATCTGTTCGCACAGGCAGGCATCGAGAGCGTTCCGCAGACCTGGGATGAGTTCCTGGAAGACTGCCAGAAGCTGCAGGATGCAGGCATCCAGCCGATCGTCATGGGCGACAAGGATCAGTACGTGCTGCAGTTCGGTCTGTATCAGATCGCTGCCAACGAGATCTACTCCAAGAACCCGGATTATGATATCCAGCTGAGAAGCGGCGAGACCCACTTCACCGACGAAGGAACCTGGGACAAGGTTCTCGAAATGTACAAGACTCTGTATGACAACAAGTATATCGATGCGGACATGTCCCTTGGCTATGGCGCATCCCAGTCCATCACCGACTTCATCGATGGAAAAGCAGCTATGACCTTCGACGGCTCCTTCAACGCTCCGGCTCTTACCGCAGAAGGCGCTGCAGGCGCATTCGAGAGAGGCTACTTCCCGATTCCGGGTACCGAAGGCGTTTACACCGCTACCTGCCTCGGCGCTGGCTACAGCATCTACTCCGGCTCCAAGTACATCGATCAGTGCAAAGAGATCCTTGACTACTGGCAGGATGGCCACTCTGATGTATGGAAAGCTCATCTGGCTACCGGCCGTATCATCCCGGTTTACGGTGAAGGCGCAGAGACCGTTCCGAACATCGATCTGTTCCAGCCCTTCATCGACCTGATGAACGAAGGAAAAGGCTTCTACTGGTGCAACCAGGCATGGCCGGCAGGTACCGAGAATGAGATGGAAGTTCTGTTCAGCGAGATGGTTGGCGGACAGGGCACCGAGATTGAGGATATCACCGAAGGCATGCAGGAGAAATTCGAAGACCTTCTGGAAGACTGATACTCCTTTGATTGATTTCTCAGTTTCATAGTAACTCCGAAAAAGGCCCTGTATCCCCTGATGCGGGGCCTTTTTTACAGAAAGGAGAGAGCAATGGCAGATATGCCTAAGAAAAAAAGAAAAGGGGCGAATACATCGCTGGTCTTCACCAACAAGATGTATATCTTCCTGATCCCGGCCCTGGCCATGTTCCTGGTTTTCTGGATCTACCCGGTGCTCCAGCTGTTTTACTACAGTATCACAAACTTTAACGGTATCAACTATGATTTTGATTTCGTAGGACTGAAGAATTACTCCAAGGTCTTAAGCAACGGAACCCTGACCAACTCCCTGAAAAACACCATGATCTATGCGGTGTTTACGGTGGTGCTCAGCAATGTGATCGGTATGGCGATCGCCATGATCCTGAATACAAGGATCCGCTTCAAAGGCTTTTTCCGTACCTGTGCCTATTTCCCGGCACTGTTCTCCGCCATCGTCGTCGGCTTTATCTGGTCCTACGTGTATATGCCGGGCGCCGGTATGATCGGCAACCTGCTGACCAACATCGGACTGGACGGAACCGCGTTCAATCCCCTGGGAAATTTCCGTACCGCTCTGTATGCCATCGCCATCGTGGAAGTCTGGAAGGGCTTCGGTACCACGATGATCATCTACCTGGCGGGTCTGCAGACCGTGGATGAGAGTCTTCTGGAAGCCGGCCGGATCGACGGCTGTACCGAGTGGCAGCTGATCCGCAAGATCAAGCTTCCGCTGATCTCCTCCACCGTAACCATCAACGTGATTCTCTCCGTCATCGCCGGTCTGAAGGCCTTCGACTATTCCTTCATCATGACCAACGGCGGTCCCGGAAAGTCCACAAAGACATTGATGTTCCAGGTGTATGAGACCGCATTTACCGATATGAAGATGGGCCGTGCTTCGGCATTCTCGGTCATGGCCTTTGCGTTTATCATCCTGATCACCGTGATCATGCTGTTTTATCTGAACAAGAGGGAGGTGGAACTGTAATGGCATTCGGCAAGAAAAAAGACGACCGCGAAAAAGAGCAGTATCTGAAGCTGACACCCAAAACGATCCTTCTCTATCTTGTGATCATTCTGTTCTGCGTGATCGTGATCTCCCCGCTGGTCATCGTGTTCTCCAGCTCGCTCCGTTCGCCGGAGAACCAGACCTCTCCGCTGGCCCTGTTCATCGAGTTCACCGGTGCCAGCTACGTGAGAGCCTTCTCCAACATGAACTATCCGGCTGAGCTGCTGAACAGTATCATGACGACGGCCGGATCCGTCCTGATCATTGTGATCTTTTCCACCATGGCGGCGTATCCCATCGGACGTATCAAGACCAAGCTTGCGAGATTCCTGTATTTCTTCTTTATCTCCGGTCTGATCATTCCGTCCCAGATGGTCATCGTGCCCATCGCACAGACCCTGAACCGCCTGGGTGTGCCGAACACCCGGTTCACCCCGATGATCATGTTCATCACCTGTTCGCTTCCCTTCTCCGTATTCCTGTTTTCAGGCTTTATGAAGGGCGTTCCGGTGGAGATCGAAGAATCCGCCTACATTGACGGCGCAAGCCTTGGCAAACGGTTCTGGAGCGTGGTATTCCCGCTGCTGCAGCCCGCCATCGTCTCCTGCGTCATCACCCAGGGCCTCTGGATCTGGAACGACTATTTCTATCCGATGGTCTTCATCACCAAGAAAGCACAGTATTCCCTCCCTGTAGGTATGCTGCAGTTCCTCGGTGACAAAGAAAACCCGGCCCAGTGGAATATCCTGTTCGCGGCCTGCGTGCTCTGCGCACTCCCGCTGATCGTGATCTTCCTTGCCCTGCAGAAACAGTTCGTCAACGGCATCGCTGCCGGTGCGGTCAAAGGCTGATGAGCCACGGGTGAGTCACGGGGACAGGTTCCGTGACTCACCCTTACTTTCGGAAAATCCTGACAGAATATGAACAAAAAGAATTTTACAAACAAACTGTATTATCTGTGGCTTTATTACAAGTGGCCTCTTCTGGCCGGGCTGGTGGCGCTCTTCGTTGCGGTATACAGCCTTGCGGCGGTCTTCACGAAAAAGGAGACGGTGCTGAGCGTGATGCTGATCGACTGTCACACGGATGTGACGCCGGAGCGGATGGAGGCGGATTTTCTGCTGGACGGAGGCTTTGATCCGGGAAGGCAGCAGGCGGAGTTTGTGACAAACCTGCTGTTTTCGGATGCGGAGTCCGGCAGTTATACCATGACGAGCCTTTCCCGGTTTCTGGCGGATATCGGCAGTGAGAAGCTGGATGTCTGTGCCATGCTGGAGGAGGATTTTCTTAAATACGACAATTCGGAAACCTGGATGGATCTTTCTTCTGTGATGGAAGCGGAGCTTCTGGATAAGCTGGAGGCGTTTCTGGTGAAGAAGGACGGCCGGGTGATTGGAATATATACGGACGGCCTGCCTGTTCTGCAGGGGTATGGCTGTTACGGGAACCCGGATTCCCGGGGAATCCTGGGTGTGATTTACAACACGCCGCACAGAGAGGCGGCGGAGAAGTACCTGCGTTTTGCGGCAGGAGATGGTTTACAATAATGGGGTCTGACCCGGGGTCAGACCCTCCGCCTGAAAGGAGAAAGTCTATGGGAATTTTTGCTCCGGATGGAAAGCTGGCAAGATGTCTTACCTGCATCGGAAATCTGATCATTCTGAATATTCTGACGCTGATCTGCTGTATCCCTGTTTTCACCATCGGCGCGGCCATGACGGCTTTGTACACCATGACCATGCGGATGGCGCGGAACGAGGAGAGCAGCATTGTGAAGGAATATTTCCAGGCTTTCAGGGAGAATTTCCGGCAGGCGACGGTTCTCTGGGCGATTTTTGGAGGGCTGATGCTTTTCCTGGCCTTCGATATTTATATCCTGCGGTCGGTGACGGGCAGCTTCGGTCTGGTCTACCGGATCCTGCTGTTTGTGCTCCTGCTTGGTTTTGCAATGGAATGCATCCATATTTTTGCGGTGCAGGCCCGTTTTGAGAATACCGCAAAAAACACGGCCCGGAATGCGCTTCTTTTCATGATCAGCCATTTCCCGCAGGCGATCCTGATGCTGGCGGTGACCGTGTGTCCGCTTCTGCTTTTGTCCGCGTCCTTCCGCTTTGTATCGGTGGTGTTTCTGATCGGCCTTTCCGGACCGGCGTATCTGGCGGGAATCTATTTCAAGTCGATCTTCCGGAGACACGAGGTGCAGGGAAGCTGTGCCTGAACCATCCAAGAAAAAGAATGTACAGATACCATCAAGGCTCATTGAAAAGGTTTTGTTTCGATGAGCCCTTGCTTTGCAAAGAACCGTCAACCGAGGAAGAAAAAAAGGAGAATCATCATGCTGAAACGAAAAGAGAGAACATTCAGTGGTACCACAGCACCGGAAATTTCGGAACGCGAGGTGAGAAATGCAGCCGTCGCCCGAAAGGCTGCCGCGGAAGGCATGGTCCTTCTGAAAAACGAGAATGGTTTTCTGCCGCTGGCTGAGGGAACGCCGGTGGCTCTTTACGGGATCGGTGCTTCCCGGACCATCAAGGGCGGAACGGGTTCCGGCGATGTGAATGAGAGATACCGCGTCAGCATCTGTGAGGGAATGAAAAACGCCGGCTCCCCCGTCACCAACGAGGACTGGATCCGGGATTACGACGGGCAGTACGAAGCGGCCCGGAATGCCTGGAGAGATGACATTCTGGAAAGGTCTGAAAATGCCGAGGGTCCCTTTGGCTTTTTCAATATTTACACCTCGACGCCCTTTGTGATGCCGGCAGGAAAACCGGTGGAAAAGACGGAGGCGGACACGGCGTTTTATATCCTGAGCCGGGTGGCCGGGGAAGGCGCGGACCGGTTTAACGCGCCGGGGGATTATGTCCTGACGGCGGAGGAAGAAAAACAGCTGGCGGATCTGTGCGGCTTCTATCCGAATGTGGTGGTGGTGATCAACACGGGCGGAGTCGTGGATCTTTCCTTCATGGACCGATATTCCAACATCCGCGCTCTTGTCGGGATTGTACAGCCGGGTATGGAAGGCGGAAATGCCTTTGCGGATCTGGTATCCGGCAAGGTGTCGCCCTCCGGGAAGCTTACGGACAGCTGGGCTTTCCGGTATGAGGATTATCCTTCCAGCCTTACCTATTCCCACAACAACGGCAACGTGGAGAAGGAATACTACACCGAAGGAATTTACGCAGGCTATCGCTATTTTGATACCTTTGAGGTTCCGGTGCGCTATGGCTTCGGCTATGGTCTGTCCTATACGATCTTTGGCATCGGCAAAGCGCAGCTTTCATGGAATGAAGAGAAAAAGGAGTTCGCCGTCCGTGCAGAGGTGACAAATACCGGGACCGGATTCAGCGGCCGCGAGGTGGTCCAGGTCTATACAACCTGCCCGGCAGGGGATCTGGAGAAGGAGTACCGCAGGCTGGCCGGCTTTGCCAAGACCGGGCTTCTGGCCCCGGGAGAGCAGGAGACCGTCGAGATCCGCATCCCCGTCTCCCTGCTGGCCTCCTATAGCCCGGCGGCTCCGGGATGGATGCTGGAGTCCGGACCCTATGTGTTCTGGATCGGGAACAGTCTGGAATCGGGTGAGCCCTTTGCCGCTGCGGACCTCCGGGATGATGTGCTTCTGACCCGGACACGGAACATCTCTCCGCTTCAGGAGGAGCTGACGGAGATCGCCCCCGCCGAAAGCAGGATCCTGGACCGTCTGGATCGTCTGATGGAAGAGGTCCGGGAGAAAAAGCTTCCGGTCCTGGAGCTGACCGGGGAAGGCTTTGAGACTGAAGAGATTGAATACAAGGCAAATGCAGAACTGTTTGAAGAGAAACCGATGAAGTTCGTGAAGGAACTGACCACCGATCAGCTGATCGCCCTTTCCTGCGGAGATCCCGGAAAGGGCCAGGGCGGCAATCTGGGTGCTTCCGGCATCTCGGTTCCGGGTTCTGCCGGGGAGACCAGCTCCGCCGCATCGGAGCAGGGGCTCGAAAGCATCGTGCTGGCAGACGGTCCTGCCGGACTTCGCCTGACCAAGCAGTATAATATACACGAAGGCAGGATCGTTCCCAAACCCTTCCAGTTCAATCTGGAGGGAGGGCTTTTTGTACGGAGCACGGAACCGGATCCGGGTGAGACCTGGTATCAGTACTGTACGGCGATCCCTGTGGGTACCCTTCTTGCCCAGACCTGGGATACGGAGCTTGTCCGGGAAGTGGGAGCCATGATCGGCACGGAGATGGAAGAGTTCGGCGTGACGCTCTGGCTTGCCCCCGGCATGAATATCCACCGCAACCCCCTCTGCGGCAGAAATTTCGAGTATTTTGCGGAGGATCCGCTCCTGGCCGGCCGGATGGCAGCCGCGATGACCCGGGGTGTGCAGTCTGTGTACGGCTGCGGGACCACGATCAAGCATTTTGCCTGCAACAATCAGGAGGACAACCGCAAATTCTCGGACAGCATTGTCTCGGAGAGAGCCCTTCGGGAGATCTATCTGAAAGGCTTTGAGATCGCCGTGAAGGAGTCTCACCCCATGTCCATCATGACGAGCTATAACCTGATCAACGGCGTCCATGCCGCAAACAATGTGGATCTCTGCACCAACGCGGCCCGCTGTGAATGGGGATTTGACGGCGTCATCATGACAGACTGGACGACCACCCTGGACGGCCCCGCGTGTACCGCCTCCGGCTGTATGCGGGCCGGAAATGATCTTGTGATGCCCGGGGCGGCTCCGGATCTTGACAATTTACGGGAGGAGCTGGCCGCCGGTACCCTTTCCCTGGAAGACCTGCAGGCCTGCATCAGCCGGCTGGTGAGCGTCATCTGGCGATCCAACCGGTACGAAAAGTGAGTCACGGGGCATGATCAGAAGAATAATCAGGAACAGTTCAAGCTATTTTGCAGCAGTTCCTCAGCTGTGGGAGTGTTTTTATGGAAAAAAGAGATTTTCGTATCCGGGAGATCAAGACCGAAGAGATGATGACCCCGATGGGGATCGATGTGGCGCAGCCGGTTTTTTCGTGGATACTGGAAGCGGAGGCGAAAAACCTGCTTCAGCATGCAGTCCGGATCCGGGTCGGCACGAAGCCTGGAGAGAATGACTGCTGGGACAGCGGCCGTATGGAAACCGACCGCTCCATCGGGATCCGGTATGCCGGCAAGAGTCTTCTCCCATGCAGCCGGTATTATGTACAGATCACGGTATGGGGAGGATCTGAAAACGAAACCATCCCGGAAGCCGGGCTTTCTGCAGAGACAGAAATGATCGCGGAGGCGGGGACCTGGTTCGAGACCGGACTGATGGATCCGGAACTCAAAGCCTGGGACGGGGCCCGATGGATCGGAGCTCCGGAATATATGATCGCATCGGATACCCTCAGCGTCTTTACCCTGGAAGCTGCCCTTCGGATCGAAGAGGGGGACCGGGCAGGCGTTGTATTCGGTGCGCATGACCGGCGTCTGCTGAACCGGTATCAGAATGAGCTGCTGATCGAAGGGGAAAACTACATCCGCTATGTGCTCAATGTGGGTACAAAGCCGGCGACGCTGGAGATCTTCCGTGTGGGCTATGCGCCGGAGGATCGGGCGGACAAGCCCTTCTGCGTGACAGAGATCCGCGATGTGGATACAAAAGAAGAGATCATCACGGAAGAAAACAAAAATAATCCCCATCACCTGAAGATCGAGGTTGTGGGAAACGGAGCCTATACCTGGCTGGACGGACACAAGATCGATCAGGACCAGCGGGTCGCTCCCTACGGTGTCATGATCACGCCCAGAGTCCTGAATCCGCTGGGAGGCCGGGATGTGACCACCTTCCCGCGCCTGAACCAGGCCGGTTTTTATGTAGGCGCAGGCACAAAGGCTGCCTTTCCGGAGGGGCTTGTGATCCGGAATCTCCGGGAGCCCCGGGCGGTCCTCTCCGTGATCCGGCCGGAAGGAGAGCGGTTTGAGAATCGTTCCATAAAGGGTGCGTCAGGATCCGACGGGTATACCAGGCAGGAACCAGCCGGACCCGCAGAACAGATCCTGCAGGAATACCAGGAAGTGCATGACCCCTCCTGCCACAGTCTTCCCATGCTCCGCCGGGTCTTCACGGTAGAAAAAGAACTCAGGCAGGCCCGGCTCTATGCCACGGCCCGGGGGATATACAGCTGCCGGGTGAACGGGGGCCGGATCAGCGACGAGTATTTCGCCCCGGGAGCCAGTCAGTATGACCATCATCTGATGTATCAGACCTACGATATCACGGAGCAGCTGCATGCGGGGAAGAATATCCTGGGATGCATCCTGGCCTCGGGCTGGTGGAGCGATGCCTTCAGCTTTTTCCTGGATAATTACAACTACTGGGGCGACAAGCCCTCCTTCCTGGCGAAGCTGGTCCTTATCTATTCGGACGGCACGGAAGAGGTGATCGTCACCGATACGGAGAACTGGGAGTATTTCGGGGAAGGTCCGTACAGATATGCAGGCTTCTTTAACGGCGAGCACTACGATGCACGAAGAGAAGCGGAGCTGTATGGTTTCTTTACCGG
>CAMOUV010000049.1 GCA_946626695.1 uncultured Blautia sp.
TCTTTTTCGTTGTTCAGTGAGAATCCGTCATGCTTATGCTGCAGGCTCTTCCTCTACGGGAGCTTCTTCAACAGGAGCTTCCTCTGCGGGAGCTTCCTCAACAGGAGCTTCTTCTGCAAAAGCGTCGTCTTCAGCAACAGCAGCATCGTCAGCGCCGGTCATGGAAGACATGATCTGTGTGATGAATTCTTCCGGAACGCCGGCAGCCATGATGTTGTTCATGATGGCTTCTACATTCAGGTTCGCTGTGAAATTGTTCAGGCCTTCGCTGTCGTTTACATCGTATACGGTGCCAAGGCTGTCGAGGGTCGGGATCGTGAGCTGTTCGCTGCTGAGTGCTTCACGGATGGAAAGGGTCACAAGCGGAACATCGCTGTTTGTGATGGTGATCGCACAATCCTGTGCTTCCTGGCTCTCGTTGAAGTCGATGGTAAGTCCGAAGCCCTGCAGGCTGGCCAGCATGTTTTCAGCCGCTTCTTCATCGGAAGAGATCGCGCTGGAAACCTTCAATGTGATGGATCCGGATGCGGTCTGGGCTGCTTCATCGAATACCAGGTCTGCAACATGGATATCCGCCACCGGCTGTTCGGCGGCATAGAAGGTGTAATCGCCGGTCAGAGCGCCATCGGTGATGGTTCCGACGCCTTCGATGTTCAGAGACTGTCCGTCGGGAGCGGTAAGGCTCATCAGGAAGCCCTGGCTGTCGCCGTTCTTCGGCATGTAGCAGTCACAGATGATGTTCTGTCCTTCGGCATTGATCGTGTAGCTGATGCCGGCGGCTTCTTCGGTTGCGGCATCCACGAAAACAGTCATGCTGGCGCTGAATTCGTCACCGGTCAGAGCAGACATGTCTTCGGATGTAAGCTGCTCTGCAAACTCGCTCACCTGTCCGATCAGAGAATCATACATGGTCTCGTCGCCGGTCAGAGCGGAGATCTTGGTGATGATGTTCTTGATGTTCTCATCCGCCTGGATCATCGGGACAGCTTCCTTCATCGCTTCAATGACGCCGATGGAATTCATGGTGAAAGCAGCAGTCTGTACGTCTGCACTGATGCCGCCGGCGGTGATGGTGGAAGTACCTTCCGCGGGAACAAGCTCCATATGTTTGAGCATCACTGCGCCGTAATCCTTAAGGATGCCGAAGATCTCTTCGCCTGACGGAGCGATCTGCGGGATCATCTGGCAGATCTGCATGATCATGGGACCGATGTTGGTCAGACCGGATACATCAGCATCCACGCCGGTGCTTTCCGCCTGCTGGGAGGCCATCTGAACCAGCTGGTCGATGGAAATGGAGACCCAGTCCTCAGACAGCTCGGGAGATCTGGCATAGAAGAGATTCTCGGGCAGGTTGTAGCACGCCTCAAGGCTCACGATGTCGTTATCGTTCAGCTTGACAGTCATCGGAACGTAGAACAGTCCGCCTTCTCCGACAACCGAGGCATCGATGGCTGCGCCCTGGAGCCAGGAGAGATCCATTCCCAGCGAACCGATAAGGGCTTTTCCGCCTTCACCGAGGGTGATTCCGATCTCAGCGTCGGTGGTCGGTATGGTAAGGGATGCGATCTGCGCGATCACTGCGTCATAACCGGCGGCAAACTGTTCCTTTGCCTGATCCATGGCAGCGCTGTACTCTTCGGCCATCGCTTCGTCAGCCATAACTGCTGCCGGGAAAGCAGTGGTGGTCAGCGTGGCGGCCATCAGAACGGCGGCTCCGCTGCGGAATAATTTTTTCTTTGTCATAATATTCCTCCTCTTTTTGGTAAGAATCTGAAACTACGCACTCATTATAGCACACTTTAGCACGTTACGAAAGAGAAAAAAGAAAGAAGTAGGTACGAATTATTGCGAACCCCGGAATAGTGTCCAAATCTTTCCGGGGTTTCGAAAAAAAGTTGCCCATATTGCTGATATTTTTTTGAGAAAAACTGTGTTATACTGAACTATGTATGTCAAATCGAAAAAGTGAAGGGGACGAAAAAATGCTTGGTTTTTATGATTATACCGTGGTTCTGACCTATGTGAGCCTTGTGATTTCCATTGTGGGGATCACCAACGCGATCCAGGGGAATTTCAAAATCGCGATCCTGTGTCTTGCGGTATCCGGACTGTGCGACATGTTCGACGGAAAGATCGCCAGAACGAAGAAGGACCGGACCGAGGACGAAAAGCGCTTCGGGATCCAGATCGATTCCTTATGTGATGTGATCTGCTTTGGCGTTTTCCCCATCGTCATCTGCTACTGCATCGGACTGAAGACGCCCATCGGGATCGCCGTCTGTTCACTCTACGGGGTGGCTTCCGTGATCCGTCTGGGATACTTTAATGTGACCGAGGAAAAACGGCAGAACGAAACCTCCGAAGCGCGGAAGTACTATCAGGGGCTGCCCATCACCTCCATGGCGATCATTCTTCCTTTCTGGTGGCTGATCCGCGGATACCTGGGCCAGCATTACATTTTTATCCTGCATATTCTGGTGGTTGTGGTAGGCGTGCTTTTCATCAGTGATATCAAGGTGAAGAAACCCCAGAATCCGGTGATCATCATCCTGGTGGCAGCCATCGCGCTGGCTCTGGCGAAAATGTTTCATCTTATATAAGGAGGAAAGACATGCGGTATATTGACCGGGAAGGCCATGTCAGCGTGGAGGAAACGGACCAGGATAAATTTCTGCGGCATCTGTACAATGACCGGGGCGGGCGGCTGTGCCTGCGGGTCCTGATTCAGCCCTGGGTCTCTGCCTTGGGCGGCGCTTTTCTGAAAAGCCCTCTTTCCAGGGGCATGATCCCCGGGTTTATCCGGAAAAACGGGATCGATCTCTCGGAATACGAAGAGCAGGAATACAGGTCCTACAATGATTTTTTCATCCGGAGGATCCGCAGAGAGATGCGGCCGGTGAATAAAAAGGATACGGTCCTGGTCAGTCCCTGTGACGGAAAGGTAACGGTATCCCCTGTGACACAAGGGTGTCATTTCCGGATCAAGGATACGGACTATACCCTGGAAAAGCTTCTGGGAAACAGAGCTCTCGCCGCACGGTATGACGGGGGATATGCCGTGATCATCCGGCTTACGGTGGACAACTATCACCATTATATCTATCCGGCCTCCGGGCTGAAATCTCCGCAGATCCGGCGGAAGGGCGTCTTCCACACCGTGAATCCGGCGGCCAACGATGTGGTTCCTGTCTATGTGGAGAACAGCAGAGAATTCTGCCTTCTCCGCACGCGGGAATTCGGCACGCTGCTTCAGATGGAGGTCGGCGCGCTGATGGTGGGAAAGATCACGAATTTTCATCCCGCCCGGGGCATGGTCCGCAAGGGAGAGGAAAAAGGCTGCTTTGAGTTCGGAGGATCCACGGTGATCCTTCTGGTACAGAAAGACCGGGTCCGGATCGATCCGGATCTTATCGCCAATACGGAGAAAGGATATGAAACCATCGTCCGGATGGGGGAACAGATCGGTGAAAGTCAATTATCAGAAAGAGCTTGATACGCTGCTCGCAGGGCTTTCGAAGGAAGGAAAGACCCCGAGGCTTCTGCTGCATGCCTGCTGCGCACCCTGCAGCAGTTATGTTCTGGAGTATCTTTCCGCGTATTTTGAGATCACGGTGTTTTATTACAATCCGAATATATCGCCGGAGGAGGAATACCGGAAGCGGGTGGCGGAGATCCGGAGACTGATCGGAGAGATGGAGTTTGTACACCCGGTGACATTTGTGGAAGGTAACTATGATCCGGAGCGCTTTTATGCCATGGCGAGGGGACTGGAGGAGGTTCCGGAGGGCGGGGAACGGTGCTTCCGCTGCTACCGCCTCCGTCTGGAGGAAACCGCCAGGCTGGCGGCCGAGAGGGGCTTTGACTGGTTTACCACCACGCTCAGCATCAGTCCGCTGAAGAATGCGCAGAAGCTGAATGAGACGGGAGAGGAACTGGCGGAGATCTTCCATGTCCCGCATCTTCCGTCGGATTTCAAGAAAAAGAATGGTTACAAGCGCTCGGTGGAGCTGTCCGCCGAGCATCATCTGTACCGCCAGGATTACTGCGGCTGTGTCTTTTCGAAAAGGGAAAGAGACCTGCTGTAGGGAACGGAGGGTGAAAGAAAGAGAAGAGGAGGAACATTATGGCACAGCTGTGGGGAGGACGCTTTACGAAGAAGACCGATGAGCTGGTCTATAACTTCAACGCATCCATCACCTTTGACAGAAAATTTTATGAGCAGGACATCCGGGGAAGCCGTGCCCATGTTTCCATGCTGGCGAAGCAGGGAATCCTGACCCGGGAAGAGGCGGCCGTCATCGATGAAGGTCTTGCTTCGATCCTGCGGGATGTCCGGGAGGGCACCCTGGCGATCACGGAAGAGTACGAGGATATCCATAGCTTTGTGGAAGCGGTCCTCACCGAACGTGTGGGGGAAGCCGGCAAAAAGCTTCACACCGGACGCAGCCGGAACGATCAGGTGGCGCTGGATATGAAGCTGTACGTACGGGACGAGCTGGATGAGACCAGAGAACTGCTGGTCCGTCTTCTGGACGCGGTTCTTACGATCATGAAAGAAAACACGCACACCTTCATGCCGGGCTTTACCCATCTGCAGAAGGCGCAGCCGGTCACGCTGGCCCACCATCTGGGAGCCTACTTCGAAATGTTCCGCAGGGACACGGAGCGGCTGACCGACATCCGCAGAAGGATGAACCTGTGTCCCCTGGGAGCCGGGGCCCTTGCCGGAACCACCTATCCTCTGGACCGGGCTTATACGGCGGAGCTTCTGGGCTTTGACGGGCCGACCCGGAACAGCATGGATTCCGTTTCGGACCGGGATTATGTGATCGAGCTTCTGAGCGCTTTTTCCACGGTGATGATGCACCTGTCCCGGTTCTCCGAGGAAATCATCCTGTGGAATTCCAACGAGTACCGTTTTGTGGAGATCGATGACTCCTACAGCACGGGCAGCAGCATCATGCCCCAGAAGAAGAATCCGGATATCGCCGAGCTGGTACGGGGCAAGACCGGAAGAGTGTACGGGGCTCTGATGTCGATTCTGACCACCATGAAGGGGATCCCGCTGGCCTACAACAAGGACATGCAGGAGGACAAGGAACTGACCTTCGACGCCATCGATACGGTCAAGGGCTGCATCGCCCTGTTCACCGGGATGCTCTGTTCCATGCGGTTCAACAAGGAAATCATGGAGAGAAGTGCCTGCAGGGGCTTTACCAATGCGACGGATGCGGCGGACTATCTGGTCAACCGGGGCGTTCCCTTCCGGGATGCCCACGGCATCGTGGGACGGCTGGTTCTCACCTGTATCGACCGGGGAATTTCCCTGGACGAGCTTCCCATGGAAGAGTACAAGAAAGAAAGCGAGGTTTTCGGAGAGGACATCTATGAAGCCATCAGCCTGAAAACCTGTGTGGAAAAACGAATGACCTACGGAGCGCCCGGACCGGAGATGATGGAACGGGTGATCCGCGAATATGAAGATTATATGCGCCAGAACAGAAAAACGGCAGCAGAAGGAGGACATGAAAATGAGTGAAAAACTGCGCGTAGGGATCCTTGGGGCAACCGGTATGGTGGGACAGAGATTCATCTCTCTGCTGGAAAACCATCCCTGGTTTGAAGTGGTGACGGTGGCGGCCAGTGCCAGAAGTGCCGGCAAAACCTATGAGGAAGCCGTCGGAGGACGATGGAAGATGACGACCCCCATGCCGGAAAAGGTAAAGGGTCTTACGGTCATGAATGTGAGCGATGTGGAAGCCGTGGCCTCCACGGTGGATTTTGTTTTCTCCGCGGTGGACATGACCAAGGAAGAGATCCGGGCCATCGAGGAAGCCTATGCGCGTACCGAGACGCCGGTGGTTTCCAACAACAGTGCCCATCGTTGGACGCCGGATGTGCCGATGGTCATCCCGGAGATCAATCCGGAGCATTTTGAGGTCATCGAGGCACAGAAAAAGCGTCTGGGAACCAAACGCGGCTTTATCGCGGTAAAACCCAACTGCTCCATCCAGAGCTATACCCCGGTGTTCTCCGCATGGAAGGAATTTGAACCCTACGAAGCCGTCGTGACCACCTATCAGGCGATCTCCGGCGCGGGGAAAACCTTCAAGGACTGGCCGGAGATGGTGGAGAATATCATCCCCTATATCGGCGGAGAGGAAGAAAAGAGCGAGAAGGAGCCTCTGCGGATCTGGGGCAAGGTGGAAGACGGACAGATCGTTCCGGCAACGTCTCCGGTGATCACCTGCCAGTGCATCCGGGTTCCGGTGCTGAACGGTCATACGGCGGCGGTCTTTGTAAAGCTCCGGAAGAAAGCCACCAAGGAGCAGCTGATCCGCGCCATGGAAGAGTACAAGGGGATTCCGCAGGAGCTTTCGCTTCCCAGCGCACCGAAGCAGTTTATCCGTTATCTGGAGGAGGACAACCGTCCCCAGGTGAAGCTGGATGTGGATTATGAAAAGGGCATGGGCATCTCCATCGGCCGTCTCCGCGAGGATACCCTCTATGACTGGAAATTCGTGGGTCTGTCTCACAATACGGTCCGCGGGGCAGCAGGCGGTGCCGTGCTGTGTGCGGAAACATTAAAAGCAAAGGGCTATATCACGGCCAAATAAAAGGTATCTATGGGAAAATCTCTTTACATAGCAGAAAAACCAAGCGTTGCCCAGGAATTTGCCAAGGCTCTGCATATCAACGGACAGAGACGCGACGGATACCTGGAGTCGGACGACAGCGTGGTAACCTGGTGCGTGGGGCATCTGGTCACCATGAGCTATCCCGAAAAATATGATGAAAAATTCAAGAAATGGAGTTTTGAGACCCTGCCCTTTCTTCCAAAGGACTTTAAATATGAGGTGATTCCCTCGGTGAGCAAGCAGTTCAATATCGTAAAGGGACTGCTGAACCGGCCGGATGTGGACACGATCTATGTCTGTACCGACTCGGGAAGAGAAGGGGAATACATCTATCGTCTGGTGGCGCAGGAAGCCGGGGTTACCGGCAAGACCGAAAAAAGAGTCTGGATCGACTCCCAGACGGAGGAGGAGATCCTGCGGGGCATCCGGGAGGCCAAGGATCTTTCCGCCTATGACAACCTCTCGGCGGCCGCCTATCTCCGGGCCAAGGAAGATTACCTGATGGGGATCAATTTTTCCCGGGCGCTGACCCTGAAGTTCGGGAACAATGTGTCCGGGTATCTGGGCGGAAAGCGCCAGGCAATCTCGGTAGGCCGGGTGATGACCTGCGTGCTGGGCATGGTGGTCCGCCGGGAAAGGGAGATCCGGGCTTTTGTGAAGACACCCTTTTACCGGGTGCTGAGCTCGATCGTCGTCTCGGACCCGGAGGATTCCGCTTCGGACCCCATTGAGGGAGAGTGGAGAGCCGTTGCCGGGAGCCGGTATTTCGAGTCCCCGAAGCTCTACAAGGAAAACGGATTCAAGAAGAAGGAGGATGCGGAGGAACTGATCCGCGCTCTTTCCGAAAACCCGCCTCTGACCTGTAAGGTGGAGAAGGTGGAAAAAAAGAAGGAAAACAAGAATCCTCCCATGCTCTTTAATCTGGCAGAGCTCCAGAATGTCTGTTCAAAGCTGTTCAAGATCAGTCCGGACCAGACCCTGTCCATCGTGCAGGAGCTGTACGAGAAAAAGCTGGTGACCTATCCGAGAACCGATGCCCACGTCCTGTCCACGGCGGTGGCCAAGGAGATCAGCCGGAATATCCGCGGCCTCCTGAAATATGAGAAAGCGGGGGCCGAGGCGGAGGAGGTCCTGGGCATGGATTCCTGGAAGACCATTGCGAAGACCCGGTATGTCAATGACAAGCAGATCACGGATCACTACGCCATCATACCCACCGGGCAGGGGCTTTCCGCCCTCGCCGGTCTTTCTCCCACGGCCCAGAAGATGTACGAGGTCATCGTACGACGCTTTCTCTGTATCTTTTATCCGCCCGCGGTGTACCAGAAGGTGAGCCTGGTGACCAAAATGGGAGAGGAGTCCTTCTTTTCTTCCTTCCGGGTCCTGCTGAGCGAAGGCTATCTGAAAGCCTCGTCCAGCTCCTTTGCCCGCAAAAAGGCGGAGGAGGCGGACAATGCCTCCGGAGGCGAGCAGGAGGAAAAGGCCGTCAGCAAAGGCCTGATGGAAGCCCTGCAGAAGCTGAAGAAAAACGATATCCTGCCCGTGCGGGAACTGCAGATCAAGGAGGGGGAGACAGCGCCTCCGAAGAGATATAATTCCGGTTCCATGATTCTGGCCATGGAAAACGCAGGCCAGCTGATCGAAGACGAAGAGCTCCGCGCGCAGATCCGCGGCGCGGGGATCGGGACCAGTGCCACCCGGGCCGAGATCCTGAAGAAACTTTTCAATATCCAGTATCTTTCTCTCAACAAAAAAACACAGGTGATCACGCCCACCCTTCAGGGTGAGATGATCTTTGACGTGGTAAACTGTTCCATCCGTTCCCTGTTGAATCCGGATCTGACAGCCAGCTGGGAGAAAGGCCTCAACTATGTGGCGGAAGGCAGTATTACCCAGGAGGAATACATGCAGAAGCTGGAGCAGTTTGTCCGGAACCGGACACGGCAGGTGCAGGAAAGCGCCAGCCAGACCATGCTCCGAAAATATTTTGACACAGCGGCAGCCTTTTACCGTACGCCGGCTGCCGGATTCAAGCAAGGAGGGAAATCCAAATGATCAAAGACTTTACGATCGAAAACCTGATGAACCTGGATGAGACCATCGCGAAGGAGCTTTTTGAAGGAAAGACCTATCCCTGGGAGGTGCTTCCCGAGATCGGTGCGTTTGTGGAGAAACTGGGAAAGACCCTGTCCCCGGAGGAATATGATCTGGTGGATGAGAATGTCTGGATCGCAAAATCCGCCAAGGTGGAAAAAAGCGCAAAGATCATCGGACCGGCCATCATCGGTAAGGATGCCGAGGTTCGGCAGTGTGCCTTTATCCGCGGCAAGGTCATCGTGGGGGAGGGAGCCGTGGTCGGCAATTCCACCGAGCTGAAGAATGCGGTGCTTTTCAATAAGGTTCAGGTTCCTCATTACAATTATGTGGGAGATTCGGTCCTTGGTTATCGTTCCCATATGGGTGCGGGATCCATCTGCTCCAATGTCAAATCCGACAAAAAGCTTGTGGTGGTGAAGGACGGGTCCGAGCGTATGGAGACCGGAGTCAAGAAATTCGGCGCTATGCTGGGAGATTTTGTCGAGGTCGGCTGCGGATCCGTGCTGAATCCGGGAACGGTCATCGGAAGAAACACCAACATTTATCCGCTTTCACCGGTGAGAGGCTGTGTCCCGGCCAATTCGATCTACAAAAACCGGGAAGAGATCGTGATCAAATCGTCTGAAGAATAAAAAACGGCAGTACGCGTGGTGAACAACATGGAAAACCAAAAAACCTTCATGCCGCGTTCCATTTTTCCGGAACGGATGCAGATCCTGAGCGGAAGCGGCCTGAAGCTGATCGCGATCCTCCTGATGCTGGTGGATCATATTGCTGCCGACGTTCTGAAGGTGGTGGGCTGGGCGAATCAGGTCCTTTTTACGGTGTCCTTTCCCTTCGGGATCATGCAGCCTAAAAGCTACAGCCTGTACAGGATCATGAGAGATGCGGGCCGGGTCGCAATGCCGATCTTCGTGTTTCTGATGGTGGAAGGGTTTCTGCATACCCGGAACCGCCTGAAATACGGCCGGAATCTGTTCCTGTTCGCTCTGATCTCCGAGATTCCGTGGAACTATGTCCATACGGGGACCCTCCGTTATGCTTCCCAGAATGTGTTTTTCACTCTGTTCCTGGGATATCTGGGGATGTGTGCCGCGGAGTATTTCTGGGAGAACCGAGGACTGCAGTTTCTGAGTCTTTTGGCACTCCTTGCGGTATCGTTTTATCTGAAGGCGGATTATGGCTGGAAGGGCTATATCTTCATTCTGATCATGTATTTTCTGCGGAATGAACGGCCGGCTCAGGCCATTGTGGGCAGCTGCTGGCTGCATTACGAGTGGAAGGCCTGCTTCGCCTTTCTGTTTATCAATCTGTACAACGGAGAAAGAGGTTTTATCCGGGGCAAATTCGGCAAGTATTTCTTTTATGCCTTTTACCCGGTGCATCTTCTGATCCTTGGATTTATCCGTTTTGGAATGCTTGGAAAGTAACGGGGGACTGTGATGACCATACTGCTCAAGATCCTGCTGGCCTTTATATGGATGCTTGTGATCCCGTCCGGAGCGGGCGTATGCCTGACGGGCAGGAAAAAGGATGTGAATCCGGCGGAAAGCCTGGTCCTGGGCTATGTCTTTTTCTTCTGCCTGGGAGAAGTCCTGATCCTGCCCGCTATCTGGTTTTCCCTGCCGCTTCATGTGGTCACGATGCTGTTCGGCGGGATTTCCTTCTGCGCAGCGGTCCTGGGATACGGGCTCTGGGCCCGTCCTTCCAGAAAAAAGCTCCGCCAGGAAAGCGGAGAGCGAGTCCTTTCCGCGGACAACGTGTATCTGGTCATCGCGGTTTTCTGCATCCTTCTGCAGACTGCGGTGGTGGTGCTTCTGGCCCATATGGATGCGGATGACGCGTTCTATGTGGGAACGGCGACCACCTCGGTGTATACGGATTCGGTCTTTGCGGTGAATCCCTATACCGGTTTTCCCTACCAGGAGCTTCCGAGCCGGTATGTGCTTTCCCCGTTTCCCATCCTGCTGGCGGTTTTCTCGGGTCTTTTCGGGAATCTGCATCCCGGGATTATCGCCCATATGATCTATCCGGCGGTATTTATCCCGCTGTCATACGTTGTCTTTTTCCTGCTGGGCAGAAGGTTGTTTTCCGGGAACCGGAAAAGCCAGGGAATCTTTCTGCTGATCCTGTCGGTGATCGGCTGGTTTTCGGCCTATTCGATCTACAACAGCGACAATTTCCGGGCGATCCGGATCTGGCAGGGAAAAGCGCTGCTGGCCGGGTGCTTCCTGCCGCTCCTCTTTTATCTTTGCCTGACGATCCTGGCGGATGAAGAGAGACAGTATTCCTACGGAGTCCTGGCGATGGCCCTCACCGGAGCCTGCCTTCTTTCTTCCATGGGAATCCTGCTGGCACCGCTTGTTACGGGGTTGTTCCTGCTGATCGGCATTTTCAGAGTGCGAAGCGTCAGGAGGACCCTTGCCGGGGCAGCCTGTCTGCTGCCGGTGCTGGCCCTGGGGGCTGCCTATATTCTGATCCGCTGAAGAGGAGGAGAGAAATGATACGGGAAATGACCGATAGATCCGTTTCTGCCTGGAAGCAGAACTGGGGAGACGGCCTGCTGCAGTATGTGCTGCTGGCGGCGTTGCTGCTCCTTCTGATCGCCGCGATCCGGAAAAACCGGGATGCACGGCTGGTCCTTGTTTATTCCATGGCTGCCCTTGCTCTTTTCTTCTGTCCGTTTACGGAATATGTGCTGATCCGGGCCATCGGAAAAAGTGTGTACTGGAGAGTGCTCTGGATCCTTCCCACCGGCATCGTGACCGCCTATGCCTTTACCTTGTACCTGTCCATGCCCGAAAAGGAATGGATCCGGGTCCCCGGAATTCTGGCTGTCCTGGCACTGATCGTGCTCTGCGGAAGAAGCCAGCGGGCAGTCGGAAACTATGTCCTGACTCATAACCGGCCCCAGGTGCCGGATGAGGTCGCACAGATCGCGGAGGTCATCCGCGGGGATGTGCCGGAGGGAGAGGCCTTGGCAGCCGTCGACGATCATGTGGCCAGCTATCTGCGGGTCTACGACGCCTCGATCCGGATGCCCTACGGCAGAAGAGCGGACGGGGCGCTGAACAAGGACTGTGTGCGTCTGTATGAGATGCTGCAGACCCCGGGATCGGACCCGAAGACGATCTCGGATCTTGCCCGAAGCCAGGGGTGCACCCATCTGGTGGTATACCAGCCGGGACCGGAGGGAATGGAGCTGTATCAGGCGGAAGGATGGCAGGAGATCGGGGAGGCTGACGGCTATTATATATTGGCCGCGGCAAGGGCGGAAAGAGATCCGGAATGAGCCTCTTCGTAGGCCGATTTACATAAAATGGATTTTTATGTAAATATTTTCCGAAATACAACTTTACAATAATCGGAATTTATGCTATATTGTTGGAGAAAGAGATAAAATATCTCTTGTTTCATAAAAAGCACCTGTAGCTCAGTGGATAGAGCAGTGGTTTCCGGTACCATGTGCGGGGGTTCGATTCCCTTCAGGTGTGCTTGCTGAAGCCGGAACGGTTTCAGCATTCTTTGCATATGGGCTTTTTTAGGGGGACCCTGAATAAGGGTTTAAATAAGGGGGAAGCAACTTGGATGAATTCAGAGAATGGTTATCAGATAACCTCCGCTATTTCATGCTGGGCGGAGCGATCCTGATTATCATTGCGGTATTGTTTTTCGGCATTCGCGCGTGTGCCGGAAAAAAGAGCGGAGGCACGAAGTCCAACAATACCACAACGGAGGCGGGCAGTGACTCTGACACAAAGGAAGAGGGCGGCGAAGCGGAAACATCCAGCAATCCCCTTCAGACAGCCGGCGAGGATGTGACCGGACTGATCAACAAGTATTATGAGGCTCTCGGAAACAAGGATGTGGATGCTCTCCAGGCGATCGAAGTGAATTTCGATGCCGAAGACGGAGAGAAGATCGTCAATTCGGCGGATTATATTGAGTCGTACAAGGTGAAGGACGTGTACACAAAGAATGGTCTGTCGGAGGGAAGCTATGTGGTCTACGCAAGCTTCGAATACAAATGCCGGGATATCGATACGCCGGTACCGGCGCTCAGCCAGCTCTATGTGATCACCGATGAAAACGGAGATCTGAAGATCGATGCGGCAGCTTCCTCGGATTCTGCGATCACGAATTATGTGAATCAGCTGAAGAACGACGACGATGTGACGGCTCTGACGAAGCAGGTGCGGGATGCCTATGAACAGGCCCAGAAGGATGACGAAGATCTGGCCGCGTTCCTGAATGAGATCGGAACCGATGAGCAGAGCGAGACCCAGACGGAGGAATCCTCCGGGAATACGATGACGGTGACGGCCACGTCGGTCAATATCCGTTCCGAGCCCTCGACAAACGGGTATATCCTCGGTGCGTACACCGCGGGTACCAAGGTGGAGCCGAAGAACAACGTCGACGGCTGGATCGAGATAGACTACAACGGACAGACCGGTTATATCTACAGCGATTATCTGGAATAAAAACATAAAACAAAACGGAGCGGGAAGCCGCTCCGTTTTTTCGTCGAATAGGAAACTGCTCCTGGCGGAGCAGCCCTGAATTGAAAGCGCCCGCCAA
>CAMOUV010000050.1 GCA_946626695.1 uncultured Blautia sp.
TCTTTTTCTCTCCTTGCCTGGAAGGCGCTCAGTCTTTCCTTGTATCCGCAGACACAGACGAAGGTCTCTTCCTTCCCCTTCATGACCATCTCCATCTTTTTGTGGCAGTTGGGGCAGCGGGCGTTTGTCACCCGGGCCACCGTTTCACGGTAACCGCACTCCCGGTCCTGACACACCAGCATCCGGCTGGTTTTTCCGTTGACGGCCAGCAGGTGCTTTCCACAGCGGGGGCAGATTTTGTTGGTCATGTTCTCGTGCTGGTAGGTTCCGGAGCCGTCCTTTATCTCCTGGACGATCTCTTCCGTATACCCCCGGATCTCCGTCAGAAAGCTTTGGGCGGACAGCCTTCCGGCCGCGATGTCCGAAAGCTTCATTTCCCAGGATGCCGTGAGCTCCGGCTTCCGCAGATCCTCCGGCACCAGCTCCAGCAGCTGTTTTCCCTTGGCCGTCAGGCAGATCTCGTTTCCTTTCTTCTCCATCAGGAAGCCGGAGAACAGCTTGTCGATGATATCGGCCCGGGTGGCGACGGTTCCCAGCCCGCCGGTCTCCCCCAGGGTCCTGGCCGCCTTCTGATCCCGGCTTTCCATGTATTTGACCGGGTTTTCCATGGCCGCCAGCAGAGTGGATTCCGTAAAGCGTTTCGGGGGCTTGGTTCTGCCGGTGCGGAGTGAGACCTTTCGGATCCGGAGCCTCTGTCCCTGGACCAGCTCCGGCAGCGGCTGGCTTTCCTTTCCGCTCCAGCCCTCCTCTTCTGTCTCCTCTTCCTCTTCCGACGAATAGCCTTCACTGTAGACCGACCGCCATCCGGGCGATTTCATGATCTCGCCCTTCGCGGTAAAAGAAGCACCGCAGGCGGTACAGACGACCGACGCTTCTTCATAGACAGCCGGCTCCGACAGCACGGCCAGAAAACGCCGCACCACCATATCGTAGATTTTTCTTTCCTCGTTGGTCATGTGTTCCAGGACCGCATACTCCTCCGTCGGAATGATGGCATGATGGTCCGAAACCTTCGCGTCATTCACAAAGCTTTTGTCCGAACGGACCGGTTTCCTTAAAAGAGCGGAGGCCGCCGCCCGGAAGGGCCCCGTACAGACCGCCCGGAGACGTTCCGGGATCGTGGGTACGATATCCTTCGTGATATAACGGGAATCGGTACGTGGATAGGTCAGCACCTTATGGTTCTCATACAGCCGCTGCATGATATTCAGCGTTTCCTTCGGAGAAAAGCCATACCTCTGTCCGGCTTCTCTCTGCAGCGTGGTCAGATCATAGAGTCCGGGAGGCGTCACCACCCGTTTCCGTCTGGAGACGGATCCCACCGTCAGCGAAGCATTCTCCGGAGCCTGGAGCTTCCCGATGAGCTTCTCCGCATTTTCCTTCACAAAGGTCCGGCTGCTGCCGTTTTTTTCATCCTTCCACAGGAATGAGATGCCTTCCGCTTCCACGGAGATCCCGTAATACTCCTGCGGTGTGAAATTCCGGATCTCATTCTCCCTTTTCTGGATCATGGCCAGCGTAGGGGTCTGTACCCGGCCGCAGGACAGCTGCGCATTGTATTTGCAGGTCAGCGCCCGGGTGCCGTTCATCCCCACCAGCCAATCCGCCTCCGCCCGGGAGGCGGCTGCCCGATAGAGATTATCATAGTCATGGCCGTTCTTCAAGGAGGCGAAGCCTTCCCGGATGGCCTTGTCCGTTACCGAAGAGATCCACAGACGGCGGATCGGCTTCCGGCAGCCGGACTTTTCCAGGATCCAGCGGGCCACAAGCTCGCCCTCCCGGCCGGCGTCCGTCGCGATGATCACATCGGCGACATCCTTCCGGAACAGCTGGTTTTTCACAGCCTGGTACTGCTTTCCGGTCTGAGGGATCACCACCAGCTTCTGCTGCTCCGGCAGCATGGGCAGCGTACTGATCTCCCATTTTTCATATTTTTTGTCATACGCTTCCGGGTCCGCCAGCGTCACAAGATGACCCAGGGCCCAGGTCACGATATACTTAGCCCCTTCCAGGGCACCATTCTGCTTCTGGCTGCAGTGCAGCACTCTGGCAATGTCCCGGGCTACGCTTGGCTTTTCCGCCAACACAACTGATTTCATTCCGTCACTCCTGCTGTCTTACAGATCGTAATACAATTCAAATTCCTGCGGATGCGGCTGACGCGCGATCAGGCCGGCTTCCTTCCGGCAGCGGGCAATATGCACATCCAGAAGCCTCTGGGGGAAGACGCCTCCCGCCGTCAGATAATCATGATCTTCTTCCAGTGCCTGCAAGGCTTCCTCCAGGCTGGCAGGAAGCCCTGCGATCTTTTTCTTCTCCTCCTCCGAAAGGGTAAAGAGATTGAAGTCGTAGGGGCCCCAGCCTTCTGCATGGGGATCGATCCTGTTTTTGATCCCGTCCAGGCCGGCCATCAGGATGGCGGAGCAGGCGTAGTAGGGATTGCAGGTCGCGTCCGGATTCCGAAGCTCAAAGCGCTTGGTGTCCGGTGTCTTTGCGTAAGCCGGGATCCGGACCACGGCACTCCGGTTGGCCATGGCATAACCGATGGTCACCGGTGCTTCAAAGCCCGGCACCAGTCTCTTGTAGGAGTTGGTGGAGGGGTTGGTGATGCCGCACAAGGACCTGGCATGGCGGAGAAGACCTCCGATGAAGTACAGCGCTGTGTCGGACAGCTGGGCGTATCCCTTTTCATCGTAAAATACGGGCTTTCCTTCCTTTTTCAGGAGCATATGGACATGCATGCCGTTTCCGGCTTCGCCGGCCATGGGCTTGGGCATGAAGGTAGCGGTCATGCCTGCCCGGGCAGCTTCATTTTTGATAATGTATTTGGTGGTCATGGTGTTGTCCGCCATGGTGAGCATATCGCCCAGCTCCACCTCGATCTCCATCTGGCCGCAGCCGCCCACCTCATGATGATGGTATTTGACGTCGATGCCCCATTCCTCCATGGTCATGCACATGCGGGAGCGCAGGTCATGATTGATATCCATGGGAAGGCTGGCATGATAGCCGGCACCGTTCCGAAGCACATAGCCGTGGTTGTTGTCTTCGTTTCCGGAGGAAAAAGCGGCCTGTCTGGCATGGATGGAATAGCCGGAGGCTTCCGGGCAGGTCTGGAAGTCCACCTGGTCAAAAATGTAGAATTCATATTCCGGTCCGATCAGCATCTCATCGGCGATGCCGGTCTCCTTCATATATTCCAGGGCACGCTTCGCCACGTTTCTGGGGTACTGGTCAAAGGGACGGTTGTCCGGATGTTCGATCACGCGGACATCTCCGATCATGGAGAGGGTCTTTACTTCGGCGTAGGGGTCGATCATGGCCGAATCCAGGATCGGAACAAAGACCATGTCACTGTTTTCCACAGGCGCATAGCCGTAGTTGGAGCCGTCAAAGCCGATGCCGTGTTCCATGGTGCTCTCGGTCAGGCGTTTGGCCGGGATGCTCAGGTGACGCCAGCGGCCGGCAATGTCTGTCATTTTAAAATCCACCATCTCGATATGATCTTCCTTGATCATTTTCTGAATCTCTTTTAATGTTCGGGACATGTTTTTCCTCCTTTTATCGGACAGTCCGGGTCAGTACGTTGCTGTACTGGCTCCAGGTGCGGGATTGTTTCCCGGTGGTGCTGTGGGTATAGTCCACGTAGCTTCGTACACGGACATGGTATGTTTTGTTCTTTTCCAGATTTTCGAGCACCGCTGTCAGGGAACTTCGGCCTTCCACGATCCGGGAGGCGAAGGTTCCTTTTCTTTCAAAGAGGTCTTCCTGGCTCTGGGCGTACTGGATCTCATAGCCCTGGGCTTTGTTGTCTTTGACCGAACAAGTCCAGGCTGCGGCAAGGGTTCCGGACGCTGTAGTATTCAAGCTGTTCAGTTTCATGGGGGCAAGGCGCTGGAGAGGAAGTTTTTCGCTCACCGGACCTTCGGCAGTGCCGTAAAGGGCCCGGACAAAATAGTGGTATACTCTTCCCCAGCAGTCTGTGCGGATGGAAGGATCATAGCATTGTTCCGCGTCGGGATCTTCGATCACAGCGATCTTTACGATCCCTTCGGCAGCGCGCTGACGGTAAATCACATAGCCGGATACCCCGTGGGGCTTGTTCCATCGGATATCCGCGCCCTTTGCGCTGTTGAAAACATGGGTGATCTCCGTCTTCTGCATGGCCGTCCCGGACCCGGCTGCGATGGTGTCCGCCGGAACAAAGGTCCAGATCTGCGAAGCGCCTCCCGTAAAGAAGGACTGGGCCACATTGCTTCCGTTGGCGGTCTTCCCGTCCGTCACATCCAGAGCCTGTCCGCTGCAGCGGGCTCTGAGAACATACCCTCCGTTGTAAGGCGTGACGGCCCAGAGCTGACCGAAATTGCCCTTCAGAGACCGCCAGACCCGGACGCTTGTATGGTTGATGGTCCTCTGGGCGGCCACATCCAGCACTTTGCCGGAAGCAGCGTGGGTCAGCCGGTAATACCCGTTTCCAATATACTTTACATCAAAAATATTGGAGGAGCTGATCTGATTTTTTCCTGCGGTTTCATTCCAGACCCGCACGTTCGTGCCGTCGGCCGTCTGTCCGTTGACCGAAGCCACATCCAGCTGCAGCGTGTCCGAGAGAGCAGACTTCAGAATGTATTTCCCGTCGGGAAGGGCGTGTTCCGGCTGATATGGTATGAATTCCCAGGACTGGGCCGGGAGATCCTTCCCCGGAACCTGACAGACATTGGTGGTCCGGTCCGCCGGGCCGGCTGCGGTCAGGTCAAAGCTGCTGCATTTCGCGGTGATCTGATACCCGTCTCCGGAAGCGGCCGGCCGAATCGTCCAGCGCTGTCCGGAGGTATCCCGTTTTTTCGAAACCTGTACGTTATCTCCGTCCGAGGTGCCGGCTTCAGCAACCTCCAGAACCTTGTCCGTGCCCTTCTGGGCAATCCGGTAAAAGCCGTCCGACCCGAAGGTGACGGTCCAGACATCCTGCGTCCCCATCCGGTCATAGCCCGTCCGGTCAACAACGCTCCACAGGCGGACATTTTTTCCGTCTGATGCTGTGGTCTCGGAGCCGGTGATATCCAGGAAAAACAGGGGATCCATGGCGCTGGTGATGATATAGTCGCCGTCCGGAATGGTCTGTCCGTAACCGGAGGTCATCTCTACGCCCCGGTCTGCCCCCGTATAGCGGAGCACATAGGTCCACGGAAAAACATAGTAATTGCAGACGCTGATCTCGTCTCCCTGGTCGCCGGTCCGGTAGCTCCGGTTGGGGTGGCTGGCGGACGGAGTATTTGAATGAGCCCCCACGAACTGGCCGTTGCCGATATAAAGCTCCGTATGATTGACCGGATCCAGGAGAATATCGCCCCGCTGAAGCTGGCTGCTGCCCGTGTTTGCTCCCAGCGCATAGGCCGAATAGCAGGTGAAGCCGTATTTCGTAAACACGCTGACCATGTTTCCGGTGTAAAGGGCTCCGGTCAGCTCCAGCCCGGCCTGCCGGAAGGCTGCGATGATCAGGGACGAACAGTCATAATCCGGTCCCCAGCGGTTTGCCATGCTGTAGCCATGGCTCTGGTCATTCGCGATGCCGATGGCCCACTGTACGGCGGTTTCCACCACATAGGAGGAAGCTCCCACCTGAGGGAGCTCCGGATAGTTTCCTTCGTTCGGGTCCGGCGTCATGCCCTGGTGCTCCTCGGATGAATATTGCAGATACTCTTCGCTCAAGGCGATCAACGTAAGATCTTCTTCCTCCTGCGGCCCCCTTTCTTCTGCGGACAGAAGCTCCTCTGCCGTTTCATTCCCTTCCGTGTCATCTTCTTCCTCCGATGAAGCCGTCACATCGGAAAGGACTTCCTCCGCTTCCGGGATCCCGCTGTACAAAACCTCCTCCGCAGATGCGCTCTGCAGGCCTGCCGTCACCAGGAACAGCATCATCAGTATCGCTGTAAATCTGTTTCTCATTCTGTATCTCCGTTTTTTCTATTTTCTTCTTTTCCCTGTCAGCACCTGGATGCTTCTGGGCCCAAGGCAGACGCTTCCGTTCTCCGTCAGCAGCCGCTCATTTCCCGGTGCCGCCGAAAATCCGCCGGTGTCGAAGGCAAGATGCCATTTCATCTCCGCCGGAATGATGGGAAGGACGAATACATGTTCTTCCCAGTGCGCATTCACCAGGATATAGATAAAGCAGTCCTCTTCCAGTCCGTACTTTCCGTGGTCCTCCGCAAAAAGACAGGCAAAGGTCAGAGTCGGGGCCGTCTCATCCAGCTGCCAGGGCGTCAGGCCATGGAAGGAAAGCTCCGGGTATCCTGTCCCGTTATGACCGAAATTGAAATCGCCCGCCCGCAATACGGGATGGGCTTTCCGGAAGGCGATCAGATTTCTCACAAAATCAAACAGATCCTGCTCTTTCTCCAGTCTTGACCAGTCCAGATAGGAAATCTCATTATCCTGACAGTACGCATTGTTGTTTCCGAACTGCGTATTGGCGAATTCGTCCCCGGAAAGCAGCATGGGCACACCGCGGCTGGTAAGCAGAAGGGTCAGCATATTCTTCATCTGCCGGCGCCGCAGGACATTCACCTCCGGATCCCCCGTCTCTCCTTCCGTGCCGCAGTTCCAGCTGTCGTTCTCGTTGCCGCCGTCCCGGTTGTCTTCGCCATTGGCTTCGTTGTGCTTCGTATTATAGGAAACCAGGTCGTACAGGGTAAAGCCATCGTGGCAGGTGACAAAATTGACCGATGCCTCGGAGGTCCGGCCGGAATACATGTCATTGGAGCCCCGGATCCTCCAGTACAGCTCCGGCGCACATTCTGCTCCGCCTTTGACAAAGCGGCGGACGCAGTCCCTGTATTTTCCGTTCCACTCGGACCAGCGGTTCCAGGCCGGGAAATTTCCCACCTGGTACAGTCCGGCCGCGTCCCAGGCTTCCGCGATCAGCACGCTTCTTCCCAGCACGGCGTCGTGGGCGATCTGGTCCAGCAGGGGCGGATCCACCATGGGAGTGCCGTCCTCATCCCGGGAAAGGATGGATGCAAGATCGAAGCGGAACCCGTCCACGTGATAAGATGCCACCCAGTACCGCAGGCAGTCCAGGACGAAGGAACGCACCACCGGGTCATTGCAGTTCATGGTATTTCCGCAGCCGCTGAAATTATAATAGCTGCCATCCGGCGCCAGAAGATAGTAGGTCCGGTTGTCGATGCCGCGGAAGGAAATGTATCGTCCGTTCTCGTTTCCTTCGGCGGTATGGTTGAAGACCACATCGAGAATGACCTCGATTCCGTTTTTGTGCAGCTGACGGATCATGTTTTTCAGCTCATCCGCCTCCATGCCGAAGGGCGCCGAGGCCGCATACCCTGCTTTCGGGGCAAAAAAGCCCACTGTGGAATAGCCCCAGTAGTTGACCAGAACATTTCCGTTTACTTCCCTGTCATTTTCAAACTCATCGAATTCAAAAACCGGCATCAGCTCGACGCAGTTGACACCCAGTTCCTTCAAATAAGGAATCTTTTCGATGATCCCCGCATAGGTCCCTTTGTATTTGATGCCGCTGGATTCGTGCCGGGTGAAGGACCGCACATGCATCTCGTAGATCACCAGATCCTTCTGGGGAATTTCCAGGGGTTTGTCCCCTTCCCAGTCATAGTCCTCCCGGATAAACTGTCCCCGGTGCACAAAGCCCTTTCTTCTGGGGGATCCCTTTCTCCAGATTGAGCGGCCGGTGATGGATTTTGCGTAGGGATCCAGGAGCACCTTGGAGGAATCGAACCAGAGGCCTCTTGCCGGATCATACTCTCCGTCGAACCGGTATCCGTATTCGGTGGTCTCGGTGTTGATGCCGAAAACCATCATGGTATAGACATCACCGATCCGGAATTCCTCCGGAAACGGGATCTCCACAAAGGGTTCGTTTGCCCCATGATGATACAGGACCAGGGTACAGCTTCTGGCTTCTTTGGAAAAGACGCTGAAATTGATGCCTCCGTCCGTGACGGTGGCGCCGAAGGGGAATACCCGGCCCACACGGTATTCCAGGCCGTTGATGGAATTTGTCGGGAATGTATCGATCAGCTGCATACAGAGCCTCCTTTCGCCTCAACATGATCCCAGTATACCATGTCTTGCCATTTTGTTCAAAGCCGCAGGATTACTTTGATAATAGTTGACAAACAATTTATCTTATTTTATAATTATTTTATCCATATTTACCAAATCGGTCAGAGCCCGGAAGCCTGCAAAATGTGCGGTCTCCGGTTCTGCCCGGTTAATCAGAAAAGGAGGAATGAAAGATGAGAAAGACAACGGCTATGTTACTCTCTGCTGCTCTGGTCACATCCGCTCTGTGGGGAAGCGCTCTTCCGGCTTTCGCGGAGGAAGGGGACATTACCCTGGATGTCATCATCTGTCAGTATGGTCCCAACACCAACGAGTGGTTCCTGGGCAGCGGAATGGACGGAACCAACTTTGTGGATAAATTTGAAGCCGAGAATCCGGGCATCAAACTGAATCTGGATGTGGTTTCCTGGAATGATGTCTATACCGAGGTAGATACCCGGATCGCCAACAACAATGCGCCGGATATTCTGAACATCGATGTTTTTGCGAACTATGCCAATGAAGGCCTGCTGCTTCCGGTCTCGGACTATTGTCCGGAAGAGCTGTACAATGATTTCTTCCCGTCCTTCATCGAGCAGTCCGTGATCGATGACACCGTATGGGCGGTTCCGGATCTGGCTTCCGCCCGTGCTCTGTTTTACAATGTGGACATGTTTGAAGAGGTGGGGATCGAGGTGCCCACCACCTGGGCCGAGCTGGAGGATGCCTGCCAGGCGATCCTGGATTACTATGAAGGCGAAGTGTATCCCTGGGGCATCGACATGACCACCGACGAAGGCCAGGCAGCTTTTGCTTATTACACCTGGGGCAACGGCGGCGGTTTTGTGGACGCGGACGGAAACTGGGCGGTCAATTCAGCCGAAAACGCAGAAGCCATCAACTTTGCTCTGGGCCTGATCGAGAAGGGCTACACCAACCCGAATCCGGCTACCCAGACCCGTTATGATCTGCAGGATATGTTTGCTGCCGGCAAGCTTGCCATGGTCATCGCTCCGAACCAGCTTCCCACCTATGTGGCGGACAAGGGCGGCGAGATCAACATGGCGACGGCCAACATCCCTGCCAACGAAGGAAAATCTTCCTCTTCCGTAGGCGTCATGGACCGTGTCATGGCTTTCAAGGATGACGCAGCACCGGATCAGGCAGCCAGAAACGAAGCCATCGGCAAATTCCTGACCTTCTTCTACAATCCCGAGAACTATGTAGGCTGGGTCAGCATGGAAGGCTTCCTGCCGGCTGTCAACTCTGCCGTGGAGGCTCTGGTCGCATCGGATCCGTCCTTCGAAGCATGGCTTGACGTTCTGGGCGGCTGCCAGTTCTATCCCACCGCCAAGGCTGAATGGGATCAGGTGAAGCAGGGCGTCATCGCCGCAGAGCAGAATGCCCTGACCGGTGCGGATATTCAGGCTGAGCTGGATGCTCTTCAGGAGCAGCTTGCCGGATAACGAGGGTACCTGAACCGGCAGTGCCGGTTGAAAAGGCTCCGGGAGTTCGGGGGAACTGTCTCCGCTCCCGGAGTTTTCCTTTTACTGTTAAGACGCATTATTCCGAGGTAAAACCATATGAAAAAAAGCAACGGGGAAAAATGGTGGGGCCCTTATCTCTGGCTTCTTCCCAGCATCCTTCTGATTTCCATTTTTGTCGTTTTTCCCATTCTGATCGTGTTCCGGCTGTCCTTCAGCGAAATTTCCAAGGCAGGCGTGGTGGGAGGATTTGTCGGGTTCAAAAACTACATCGACGCCGTCAATCTGCCGGCCTTTGCAACCGTCATGAAAAACACCTTCTGGTGGGTCATTTCGGTGGTGGGGCTTTCCACCCTTCTGGGTTTTATCATCGCCATGGTGATGAACCAGAAATTCCGCGGACGGAAGATTGCCCGTTCGATCCTGATCTTTCCCTGGGCAACCTCGCTGGTCATCCAGGCATCGGTATGGAATTACATCATCAAATATGAATACGGCAGTCTGAACAGTGTGCTTTTAAACCTGGGCATCATCAAGGAGGCTGTAAACTGGCGTTCCTCCTATCAGATCGAGTTTATCTGGGAGTGCGCGGTGGGTATTTTCGTCACGATTCCGTTTGTCACCTTCTGCATCCTTTCCGGTCTGCAGTCCATCGACGAATCGCTGTACGAATCCGCCCGGGTGGACGGTGCCGGTTTCTGGAGCCGTCTCTTCCATATTACACTGCCCCTTGTGCGTCCGTCCCTCTCGGTGAGCACGGTGCTGAACATCATCTATGTGTTCAATTCGTTCCCGATCATCTATACCATGACCAAGGGAGCTCCGGCCAACAAGACCGATACCATGATCACCTACCTGTATATGCTTAATTTTTATGACCGGAAGAAAGGTCCCGCCAACGCGCTTTCCGTGATCGGCTTCCTGATCCTCTGCCTGTGCTCGGGCATCTATATGATCACGGTCATGAGAAAGGAGGAAGAGGCATGAATCCGAATTCCACTGTGCAGAAAGCCGGAAAGCGTTATTTTGTCCTGCTGATCCTCGGACTGTTCCTCGCCTGCCTGATCATGAGTCTTCCGGTTTATACCTTTACGGTGGGCGTGTATACAAAAAAATCCTCCAACACCTTCGTGGGGAATGAAAAATACAAGGAAGCCCTTGCCGAAGTGGAGCAGACCGCCGACGAATACCGGAGCCAGGGGCTTGCGGTGGAGATCTCCGAGACTGTCACGGAACGGACCAATTCCAAAGGCGAAACCACTTCCCTGGTTGCCTTTACCATCAGCCAGACGCTGAAGAAAAATGTCTGGGCTTTTCTGCCCTCTTCCCTTCCCTCTGCCTGGGTCCTGCGGATCCTGACTGCCGGAATGGCAGCCGCTCTGATCCTGGCCGCTGCCGGCTGCAGAGGCAGTTTTTCCACTGAGATCAAGACCCTTGATCCCGGCTTGCGGAGGATGCGCGGCCTCTCCTGTCTGTTCCTCCTCCTGGATCTGATCCTGGTGCCGGTTTTCATCCTGCTGAACAATTATCTCTTCTGGCGGAGGCACTCTCTCTTTCAGGGAGATCTTCTGACGGATGGAAAAGAGGAGTGGTACCGTGTCCTGGATGGTTTCCTGTTCCAGGGAAAAATGGGTGAGGATGCGGCGGACGCCCTGAAAAACCTTTCCGCGGAGCACAGCCCGCTGTTATGGGTACTGTTGTTCTGCTTTCTCCTCGCTCTGGCCGGCGCGGCGGGCCTGCGGTTCGGAGCGCTGCAAAAGCCTTTCCTGCGGGGCGCCCTCTACCTTTTTGTGATCGTGATCTGCGTGATCACTCTGTATCCCTATTACGTGATGCTGATCACCGCCTTCCGTTCCAACGCGGAAGCCCTGGATATGTATTTTCTTCATCTCCTGCCCACCAAATGGGTGTGGCAGAATCTGTCGGATATCGTCCAGAGAGGCGTACCCCAGTTTCTGGCCAACTCCTTTATGGTCGCCGGCGGCGCTACCCTCCTAGCCATGCTCTGCGGCATTCCCGCAGCCTTCGCCATGGCGCGGATGAATTTTAAAGGAAAGAAATTCTTTCTCGGCTTTGTCATCATGAGCCAGATGTTCTCCCCCGTGGTCCTGCTGATCGGTATCTCCCAGCTCATGACCACTTTGAACCTGAACGATACCCTCTGGGGACTGATCTTTGTAAACGCCGCTTTCAACCAGGCCTTCGCCATCTGGCTCCTCCGGGGAACCTTCGTGGCCATCTCCCCCGAGATGGAGCAGGCCGCCCGGATCGACGGCTGCAGCACCATGGGCTCCCTGATCCGGATCCTGCTGCCGATGGCGGCCCCCGGCATTGTGACGACGCTGATCTTCGTGTTCATCAACGCGTGGAATGAATACACCATCTCCACCGTCCTGATCACCACGGCTTCCAAAAAGCCCATCACCGTCGGGATCACACAGTTCTCCTCGTTCAACATGATCGAGTGGCAGTATCTGTTCGCCGCATCTCTGCTGGCTACGATCCCGGTCGTGATCCTGTTCATGTTCATCGAAAAGCATCTGACCTCCGGCCTGACCTCGGGAGGCGTGAAAGGATAAGTATGAATACACTTCTCACCAACGAAAAACAGGCTCAAATCGCAGAAAGGTTCGATCTGGACAGCCCGGCTGTCCGGATCGAACCTTTTGGTACGGGTCATATCAACGAGACTCTGCTGGTGACAACACAGAAAAACACCCGGTATATCCTTCAGAGGATCAGTCCTCTCCTTACAAAGGATGTGGACGGGCTGATGAAGAATATCCGGGCTGTTACGGATTTTCTCGAAACACGGATCTCCGATCCCCGGGGCGTCATGCGTCTGATTCCTACAAAGGACGGGCATTCCTATGCGGCTGACCCTTCCGGGAACTGGCGCGTCTACGCCTACATCGAAAACTCGGTCTGTCTGCTGCCTCCGCAAGACGAAACCGTCTTCTGCAAAAGTGGGATCGCCTTCGGTCATTTTGTCGATCTGCTGAAAGACTTTCCCGCCGAAACTCTTCTCGAGACCATTCCGGATTTTCACAACACGCCATTCCGGTTCCGGCAGTTTCACGATGCCCTTCGTGAGGACCGGGCTGGCAGGAAAAAGGAAGTCAGAAAAGAGATCGAATTTCTTCTGGCAAGAGAAAAAAAGGCCGGAAGACTCCAGCATCTCAGAGATGCCGGAGAGCTTCCGGTCCGTGTCACCCACAACGACACCAAGCTTGACAATATTCTGTTCGACCGGGAGACCCTCGAGCCTCTCTGCGTCATTGACCTCGACACGGTCATGCCGGGACTCGTCCACTATGATTTCGGAGATTCCATCCGTTCCGGGGCCGCAACTGCTCCGGAAGATGAGAAAGACTTGGACAAGGTCGCTCTGAATCTCCACCTTTTTGAAATCTACCGGGAAGGCTTTTTGAAAGCCTGCCCGAGCCTCACCCTGCTGGAGACGGAGCTTCTTCCCGCCGGAGCCTGGACCATCACCGTGGAACAGGGAGCCCGGTTCCTGACCGATTATCTGAACGGAGATCCGTATTATCACACGGCTTATCCGGATCACAACCTGGTCCGCTGCCGCACCCAGCTGAAGCTCGTCAGCGATATGGAAAAACACCCGGAGATATTCGGCTTCTGAGACA
>CAMOUV010000051.1 GCA_946626695.1 uncultured Blautia sp.
GAGTCAAGGAACCTGTCCCCTGTCATTCAATTCTTTGTATTCATATAATAATTCAAGGCATCCAGGAAGGCCTTCTTCCTGCCCCGGCTGACCTGGATCAGGTCGCCGTTCACCTTCACATCAGTGCCCTGGTAGTTTTCCACATAATCCAGATTGACCAGATAGCAGCGGTTGCAGCGGCAGAACTTGTCGGAATCCAGCTGGGACTCCAGCTCCTTCATGGTACCCTTGCTGATAAATTTGCCGTCCCGGGTGTTGTAGATGATATCGTGGTCCTGGACCTCCACATAGCAGATCCGGTCCACCTCGAGACGCATTTTTCCGCCCTTCAGGGCGATGGTTATATATTCCTTTTCGTCCTCCCGGATGCGGGGCAGGGCACGGTTCATGCTTTCCGCAAAAGAGAAGTAGGAGAGCGGCTTCAGCATATAGTCCATGGCCCGGACCTTGTACCCCTCGATGGCATACTGAGGCATGTTGGTGATAAAGATCAGCAGTACATCCCGGTCCATTTCCCGGACCTTCTCGGCAGCTTTCATACCGTTCAGGAACCGCATTTCGATATCCATCAGGATCAGATCGTAGTCGGCTGAATAATCCGTCACCAGATCCTCTCCGTCCGAAAACTCGCGGATATGGATCCGCAGGGCGTTCTCTTCGGAATAACGGTGCAAACACTTTTTCAGTTTTTCACGGTCATGATCATCGTCCTCAACAATGGCGATGGTAATATCCTGAGACATTGTGATACTCCATATATCAAAAGAATGACGAATCCTCTGCGATTATCGGTGATGCCGGGGGTCGGGAGCGTGAAGCACGGAAATCTCCGACTTTACCTAATTTTATACTAAATATAAAAAAATTACAAGAAGCTCAGAAAGATTTGACACAGTTCCTGCGGGAAGAGCAGGAAAGGCAGATTCCCGGACTGTCAGTTGCAAGTTCTCCTGAAAAAGGATAAAATGAGAACTAAGGGAGTGAATACTATGCGAAGGATTGCGATCGTGGAGGATGACCGGGCGTTTGCCGAAAAGCTGATTGGTTATCTGGAACAGTATGGGAAAGAAAAGAATATGGTGTTTCAGGCCCGTTACTTTCAGGACGGAGAGGATATTGTGGAAAAATACAAGTCCGATTTTGACCTGATCCTGATGGATATTCAGATGCGTTTTCTGAACGGACTGGATGCAGCCCGCCAGATCCGGGAGGTGGACAATGAGGTGCTGATCGTCTTTATCACCAACGAAGCACAGTTTGCTATTGACGGATACGCGGTGCGGGCCTTCGATTATCTGGTGAAGCCCCTGTCCTATGGAATGTTCAGAGCCAGGATGGACAGGATCACTGCCCAGATGAAGCAGAAAATGGAGGATTTTCTGCTTCTTCCTCTTTCAGATGGTGCGCAGCGGGTGGAAATCCGGAAAATCCTGTATGTGGAGAGCCACGGACATATCATGGAAATCCACACGCGGGAAGGCATAACGGAAACGCACCTGAAGATGGGAGATCTGGAGGAAAGGCTGGCAGAGAGGAATTTTTACCGCTGTCATAAGGGATATCTTGTCAATCTGGAGGAGGTAGACCGGGTAGAGGAGGATACCTGCCAGATCGGGGATGAGATCATACCGGTCAGCAGGCGCAGAAAGACCGAATTTCTGGAACGTCTTGCGAGGATTATCTGAGATGAGGGATTTGTATTCCATAAGTGCACCGGGGTATTTCAGCGCATTTTCTTATATGCTGTTTTCGGGCCTGTACACGTGGGTGAACCGGCGCCGCTTCGGAGTCGCGAAGACCATTCTTCTGCAGATCCTGATGACGCTTGCGGTCACCGGCCTGTCTTATTGCGTGGAAACACCGGACCCGAGGACCTATGTGCTGCGGCTTCTTCTGTTCCTCGCCCTGCCGGTTGCGGGAATGAAGCTGCTTATACAGGAAAGCTGGATAAAATGTGCGTATTTTATGGCTTTCGCATTTTCACTGGCGGAATTTACCACTGCGCTGGAGTGGCATATGTATTATTTCGGTGTGACCGTCAAAAGGGTCGCCGATATTCCGTCGATACGGATCCCTTTTTTTGTCGGAGTTTACGGGACCGTGTATGTGGTTCTCCTTCTGGCAAACCGGAGATTCCGGGACTACAACCGGGAGATGGAAGTGTGTACGAGGGATCTTGTCCGGGTATGGTTCCTTGCCGTCATGTTCTTTCTGGTGTCCAATATCAGCAATCTATATCCGGAAACGATCATTTCCTCTTCGGAACCCGGGGTGATCTTCCAGATTCGGGCTCTGGTAAGCTTTACGGGCGTGGTGGCCATGTATCTTCTGCATATGACGGCCAGGGAGGCCGACAGCCGCCTCCGGGCGGAACGGATGCAGATGATGATGGAGCAGATGTATGAAAACTATCAGATCTCCAGGCAGTCTATTGCTGTTGTGTCCGAAAAGTATCATGATCTGAAGCATCAGATCCAGTGGCTCCGGAAAGGGAACGACAGGGAAGAACAGACAAGGGCGCTGGACCGGATGGAAGAGGAGATCCGGGATTTTGAGGCGCAGGCCAACAGCGGAAACGAGATCCTGGATACGATCCTGATGTCTGCCCGGCTGAATTCCCGGAAAGAAAATGTGCAGATCACCTGCATTGCGGACGGCCGCCTGCTGTCCGGGATCGAAAACACCGACATCGCGGCACTGTTCGGAAACCTGATGGACAATGCCCTTGAGGCTGTGAGGGAAATCCGGGATCCGGAGCGCAGACTGATCAATCTGACGGTGGAAGCCCGGAAAAAATTTCTTGTGATCCGGTGCGAGAACTGCTGCGAAAAGGAACAGGTCTTCCGGGACGGCCTTCCCGTCACGACAAAAAAAGACACCGCGAATCACGGGATCGGAACCCGGAGTATCCGGCGGATCGCCGGGAAGTATGGGGGGAATGTGGCCTTTTCAACGGAAAACGGCTGGTTTTCCGCCAAGATCATGCTTCCTATGTAGAGATCTGCCGTTCAGGAAAAAAAACGACCGTTTGGGAAGACGGCCGTTTTTTTATACCCCTTATGGTAAGATGCGAAAAGAAGCATATTGAGGGTTCAGGGAGCATCCGGAGAGAAGCCGGAGCTTCCGTGATCACAGAAGGGAGATTCGGATGGCTAAAGGAGGAGCATGGCGGGGCCTGGCGACACTGATGGCATCGGTGACTGCATTGTCCGCCGCGGCACAGGTTACAACCAACAACTGGGCGGCAAAAGTGAACAGCATGCTGAATACCAGCAATTACGTGACGGTAAAAACGGGGGACGATCCCGCCAGTATGGGAGATCATTTCCGTTCGGAATTTTCGAGCCTTTCGGAAATGCAGCAGGAGCAGCGAAGCGTGAGCGTACAGATTGGCGCGGAAGGCACCGTGCTGCTGAAAAATGAAAAGGAAACCCTTCCCCTGGACAAAAGCAAGGAAAAGGTGACCCTTTGGGGTCTTCATACCTATATGCCGATCCTGGGCGGAATGATGGGTTCCACGGCCATGGTGAACTTTGAGGCGGGACAGCCTCAGTTCGGCATTGTACCGGCCATGCAGGAGACCGGATTTGATGTAAATCAGGCATTTATCGATCTGTACGCATCGGAAGTCATGGATCCGTACCGCATGCAGACCAGCTTCTTCGGAATGCCGGTCCCGGGGCATGCCTTTGAGACTCTGTTCACCACGGCATGGGAGAATTTCAAGACCTATAATATCGGCGAAGCTCCCCTGTCCGAGTATCCGGAGGATGTGCTTTCTTCCGCAGATGACACTGCGGCAGTGGTTCTGATCTCCAGAGACAGCTCCGAGGCTGCGGACTATTATCCGACCATGACCAGTGCGCTGGACAGCGATTCCTTCGAAAGACCGCTGGCTCTGTCACAGAATGAAAAGGATCTGATCGAAGCGGCTGCAAAGCACAGCACAAAGGTGATCGTTCTGATCAATTCCTCCAGCGCCATGGAACTGGAAGAGCTGAAGACCAATCCGGATGTGGATGCGGTGGTGTGGACCGGCGATCCGGGCAACTATGGCTTCCTGGGGACGGCCCAGGTGCTTGCCGGCGAGGTTTCTCCCTCCGGAAAACTGACCGACACGTATGCGGTCAACAGCACCGGTGCTCCGGCGATGGTAAACTATGGAGTTTATCTGTACGCGAAGAATTCTTCCAATGATCCTTCCATTTCCGAGTATGATTACGGCGATGCTTACCTGGTGGAGTCGGAAGGAATCTATGAGGGCTATCGCTACTATGAGACCCGGTATGAGGATGCCGTCCTCTCCCAGGGCAATGCGGATTCCGCGGAAGGTGCGGCGGACGGAAAAACCTGGAAATACGAGCAGGAGGTTTCCTATCCCTTCGGCTATGGCCTTTCCTATACGACCTTTGAGCAGAAGCTGGAATCGGTGGAGCTGGAGGTCGGCGGAGAAGGCACCGCGGTGGTCACCGTGACCAACACCGGAGATGTGGCCGGAAAGGATGCAGTGGAGCTTTTTGTGCAGGCACCCTATACAGAAGGCGGACTTGAAAAGGCATCCCTTCAGCTGCTGACCTTCAAAAAGACGGAGGTCATTGAGCCGGGTGCCTCCGAGACAGTCACCCTGACCTTTGACCCGCGCAATATGACAAGCTACGATGAAACCGTGGTCAAGGCGGACGGCACGGAAGGCGCATGGATCCTGGATGCAGGAGATTATTATTTTGCCATCGGAAACGGTGCTCATAATGCCATCAACAATATCCTTGCGCAGAAGAAGATTGATGAAAAGAAACTGGTCAGCGTGAATGAGGACGAACAGATCGAAGCCGGCAACGCAGTGAAATGGTCCCTGGATGAAAAGGATATCGAGACCTATTCGGAGCAGGTACAGAACGCGCTCCAGAACATGGATCTGAATAAACTGATCCCCGGCAGCGTGGAGTATTTCACCCGTTCCGACTGGACGAAGGGCTGGACACCGGTTACCGACATCACACCGACGGACGACATGCGGATCGATCTTTCCAACAGCCGCGGACAACTGACGGAAAACGGAGAAGGGCTTACCTGGGGAGCTGACAACGGTCTGTCGATCATCAATTTCATGGAAACCGACGAGGAAGGAACCTATGTGGGCGTGGTGGATCTGTCCGATCCGCGCTGGGATGAGCTGATCAACCAGATCACCCTGGAGGAAGCGATCAATTATATCGAGAACGCAGGAAACGGAATGAGCCGGATCGCTTCCATCGGTCTTCCTGCAAATCCGATCCAGGATGGTCCTACCGGTTTTGCAAATGATCAGGTGGCGGCTTACTTTATCAAGTGGAATGAGAGTGAAAGTGAAGAAGCCACCTATACCAGGGAGTCCGATGAAGGCGCAGCCTGGACCATGAATGTGTTCCCGACGGAACCGGTCGCGGCCTGCACCTTTAACGAGGCTCTGATCGAGAGACAGGGCGAAATGCTGGGCGAGGAAAGCCTGTGGAGCAATATTCCCGGCATCCTGGCACCCGGCGTGAACCTGCACAGAGTACCCTACTGTGGACGGAACCATGAGTATTATTCCGAAGATCCGATGGTGACCAGCATCATGGCGACAGCCTACTGCCGCGGCGGCAGTACGAAGGGCTTGATGACCGAGCCGAAGCATCTGGCCTTCAACCATCAGGAAGCGAACCGTTCCGGCGCGTCTACCTTTATGACCGAACAGGCAGCCAGAGAAAATGATCTGCGCTGCTTCCAGGAAGCGTTGTCCTCCAACTATGCGATGGGTGTCATGACCTCCTACAATCGTGTCGGTACTGTGTACTCCAGTGCACATTCCGGCCTGCTGGAGCAGATCCTCCGTAAGGAATGGGGATATGACGGCTGGGTCGTGACGGATATGGCCGCAGCCCCCAACTATATGAACTGGCTTGACAGTGTGCTGAACGGTACCGGCGGCATGCTGACCACGGAAAGCACCACCATGTCCAGCAAGCAGGGCTCCATGATCTCCAGAAGAGCAGAGATCGAAAAGGATACCAATTTCCAGCAGCATATGCATGACGGCCTGAAGCACTATATGTACAGCGCGGCCCGAAGCAATGCGCTGAACGGAATCACGGCAAACACCGAGATCAGGTATGTCAGAACCTGGTGGCAGAACCTGATCCTGGGACTGAAATACGGATCCTGCGTACTGGCGGTCGTATTCCTGGCACTGTGGATCGCGGGCCTCAGAAAGAAGGGAGGAAACAAGTGATGAAAAAGACAGCAGGAATGATCATGACGGTCATCGGAACCATTTTATCCATACTTGCCCTGGTCTTCTATTCCAAGGCTTCCAGCACGACGCCGCTGGTTTCCCGCCTGAATATCGCAGCGCTGGCCTGCTGTGTGGTATTTCTGCTCCTGGCCGTCAAACTGGGAGAAAAGAAATGGTGGGGCTGGCTGGTCAGCATCGCATCCGTGCTGATGATGGCTGCCTTCGGATACAGCCTTGTGACAGAGGTGGAGGTGCTGGGATATCTGATCTCCGGTCTCCGCACCTGGGCGGATGTGCAGTTCTGGGCGTTCTTCTCCATCGCTGCGCTGCTCAGCTGGCTGGTGCTTCTGATCGCATCCTTTACCAGACTCGGGGAAGCAAAAGAATAAGTATATAAATGAAACGGCTGCCGGATCATCGGAACGAAGGATCCGGCAGCCGTTTTTGTTTTTGAGATGCAAACAGGAGATCATGTTTCAGTGAAGGGAGCCTTCTTTGGGAATAAGCTCCAGGATTGCCGCGTGATATCCCTGCAGGGATATGGTGTCTTTGCCGAGATCCCCTTGTGAGAGAGGCAGATTGCTGAGCAGGATTGTTTTTGCTGTTCCCGGAAGAGGGAGGACTCTCGGTTCTTTCTGATAATTGGCGATGACCAGCAGGGTCTGTTCTTTCGTTTTCCGGAAATAGGCCATCACATTGTGTTCTTTTTCCAGGTATGGAATAAAGTCTCCATACACAAGGGCTTCGGAATACGCCGGGTTTTTCCGGAGTTCGGACAGCTTTTTGTAAAAGCTGAAGACAGAATCCGGATCCTCTCTCTGAGAGGCGAGGTTGATTTCTTTGTAATTTGGGTTCAGGCGGAGCCACGGCGTTCCCTCAGTGAAGCCGGCACCGGGACCGGCATTCCACTGGAAGGGAGTCCGGGCGTTGTCACGGCCGTATTGTTCCACCAGATGGAGGGCTTCCTTCTCCGGCACGCCTGCGGCCAGAGCAACCTTGAATTCGTCGATGCTGGAAATGTCATCCACTTCCTCGATGGAAGAAACAGGAGCATTTTCCATACCGATTTCCTGCCCCTGATAGATCCAGGGCAGTCCACGCACAAAAAAGTAAAGAAGAGCCAGCATCTTCTTGGCGGTGGGGGAAGCCTCGCCTTCCGGGATGTACCGGCTTACGCCTCTCGGCTCATCGTGATTCTCAATGATATTGGAGATAAAACCGATGCTTCCGATCTTTTTCTGGGTGCGGAACACACAGTCCCGGTAATCGTCCGGCGTGATCGGGGTATCCTTGTACCAACCCTGATGACTCCGGCCGAAGATGTTTTCCTCGAAGTCATACATGGAGGAGAAGTAGCCATTGTCACCGATGAAGTCCGGAATCTCTTCTTCTTTTTCGTTGAAAACCTCTCCAACGGTAAAAGCATTGTGGGGAAGAAAAGTCCGGTCCCGCATTTCCCCGAGGAAGGTACCCACGCCCTTCGCTTCGTGCAGCATGTTGTTCACGCTGGTGAGGCCGTCCTCCCGGTCCGCCGGATAATCCCGGAAGGGGAGGGCTTTCTTGATGTTGATGATGGCGTCGATCCGGAAGCCGGCCAGGCCCTTATCAAGCCACCAGTTGATCATTTTGTAGATCTCTTCCCGGAGCTCCGGGTTTTCCCAGTTGAGATCCGGCTGCTTTTTGTGAAACACATGAAGATAGTATTTGTCCTCATGACCGGGGAGCTTGTCCCACACGGGTCCGCCGAAGTAGGAACGCCAGTTACAGGGAAGTTTCCCATCCTTTACGTCTTCGATATAGAAGAATTTGCCGTATTTCCCGTTCGGGTCCTCGCAGGCTTTTTTGAACCACTCATGCTCGTCCGAGCAGTGATTGACCACCAGATCCATCAGGATATACATATCCCGTTTCTTTGCTTCTGCGATCAGCTGGTCCATGTCGTCCATCGTCCCGAAGCGCGGGTCGATGCTGTAGTAATCGGCGATGTCATATCCCTGGTCAGCCAGAGGGGAAACATAGATAGGAGAGAGCCACAGGATATCCGCGCCGAGCTCCTTCAGGTAATCAAGTCTGCTGATGATCCCCTGCAGGTCTCCGATCCCGTCTCCGTTCGAGTCGCAGAAGCTTTTCGGGTAGATCTGATAGGCTGTTTTTCCATGCCACCATTGTTTTTTCATGTTGATTCCTCCGGATGGTTTTGTCGTTTGCTGAGCCGGTAGGCATTCGGAGCCATACCGGTCCGTTTTCGAAATTCCGAGATGAAATGTCCGCTGTTTGTAAAACCGCATTTTTCTGCCGCGTCCAGAACCGTGATTTCCGAGAGGGGATCCGACAGCAGGAGAGCTGCTTTTCGAATGCGGATATCATTGATATAGGCTACCGGAGTCCGGTTGGTGATCCGGTTGAAGAAACGGCAGAAATACTGTTCGTTCATGTGCATGATTGCGGCGAGATCATGCAGATAGATTTTTTCCGTGTAATGTGTCTGAATATAGATCATCAGCTGCTTAAGAGAAGTCACCCGGGGATCCTCCGTCTGGAGCGCATCGTGCAGAAGTCCTTCCTCAAAAACGGCCGCAAGGATCGTCAGGATCCCTGCTTTGACCCGGAGCTGCGGACCCGGCGGATGCAGAAACAGCTGATCGCCGTTCCTTTCCCCATGGGTATTGAAAATCCTGAGAAGATTGCGGAATTCTCTTTTCAGTTCCGCAAAACATGGATTCTCACGGGTGATCACGGCCGGGAAGGTCAATCGTTTCTGTATCAGAGGATCGATCAGGCTCCGTGTGCTTTCATCCATACTGGAGGAAGCGAGGATCTCCGGGTCAAATACCAGTGCATGCTCCGTATACGGGCGGCTGCAGCGGACGGAGTGAAGCTTTTCGCTCTCTACAAAACAGAAGGCTTCTTCCCGGACCTCATAGCTGTCCGTATTGATATGAAGGTCATAGGAGCCTTCTTCAAAGTGAAGCAGTTCGAAGGCATTGTGCCAATGCGGTTTTACGAAAAAGACCGGATCCGCATCCGGCAGAGAGCTGAGAGCCTGATACATCGTACAAGGAAAACTAAAGGTTCCCTGGATCCTGGATTCCTCCAGGGATGAATGCTTTCTGACCCCGCTCATTGCTTTCGGATCGTCACGAGGGCTTCATAGGGAAGCAGGAAACCCTCTTCATGGGTGCTGTAGTTGGAGATCAGTTCTTCCCGGAGCTGCTCTTTGGGGAACAAGGGGCAGACCTGTTTCCGGGCTGTCCAGTTGCAGGCCACGGTCAGCACCTGGTCGTCCAGGATTCTTTCATAAGCATAGACGGATGGAGAATCCTCCATCAGGGGATGAAAGACGCCGTATACGATCACCGGATTCTCGTGGCGGAGGCGGATCAGCTTCTGATAATAGTAAAAGACTGAATCCGGATCGGAGAGGGCTGCCTCGGCATTGATTTTCCGGTAGTTCGGGTTTACGCCGATCCAGGGCGTTCCGGTGGTGAAGCCGCCATTTGAGCCGCTGGTCCACTGCATCGGGGTCCTGGCATTGTCACGGCTGATCTCATCAAAGCAGCGCAGCATAATATCCTCCGGTACGGATTTGTGTTCTTCCACATACTGGTGATACGCATTGATGGCTTCGATGTCCCGGCAGTCGTCTATACTTTCAAAATGTGTGTTCGTCATGCCGATCTCTTCGCCCTGATAAATATAGGGAGTTCCCTTCATCATGTGCAGACAGGTGGCGAGCATTTTGGCCGACAGGACCCGGTACTCGTCACTGTCATTGCCGAACCGGGATACAGCCCTTGGCTGATCATGGTTATCCCAGTAAAGGCTGTTCCAGGCCTTGCCCTCCAGTTCGATCTGCCATTTGTTGAGAATGACGCGTATGTCCTCCATGGAAGGCTTCTGGTAGGTCCATTTGCCGACGACGCACTGGGATGGGTGCATGGTGCTTACATGTTCGAACTGAAACACCATATTCAGCTCGGTTCCCTCGTTGTTTGCATATTTTTTCGCTTCCTCGATGGTCACTCCGGCTGCTTCCCCGACGGTCAGCAGGTCATATTTCGAAAGCACGCGCTGGTTCATCTCCTGCAGATATTCATGGACATGAGGTCCGTTGCAGACATACGGCTCCAGGCTTCCGAAGATCCCGTCCTTGTCGGGGCCGTCCGGGAAACGGGGATCCTTGGAGATCATGCTGATGACATCCATGCGGAACCCGTCGATCCCTTTTTCGCACCACCAGGTCATCATATCGAAGACTTCGTCACGGACTTTTTCATTCTCCCAGTTCAGATCCGGCTGCTTTTTGGAAAAGCAGTGCAGATAGTACATGCCGGTTCTTTCGTCCAGTTCCCAGGCGGAGCCGCTGAAGCAGGATTCCCAGTTGTTGGGCTCTTTCCCGTCCTTCGGTTCTTTCCAGATATAATAATCCCGGTACGGATTGTCTTTCGAAGACCGGCTTTCCACGAACCACGCGTGCTCATCAGAGGTATGATTGACCACCAGGTCCATTACTATTTTGATGTCAAGGGAATGAGCGCGGGAGAGCAGGCGGTCAAAGTCTTCCATGGTCCCGAAGTCGTCCATGATGTCTCTGTAGTCCGAAATGTCATACCCGTTGTCGTCATTGGGTGACTTGTAGACCGGGGAGAGCCAGATCACATCGATCCCCAGTTTCTTCAGATAGGGGAGATGTTCCGTGATCCCCTGCAGATCCCCGATGCCGTCCCCGTTGCTGTCCGCAAAGCTGCGGGGATAAATCTGATAAATAACCGCTTCCTTCCACCATGCATGTGTTTCTTTCACTGCCATGACCGTTTCCTTTCCTGCACAGGCTGTGCCGAGCTGTTTGTGATGTTGTTTGTTTCCGGATGTTGATATGATTATACGGAATCCCCGGATAAATGTCACTCCCGATTTTGAGAAGAAATTACGGTATTTTGACTTTTTCGCCATTGTTTGACCGAAAACGAGATTCTGTGATACAGTTAACTGAGAAAGGTTCTCAGGGAGGGAGTACAATGATCACGATTAAAGAAATTGCCAGACAGCTTGAGGTAAGCACCACTACGGTTTCGAACGTGATTCACGGGAAAACAAAGGAAGTCAGTCCGGATACGATCCAGAAAGTACAAAAATTTCTGGAGGAAGTGGAATATGTGCCGAACATCAGCGCCCGCAATCTGGCACAGAACGAGTCCAAGATCATAGGTATCGTACTTAAATCCCGGCAGGACCGGTATATTTCTCTCCTGCAGGATCCCTTTGTGTGTGAGATGCTTAGCGGAATGGAGAATGCGATCCGGGAGGCAGGATATTTTATGATGATCTATATGTCGGATGACATTGCGGAGATCATCAGTCATATATCGACCTGGAATGTGGACGGACTGCTTCTGTTCTGCATGCTGGATGATGACGGCATCCGGGTGACCGAAAAATACCACAAGCCGATCGTATTCATGGATACCTATGCGGAGGATGTTCTACACAAATATGTGAATATCGGGCTGGATGATGAAAAGGGAGCCTATGACGCCGTACGATATCTGATCGAGTGCGGACACCGGAAGATCGCCTTCCTGTCAGACAACAATATCGGAGTGGATCAGCAGCGATTCCGGGGATACAGAAGAGCACTGAAGGAAGCGGGAATCGAATACAGCGACAAAAACTTCCTGATGCTTCACACAGAGACAGAGGAGATCGACAGGAGTTTTCAGAGGATCGCCAGAAAAGTCTCTGCGTTCACGGCGGTATTCTGCTGTTCGGATCTCTTTGCCATTCAGCTGATGAACATCCTGCAGGATCAGGGGATCCGGGTTCCGGATGATATTTCGATTGTCGGGTTTGACGATAATCTGTACGGGAGGCTGCACAGGCCGGCACTGACGACCATGCATCAGGACGCCGAACACAGGGGCAGGATGGCGGCCAGGACTCTTATTGATCTGATAAAGGGAATTCAGCCGGAAAGCACGCAGATCGTGATGAAACCGCATCTGGTCATACGGGATACGGTGAAAAGGCTGAAAGAATGAACACGGAAGGACAGGTGGAGAAGACCGCAGCCTGGTAATTGTGAAAACTGCACATGAAATGCCTGGCGATTCTGTGAAATAGTTACAAATTACTTTCATAAACAGTTTTTTATTCGATGTTTTGAAAAAATGCTTGTATATTTTTTGGAAAGTGCTATAATCTTTTATGGACTTATGCGCAAAAGGTGTTACTTTTTTTCGGAAATTTGTAAAAAATGCACCTTTACAGCAGAAAAAAGCTTCACATGAGACAAGGAGGAAAAAAACATGAAAAAAGCAATGATCGTTGCAGCAGGATTGTTGGCAGCAGGCCTGGCAGTCACCAGCGTTTCCGCAGACGGCGGCCTTCGTCTTGTAAACGGTAAGATCGAAGTCGATGCAGCTCTGAAAGAAGCAGCAGCCAAATATGAAGAAGAGACAGGCGTTCATGTAGAGATCGAATCCATGGGCGGCGGCGTCAACATTCAGGATGAGCTGAAGAAACAGTATCAGGGCACCGGCATGCCGGACATCTTCGTATGCGGTTCCGACGCAGACTTCGGCAACTGGGACGGACTTCTTGCCGACATGAGCGACTGCGCATGGGCAGCTGACACAGATGCAGGCTATGTAGGAACAGACGGTCTGGTAGGCTTCCCCTACACTACAGAAGCGATCGGCCTTGCTTACAATGCTGATATTCTTGAAAAAGCCGGCATCGATCCCGCATCCATCACCGGTCCGGAATCCATGAGAGCCGCTTTTGAGACTCTGGATTCTCAGAAGGAAGATCTTGGACTTACCGCAGTCATCGGCTGGTGCTGTGAGGCTCAGAACCTGTACTGGTCTACCGGTTCCCACAGCTTTGCAAACTACATCGACGCAGGTCTTGACCGCGACGACACCACCTATTCCGATCTGCTTGCAGACGG
>CAMOUV010000052.1 GCA_946626695.1 uncultured Blautia sp.
TATCCGTGGAGCATGATCGACAAGATCACACCCAGACCGGACGCCAAGGTGACAGAGATTCTGAAAAAAGACGGAGTGGAGGATCTGGATCTGATCGTGACCGAAAAGCACACCTTCCTGTCCCAGTTCGTCAATGCCGAGGAAGCCCAGTATCTGATTATTCAGGACTGGTTCCCCAATGGAAAGCTGCCGCTTGACAAAGCAGGGATCATTTATACAGACCGGGAGACCGTGGACAAGGTGGAGAAGATGAAGGTATGTACCTGCCTGAATCCGGTACATACCTCTCTGGCCGTATTCGGATGTCTGCTGGGATATGATCTGATCGCGGCGGAGATGAAGGATGACCTTCTGAACAGGCTGGCGATCCGGGTCGGCAGGACAGAGGGACTGCCCGTAGTGGTGGATCCCGGTATCATCCGCCCGGAATCCTTCCTGGAGGAGGTCCTTACAAAACGGATTCCCAATCCCTTTATGCCGGATACGCCGCAGAGAATCGCCACGGACACGTCCCAGAAGCTGCCGGTGCGTTTCGGCGAAACCATCAAGGCATACCAGAAGACCGATCCGGCAAAGATCGAAGAGCTGAGGGCCGTGCCGCTGGTGTTTGCCGGCTGGCTCCGGTATCTGCTTGGGGTGGACGATGCGGGAAAAGAGTTTGAGCTGAGTCCGGATCCGATGCTGGATTACCTGAGAGAACAGATGAAGGATGTTCATATGGGAGAGACCGAGGGACTGGAGGAGAAAATCCGTCCGCTGCTCTCCAATGCATCGATCTTTGGCGTGGATCTGTACGAGGCAGGTCTGGCCGGCCGTGTGACCGGGTATTTTGCCGAGATGCTGGCAGGCGAAGGCGCAGTCAGGAAAACACTGGAGAAATATATATAACAGGGAAGTACAAATGGCAAATATAATTCGAATTCATGCAAGAGACAATGTGGCGGTGGCTCTTTCACCGGTGCAGGCCGGGGAGACAATCACCGTCGAAGGCGTGACGGTGACCGCCCTTGAGGATATCCCCCAGGGACACAAGATCGCCCTGCAGGACATTGCCTGCGGAGAAGATGTGATCAAGTATGGGTATCCCATCGGCCATGCCACGGCGGATGCAAAGGCCGGGAGCCATATGCATACGCATAATGTGAAGACCAACCTGGAAGGGGAACTGGAATACACCTACTGTCCGGATGTGCTGACGTTCCCGGCTTCCGAGACGCCGGCTGAATTCAACGGCTTTCTCCGGAAGGACGGAAGAGCGGCGATCCGGAACGAAATCTGGATCATCCCGACGGTGGGCTGTGTGAACGGAGTGGTAAAGACCCTGGCTGAACAGAACCGCGATCTCGTATCCGGAAGTGTGGAAGGGATCTATGCTTTCACCCATCCGTTCGGCTGTTCCCAGACCGGCGCCGATCATGCCCAGACCAGAAAGCTTCTCGGAGCGCTGGTCAACCATCCCAACGCGGCGGCGGTTCTGGTCGTCGGACTGGGCTGTGAGAATCTGACCCATGAACAGTTCCTGGAGGAACTGGGCGATTTTGACAGGGACCGGGTAAAATTCCTGACCTGTCAGGAAGTCGAGGATGAGTTTGCAGCCGGGCGGGAGCTGCTGAAGGAATGTGCGGCCTATGCGTCGCAGTTCCGGAGACAGCCTCTCCCCGCCAGCAAGCTAGTGATCGGGATGAAGTGCGGCGGATCCGACGGCCTTTCGGGGATCACGGCGAATCCGACGGTGGGCGCCTTCAGTGACAAGCTCTGTGCGCAGGGCGGGACCACGATCCTGACCGAAGTGCCGGAGATGTTCGGAGCGGAAGGCTTTCTGCTGAACCGCTGTGTCAGTGATGAGGTTTTCGGGAAGGCTGTCCATATGCTGAACGGCTTCAAGCATTATTTCATCAGCCATCATGAGGTGGTTTATGACAATCCCAGCCCGGGTAACAAAAAGGGCGGCATCACGACGCTGGAAGACAAAAGCTGCGGCTGCGTACAGAAGAGCGGAAGCGCACCGATCATGGATGTGCTGGATTACGCGGAACAGGTGAAGGTTCCCGGTCTGAACATGCTGTATGGCCCGGGCAACGATCTTGTATCGGCCACAGCCCTTACGGCGGCCGGCTGCCATATGGTACTGTTCACCACCGGACGCGGCACCCCCTTCGGCGCGCCGGCTCCTACGGTGAAAATTTCCACCAACACCGCTCTGTACGAGAAGAAATCCGGCTGGATGGATTTCAATGCAGGGACCGTGGCAGAAGGAGAACCGATTCCGGATGCCGCGGAACGGCTGTTCCGTCTGGTGCTGGAGGTGGCAGGCGGAAAACAGACCTGCACCGAAAAACATGGATACAGGGAGATCTCCATCTTTAAAGACGGGGTGGTTCTCTAAAATGAGTCACGGGGACAGGTTCCCTGACTCACTGAGTCTCTGCGACTCGGCGAGTCAGAGGAACCTGTCCCCGTGACTCATTTTAGTCATAATAGATAATTTACCGACCCAAATCGTAATTTTACCCCCCTTTTTGCACAAAATCGGCTGTACTATAATAAAAGCAGATCAGGAGGTGAAAAGATGGGTGAAGTAATTGTCTCGATGGAGCACATTACCAAGGAATTTCCGGGGGTCAAGGCTCTGGACGATGTGCATTTTGAGCTGCGCTCCGGTGAGGTCATGGCTCTGCTCGGAGAAAACGGGGCCGGAAAATCCACGCTGATGAAGATCCTGAGCGGTGTCTACACCCTGGATGCAGGAACCCTTTCCATTTTCGGAAAGCAGTACGGGAGTCTCACGCCGAACAGTGCCCGCGAAGCGGGAGTGGCGATCATTCACCAGGAGCTGAACATGTGCCGGCATCTGACGGTCTGTGAGAACATGTTCCTGGGAAGAGAAATGCGGTCCGGCTTTATGCTGAACAACCGTGAGATGGAGAATATTGCAAAAAAGTATCTGGATGAGCTGGGTGTGGATATCAATCCCCGGCAGGTGGTGGGGGATCTGCCTGTTTCAAAACAGCAGATGATCGAGATCGCCAAGGCGCTTTCCATCAACGCACGGATCCTGATCATGGATGAACCTACCTCGGCCCTGACCTCCAGAGAGATCGAGGAGCTGTTCCAGATCATCCGAAGGCTGAAATCCCAGGGCTGCGGGATCGTCTATATCTCGCACAGACTGGAGGAGCTGTCTCATATCGCCGACCGGGTGACGATCATGCGGGATGGACAGTATATCACGGACGGAAACTTCACCGACTTCACCATGGATGAGATCATTGCAAACATGGTAGGCCGTGAGATCAAGGAAAAATTCCCGCGGGTCCAGTGCCCGAAAGGGAAAAAAGTGTTTGAGATCCGCAATCTGAATGCCGGCCGTCTGGTACGGGATATCAATTTCTCGTTGTACGAGGGCGAGATCGTCGGCTTTGCCGGCCTGATGGGCGCCGGACGTACCGAGACCACCCGCGCGATCTTCGGTGTGGATCCGAAGGAATCCGGCGAGATTTATCTGGACGGAAAAGAGATCACGATCCGTAACCCGATGGATGCCATCCGGCAGGGCGTCGTGCTGGCTCCGGAGGATAGAAAGAAGGACGGTCTGTGCACCAAGCTTTCGATCCGGCAGAATATCGCACTGCCCAATCTGGATGTGATCGCGGGCAAGTCCGGCGTGATCAACCGGAAAGTGGAAGATGAGCTTTGTGACAAAGCCGTGCAGGAGCTGTCGATCAAGACTCCGAATCTGGAGGTGGATGCGGCGACACTGTCCGGCGGAAATCAGCAGAAGGTGGTCGTTGCCAAATGGCTTGCCCGGAATTCCAGAGTCGTGATCTTCGATGAGCCGACCCGTGGAATCGACGTGGGTGCAAAGGTGGAGATCTATCATCTGATGAACCAGCTGAAAAAGCAGGGCATCGCGGTGATGTTCGTTTCCTCCGAGATGCCTGAGGTCATGGGAATCGCGGACCGGATCATCGTAATGTGCGACGGAAGGATCACCGGGGAGCTTATGTCCGAAGAGGCGACACAGAATGAGATCCTGCGTATGGCCACATCTTTCGAGAATAAGATGAGTGCCTCCGGCGGGGCGCAGTGAGGAGGACAACATGGAAAAGAAAAAATCCTTTATCGGCAGACTGATGGACACAAAAGGAGCAGGCTCCGTCCTGACCGCGTTCATAGGCCTGATCATCATCTATATTGCATTTGGTATTCTGAACCCGAAGGTGTTCTCGGTAAAGAATATACAGAACCTGCTGCGGTCCATGTCCAAGTATCTGCTGATCGGTATCGGCCAGAGCTTTGTCATGATCACCGGAAACATTGACCTTTCCATCGGTTCGGTCGTCGGCATGAGCGCCATGATCTCGGCCACACTGATGACCCGCGGCATGAATCCGATCCTGGCGATCCTGATCACCATCGTCTGCGGCCTCGTGGTCGGTGTCGTGAACGGCTTCCTGGTCGGAAAATTCAAGCTGCCGCCCTTCATTGCGACCCTCGGAACCATGTTCGTTGCCCGTGGTGTCGGCTATATCGTGAACGGAAACCGGAACACGGACAATATCGCTTCCGGTATCGGCAAAGAGGCCGGCGACCGGTTCCAGGATATCTTCTATTACGGGAAGTTCCTGGGTGTGTTCAACACCTTCTGGATCGCGCTGATCATCTTCATCATATTCTTCTTCCTGCTGTCCAGAACCAGGACGGGGCGTCATATCTACGCCATCGGCTCCAACGTGGATGCCGCAAGACTGTCGGGCGTGGACGTGGTGATGACAACGACCAAAGCGTATCTGGTCAGTGCGTTCTGCTCGGTGGTAGTCGGATTTGTACTGGCGGCACAGTCCGGCATGGGCAACATGGATGCCGGAAACATGTACGAGATGTACGGCGTGGCTGCCGGCGTTATCGGCGGTGTATCACCGCTGGGCGGGTCCGGTATCCTGCTTGGTACCTTTGCGGGGGCCGGTGTATGGCAGACCCTTGAAAACGGCTTGAACATGATTCATGCCCAGGTCGGTTTCCAGCGTATCGTGATCGGTGTGATCGTGGTGGCTTCGGTTCTTCTGGATGTGGTGGTGCGGAACAGCAACCGTTCCTTTAAGAAGAAAAAATAACAGGAATATAGAGCGGGCAGCCGCTTTATAGAGATACAAACTATTTTAAAAGGAGGATCTTACTATGAAAAAACAGATTCTGGCAGCTCTTTGTGCAGCAGCTATGCTGGGAAGCATGATCAGTGCTCCCGCATTCGCAGAGGAAACCGTAACAGCGAACGGCGAATACAAGATCGCCCTGATCACCATGGACTCTGTTGACCAGCACTGGGTATCTCTGAAGGAAGGCGCTCAGGCAGAAGCTGAGGCAGACGGAGTGACCGTTGACTTTATGGCTCCGGATGTTAAGGACGATGCAAAGCAGATTGAATGCATCAACAACGCAGTAGCCGGCGGCTATGACGCCATCATCGTTGCTGCAAACAGTGAAGACGCTATTTCCGGTGCTCTGCAGGAAGCCATCGACGCAGGCATCAAGATCATTTATGTTGACTCTCCGGCCAATGTTCCGGCCGAAGCTACCTTCTCCACCGACAACAAAGCGGCTGGCTTTACCGCCGGTGAACAGATGCTGCAGGCTCTGGAAGAGAAAGGCATCACCGAAGGCTCCATCGGTATCATAAACATCAACACCTCCACCAACTCCACTCTGATGCGTGAAGAAGGCTTCCGTGAGGCTCTGGAAGGATCCCCGTTCGAGATTCTTGAGACCCAGTACTGCGAAGGCGATGCCGCAAAGGCTCAGACCATCGCTGAGAACTATCTGACAGAAGGCGTCGTAGGTATCTTTGGTGCCAACGAAGGTGCTGCTACCGGTACCGGCAATGCCATCAAGGCAAATGACAGTGATGATGTTGTAGGTGTTGGCTTTGACAAGTCCGACACACTGAAAGGCCTGATCGCAGACGGATATCTGTACTGCACAATGGCTCAGAATCCGGACGTTATGGGTAAACTCGGTGTTCAGGCTGCCATCAAGGCTCTGAACGGCGAAGACCTGGGCGGCGCTGTTACCGATACAGGCGTATCCGTACTGAATGCAGAGAACGTAGAGTAATTTCTGATCATGAGGATTTGGGGCTGCCGCGGCAAATTTGCCGCGGCAGCCTTTTTTCTGGACGGACAGCCCGATTTCCGGTAAGATAGAGAAGAAGTGTTTTTTGCAGAAAGAGGAGTAGTTATGATCAAGCTTGTGATCGCGGATGATGAAGAGAGGGTCTGCCGTCTGATCGATGCCCTGGGAGACTGGGACGGACTGGGGATCAAGGTGGCCGGCATTGCTCATAACGGGGTGGAAGCCCTGGAACTGCTGAACAAGGAAAGGGTGGATATCCTGATCACGGATATCCGGATGCCAGGATACAGCGGACTGGAGCTGATCGAACGGGTCAGAAAAACATCGGATCATACCCGGATCATCATTATCAGCGGCTATGCCAGCTTTGAATATGCCCAGACGGCTTTGAAATACGGGGTGAACGACTATCTGCTGAAGCCTATCAGCAGACAGGGACTGAACGACTCTCTGCGTACTCTCTGTGCCCAGATCCTGAAGGAGCGGGAGCAGAGCCGGATTCAGGAGGAAAGCTCCCGGGAGAGGGAAGAAGAACTGTCCAGGATCCGGAAAACCCTTCTTTCGGACCTGATCAATGTGAATGATCTGGCCCTTTCGGAGGATAAGCTGCGGGATCTTTATTATTTTCAGGCCCGGCGTGGCTGCTACCGGGTTTTTATCCTCCGGATGGACTGCTGCAATGAAAAGATGGAGGAAGAGACGGCTTCTCATTTCTGGACCCGGACGGAGGAGATCTTCCTGAAGGAGACCGAGAAGATCTGCTTTGACCAGGTACTGATGCAGCAGGGAGCCTGTCTGTTCGGTCTGATTCATTATGCGCCGGCCGCCGAGGAGTCGATCCGCCGGACATGCCGCAACGTTCTGAACCGGATCATGGCGAGGCAGGAGATCTTTGGCGTGGCGGAGCTGACGCTGGCCATGGGCGAAGAGGTCCGGGATCCCTCGGATCTGGACCGGTCTCTTTTGTCTGCGCGGCGCAGAGTGGCGGAACGCATCCTGGAGGGCCCGGGGAAGATGATCGACAGAAACGTGGAGACCCAGGAGCTGTTCGGAAAACGCCTGCTGGACAAATTCAGCCGTGAAATCGGCTTTGCCATCGATAACCTGGATAAGGCCGGTCTGGTCCATGCCTGCAGTCTCCTTCGGCAGCAGGTGCACGAAAACAAAAACGCCCACGGCTGGGAGATCCTGGAGCTGGCGATGGAAGCCGGTACAGCCTTTACCCGCATCCTGGAGCTGCAGGGCTCCCGGGAGCATCTGAAAAAGTATCAGAAGGCCTGTGAGGACAGCACGACGGTGGATCAGCTTTTCGATACGCTGCAGGATTTTACGGTGGGACAGCTGGAACAGTTCATCACGGCCAGAGAAGAGGAGACCGCCCGTCCGATCCGGGTGGCAAGACAATATATCCATCAGCACTATGCAGAACCGATCACGCTGGAGGAGGTGAGCGAGAAAGCCGGCCTTTCTCCCGCTTACTTCAGTGCTCTTTTCAAAAAAGAGACCGATGTGGGCTTTGCAAAATATCTGATCAATGAGAGGATCGAGGCGGCCAAGGAGCTTCTGCGGGAGACCAGTCTTCCGGTACAGGATATCTGCAGACGGGTCGGCTACAATGATCCCAAGCATTTTACGCACCTTTTTGAGAAGACGACGGGTGTCAAACCGGCGGTGTACCGCAGACTGTATGGGTGACAGAATGGGAAAAAATCAAAAATATCTGGTGAACCGTCTGTATCTCTTCTGTGCCCTGTTGTTTCTGTTTGGCGTTGTCATGATCTTTCTGGCCGAAACGGGGATCGTACAGGGCAGGAGGGCTGTGATTCCGGGGCTCTTTCTGATCCTGGCTCTGTTCCTTGCGGGGGGATACCGATGGCTGTACAGGCCGTACCGTATGCTGAATGAACAGTTCAGCCGGTTTGCGGACGGATATATCTCTCTGGAGGAGATGAGCCGGACGGATGTGCTTCTGTCCCCGGAGATGGAGAGATCGTTAAAACAGCTGGATTCCATGAACAATGCGACCCGGAATCTGGATCTGTCCAAAAGGCAGGCCCAGTACCGGGCTTTGCAGAATCAGATCAATCCGCATTTCCTGTACAATACGCTGGAAGGGATCCGGAGTGAAGCATTGATCGCAGGGCTGGACAACCTGGCGGACATGACGGAGCTTCTGGCAACCTTTTTCCGTTATACGATCAGCCGGAACGAAACTCTGGTGACGCTGGAGGAGGAGCTGGACAACTGTTACACCTATTTTAAAATCCAGCAGTATCGTTTCGGCAGCCGGATCCATCTGGAGGTCCTGAAGGATGAGGAGGAATGGAATACGATCCTGCACTGCCGTATCCCGAAGCTTACGCTGCAGCCGATCCTGGAGAACAGCATCATTCACGGGATTGAGCTGAAGATGGGCGAGGGGACCGTTACGATCGAAATTACCCGGACGGAGTCCCGGCTTCTGATCCGGGTCAGGGATGACGGAGTGGGGATGGACCATCGTACGCTGGAGGAACTGAATGCCAGACTGGATTCCAAAGAAGAAGAATACCGGGAAAGCCATTCCAGGGAAGAAGGCGGAGTGGCTCTTGTCAACGTGAATAACCGGGTACATCTGCTGTTCGGGGAAGAATATGGAATGCATGTGTATTCAATGGAGAATACCGGTACGACCGTGGAGCTGTCGATTCCGGCGGTCCGGGAGCAGAGGAAACCATAATGATAGATGAAAAGAGGCCGGACGGCCATGTACGGAGGATCTGTGATGAAAACAGAAATCCTGCGTCTGGAAAGGGTAACCTACCGGCGTGACAATACAACGATCCTGAACAACCTGTCCATGAGCATGATGAAGGGGGACATCATGGGCCTGCAGCCGCTGGAAACCTATGGTCTGGAGGAGCTGCTGTCCGTGCTGACGGAAAATCCGCCCCTGTATTTCGGCTATGTTTATTACATGGAGCAGTGCGTAAACGCCTGGAATGCGGCAAGGCATGAGAGAAACCGGATCTCCGTGATCGGGACCCGGAGCACGCTGGTGGGGGATCTGGACATTCTGACGAACGTTTTTGTGCTCCGTCCCGGCTTCCGGCAGGAGAGGATCAGCGAGAAGATGCTTGTCCGGCAGCTGCAGCCTTTTCTGGATGATCTGGGGATCCGGCTGGATCCGAAGACCACGGTGGACCGGCTGTCCCCGTACGAACGGGTGCTGGTGGAGCTCCTGCGGGCTGTCGTGGCGGGGCATCACCTGATCATATTCCGGGAGATCAGCTCCGTGATCAGCGAGGAGGAGCTGAAGGATCTGCACCGGCTGCTGCGGCATTATGCCCGGAGAGGCTTTTCCTTTCTGTATATCAGCATGCATTTCGAGGAGATCATGCAGGTCTGTTCCTCGACGGCCATCTATCACGATGCCCGCATCGATATGATCATCGAGGAAGATTTTCGGGGAAAAAGCCTTCCCCGGAGCTATTATCAGGACTATTATAATCATGTATCCCGCAGACTGCGCCGCTGCAGACCCGATAAGGAAGGGGAGGAGGTCTTCAGCGCGGAGCTTTTGTCCGATGATCTGAAAGGCTTTGCCTTTTCGGTCCGGGAGGGAGAATGTCTGGTCATCCAGAATATGGAGACCAGGATCTATAACCGGCTGGTGGAGGTGCTGACCCGGGAAAACGATGTATCAAGGGTCCGGTTTGCCTTCCGGGGAAAGCAGGAGGACGGAATCCGAAGAAGAAAAATGGCGGTGCTTCGCGAAGAACCCGGAAAAACCATGATCTTTGAGGATCTCAGCGTCCTGGATAATCTCTGCATCACGCTGGATCACAAACTGCCTTCCATCTGGGTCCGCAAAAAGGCGCGGGATTCGGTACGGGAAGAATATGTGCGGGAGTTCGGAACGGATATCTGCAGCCGGCATACGATGGACCTGACCCGGATCGAAAGGCTCCGGCTGATCTATATGCGAGTCTGGCTGGAAAAACCGGATGTGGTTTTTCTGCTGCAGCCCTTTAAGGGGGCGGACGTGGAAGAACGCTACCAGATCTTCAAGCTGCAGGAAATGCTGCTGAAAAAAGGAATGGCCGTGGTGATCCTGGCCGTCAGCATGGGCGACTCTCTCGCCATCGCGGACCGTGTGATCCGGCTGGCGTCAGTCCGGGAACGGCTGGATGTGAAGGAATACCGGTACGAGGATTTCCCGAAGCTTCCGGGATACCTGCCCTGGGTCGATGTGTATGATGAAAATATGGAGAAGGAGCCTGTGCTTTGAGCGAAGAGAAACCAGTACGGAAGAAGAGAAGACACCCTGCACACCGCAGGAAAAAGAAAGCAAACATCGAGGAGATCCTGCGAAAGGAAAAGGAAAAAGCCGAGAGAGACCTTCTGCGAAGAAATATCCTGGACCGGATCCCCGACAGTCTGCCGGACATGTATCCGGCCGCCCGCTCCCTCCACAGGCATTTTATTCTCCATACGGGTCCCACCAATTCCGGGAAGACCTATGAGGCCATGGAGGCGCTGAAAAAGGCGGAAACGGGCATCTATCTCGGGCCGCTCCGTCTTCTGGCGTACGAACAGTATGACCGGCTGAACCGGGAGGATATCCCCTGCAATCTGGTGACCGGAGAAGAGGAAGCCTACATTCCCTTTGCCCGTCACAGGGCTTCCACGGTGGAGATGCTCCCCCTGGATGAGGAGTACGAATGCGCGGTGATCGATGAAGCGCAGATGGTCGGGGACAGTTCCCGGGGCGGCGCGTGGACCGCGGCCATCCTGGGCGTCTGCGCGGCGGAGGTGCATATCTGTCTGGCCCCGGAGGCCGAGAACTGTGTCATCCGGATGATCCGGGACTGCGGGGATGAGTACGAGGTACGGCGTCATGAACGGAAATCCCCCCTCCTCTGCGATGAAAGGCAGTTCAACTTCCCCGGAAATGTGGAAAAGGGAGACGCCCTGATCGTGTTCTCCCGGAGAGATGTCCATTCGGTGGCTTCTGTCCTGCAGGCGAAGGGGGTAAAGTGCAGTGTGATTTACGGAAATTTGCCCCACGATGTCCGTCATACCCAGGCTCACAGCTTCATGTCGGGAGCGACGGATGTGGTGGTGGCGACGGACGCGATCGGGATGGGCATGAACTTGCCGATCCGGCGGGTGGTCTTTCTGGAGAACAAGAAGTTTGACGGGAAGGAAGAAAGGTCTTTAAAAGATACGGAGATCAAGCAGATCGCGGGGCGGGCCGGCCGATACGGCATCCATGAGGAAGGGCTTTACAATACAATCTATTCCCACAGGGAACTGAAACGCTCGGTCGAAGCGGAACCGGAAGAGATCCTAAAGGCCTATGTGGATTTCCCCCGAAGTCTGCAGTATGTGGGCAGCAAGCTGTCCGAAACCATGAAGCAGTGGAACGACATTCCCGTGAGCGACGGATACGAGAAGGAGGATATTGCCCGGGAGATCGCCCTCGCCGAAAAAGCGGAGAAGCTGACCGATGACAGAGAGCTGATCTATCGTTTTGCCACGATTCCCTTCGATGAAAAAGACCGGACTCTGATGGAGATGTGGAAGGACATGCTCCTCTGCCAGATCAACGAGGTGCCCTACGCGTTTCCGAGACTGCGGATCCGGGGCATTTCGGAGGACAACAGCGAGGCGCTGGGAATGCTGGAGCATCAGTATAAGATCTGCGATATGCTTTTTTATTACAAACGCAGGTTTGAACCGGAACGGTTCACCTGGATCGAACAGAAGAAAAGTGAGATTTCCGACCGGATCATTGCGATCCTGAACAGGCAGAAGCTGTCGCCGAGACGCTGCATCCAATGCGGCCGCAGACTTTCCTGGAATCATAAATACAAGATCTGTGACCGTTGTTTCAATATGAGTTACAGGTATACGGTTTGAGAAAGGAAGCCCCCTCACATGTCGAAGAAGATAACGAAAATTGTAATCACGGGCGGTCCCTGCGCCGGCAAATCCACGGCGATGAGCTGGATCCGGAATGCGTTCCGCCAGCGCGGATATAATGTGCTGTTTGTCCCGGAAACGGCGACAGAGCTGATAACGGGAGGAGTGGCCCCCTGGACCTGCGGCTCGAACACGGATTATCAGAAATGCCAGGTGGAGCTTCAGCTGACCAAGGAGAGACTGTTCCTCCAGGCGGCGGAGACGATGCCGAACGAAAAGATCCTGCTCGTATGCGACCGCGGCGTGATGGATAATAAGGCGTACATGACCGCGGAAGAATTCGACGCGGTTCTGCAGGCCCTGCACGGAGAAGAAGTCGCCTGGAGGGACAGCTATGACGCGGTCTTTCATCTGGTGACGGCGGCGAACGGAGCGGAGGCCTTCTATTCGGCTGCCAACAATGCGGCGCGCTACGAAACCGTAGAGGAGGCGGTGGAACTGGACAACCGTCTGGCAGCAGCCTGGACCGGGCACCGGTATCTGCGGATCATAGACAATTCCACCGGCTTTGAAGACAAAATGAGACGGCTGGAAGAGGAGATCGCCATTTTCCTCGGGGAAGAACGGCCCTATGAGATGGAAAGAAAATTCCTGATCCGCTACCCGGATCTGTCCTGGCTGGAAAACAATCCGCTCTGTCACCGGGTCGATATCGATCAGACCTACCTTGTCTCGGACAAGAACGAGGAGATCCGGGTGCGCAGAAGGGGAGAAAAAGGGAATTACATTTATTATGAGACCCATAAAAGGATCCTCGACGGCATGAAACGGATGAGCACCGAGACCAGGCTGAGCCAGTCGGAATACCGCCGTCTGCTGAAAAATGCGGATCCCACGCGAAGGACGATCCACAAGAAACGATATTGTCTGACCTATGACAATCAGTATTTTGAGATCGATCTGTATCCATTCTGGAGTGACCAGGCGATCCTGGAAATCGAACTCCGGGACGAAAATACGGAAATCCGTTTCCCGAAGGAAATTCAGGTCCTCCGGGAAGTGACCGATGACCCGGCATTCAAAAATGCCGCCATTGCGAA
>CAMOUV010000053.1 GCA_946626695.1 uncultured Blautia sp.
GGTTCCGGTTCTTACGGTTCCGGTTCCTATGGCGCCGGCTCTTATGGCTCCGGCTACGGCTCGGGCAGCTCCGGATCCTACGGCAGCTCCCAGGGAAGCGCTTCCTCCGCCGGAAGCTCGGTCCTGAGCACCCTGTTCAACGCCTTAGGCTCCAGCACCGGCCAGTCCCTTTCCGGCACCTACGGCAACTGGTCCGACGACAACAATTCCGGAACGCTGAACACCACCGTCAGCACCAGCGCCTCCAAAAAGCTGACAAAGCTGAAGGGCAACGGCAAGGACGTGGTGACCATCATGATCTATATGTGCGGGACCGACCTGGAATCCAGAAACGGCATGGGAACCTCGGACCTTTCCGAAATCTCCCGGGCCACGGTATCCGACAAGGTCAATATCCTGATCTATACCGGCGGCTGCCAGCGCTGGAAAAACAGCGTGGTCAGCTCCCGCGTGAACCAGATCTACCAGGCAAAGAACGGCGGCGTACAGTGTCTGGTGGCGGATGACGGCGACCGGGTCATGACGGATCCGGAGACACTCACCCGTTTTATCAAATGGTGCACAAAGAACTTTCCCGCCAACCGGAACGAGCTGATCTTCTGGGATCACGGCGGCGGCTCCGTCAGCGGCTACGGATACGACGAAAAACACGCCCGGGCCGGCTCCATGAGCCTTCCCTCCATCAAAAAGGCGGTAAAGAACTCCGGAGCCGTCTTCGACGTCATCGGATTCGATGCCTGCCTGATGGCGACCGCGGAAAACGCGCTGGCCCTTTCCGACTATGCAGATTATCTGCTGGCCTCCGAAGAGACGGAGCCCGGCACCGGCTGGTACTACACCGACTGGATCACCGCCCTCTCCCGCAACACCTCCATGGCCACCACGGATCTGGGCAAAAAGATCATCGACGACTTTATCACCACCAGCGCGAAGCAGTGCCGCGGTCAGTCCACCACCCTGTCTCTCGTGGATCTGGCGGAGCTGAAACAGACCTTCCCGAAATCCTTCACCTCCTTCGCGAAGGATATCAGCGGTCTTCTGGACAACAGAGAATATACCACCATCGCCTCGGCGAGAAGGAACACCCGGGAATTCGGGCGGAGCGCCCGCATCAACCAGTATGACCTGGTTCATCTGGCCAAGAACCTGGGAACCGATGACGCCCTGGCTCTGGCCGACACGGTGCTTTCCGCCGTCAAGTACAACCGTACCAGCTCCGACATGACCAACAGCTACGGGCTTGCGGTCTATTTCCCCAGCCAGAACAGCTGGACCGACAGCATGTCCCAGACCTACCAGCAGTTGAACCTGGATACCGAATATGCCGGGTGCTTCCGCAGGATCGCAGCGGTCCAGGAAGCAGGGCAGGCCGCTTCCGGCGGGTCCCATTCTCTCGGCGATCTGCTGGGCGGAAGCCTGTTTGGCTCCTCCGGGACGGATTACTTCGGAAGCAGCTCCGGAGGCGACATGATGGGAGCGCTTCTGGGCTCCCTGTTCTCTGGCCGTTCCATGGGAGACTATTCCACCGATTTCATCGAGGAAAGCGGCTACAGCCAGGCGGATCTGGAAAGCATGCTTGCCGGCAACACCCTGGATCCCGACCAGCTGGTGTGGACACGCAGCGGAAACCGCTACTCCATCCACCTCAGTCCCCAGCAGTGGAGCCTGGTGGAAACCGTGGAGCAGAACATGTTCTTCGATGACGGGGAAGGCTATATCGATCTCGGTCTGGACACCCTGTATGAGATCTCCGAGGAGGGAGATCTGGTGTGCCGTCCGGACCGGTACTGGATCTCCATCAACAGACAGCCCGTGGCCTACTATCATATCAGCACCACCATCACCGACGAAGGAATGATCACCATCGGCCGTGTCCCCTGCCTGCTGAACGGGGACCGGGCCAACCTGATCATCGTGTTCGATCCCGAATATCCGGACGGGTATGTGGCCGGCGCCGTGAGCGACTATGTCAACGACGAGACCGAGACGGTGGCCAAGTCCATGATCGGGCTGAAGGTCGGCGACGAGATCGATTTCCTCTGCGACTACTACACCTACGACCAGGAATATCAGGACAGCTATTATCTCGGCGAGACCATGACCATCGAGGGAGCCCCCGAGATCACCAGCACCGATGTGGGTGAGGGAGGCGTGATGATCTCGTACCGCTTCACGGACATTTACGGACAGCGCTACTGGACGCCGCCCATCTATCCGAACTGAAAACGCAAAAAACCGCGCCGGGCAACCGGTGCGGTTTTTTGTCGTCCTGCGCCTGCAGAACGCTATTCGGTTTCAAAGGTATCCTTTAAAATCCATTTCCCTTTCATATCCAGGATCCCCTGGTAGATTCCTCTGCGTGAAGCCCAGGTGCCATTTACGAAGGCAGCCAGAAAACGGTCCCGGATCCGAAATGCGACATTTCCTTCATTGTCGTACACCGTGCAGGGAATGTTCCACCATTCCTCCCCGCTCTGTTCATCATCCATGCGGATCCCGTCCCTTCCAAGAGAGACGCAGCTTTGCGGAATCCGATCGTATTCTGCGATCAGCTCTCCCGTGCTCCGACGGTATACCCGGGTGCCTTCCCCATATTCACTCACGTAGTAGCCGTCCGATATGCAGGAAGGAACGCCTTCCGCCGGTTCCAGGGCCGTCTCTCCCTTTCTCCGTATCAGGATCCTGTCCCCGGAATACGCATAAGGAACAAGGCTGAAATCCGAGCAGTCTGTCAGGAAGCCTGCGCACACATTCCCATCCAGCTCCTCAGAGGCAAAGCCCTGCATAAAACCGCCGGCACACATGGGATACTCCGGAAGCGACGCTGCGCTCCCGGCATGATTGAGGGCTGCGTCGTACAGATCGTACCCGTTCCCGTTGTTTCGCACCACAAAGGAAGCCGGTTCATGCCTCTCGTAGGATCCTGACACCTGCAGATCATACGGATAGGGCGGAACGCTGTCCGTCATGCATTCATCGATCCCGTCCATAATGACCAGGCCCTCCTGCGTCATCACGACCCCGTCGCTCCGGTCCTCCAGATAGGAATAGGGCTGCCAGACGATGAAATTTCCGAGGGTGTTCACCGCCCCCTCATCATCATTCAGCTTTTCCAGGAGAGCCGGTTCCCGGATCTCGCTGCTGATCCAGCCGTCCTTGTAGATCAGCCCCCACTGATTCTCGTTATAATCCGTAACCTTCAGAAGCCAGGCATCCGTCAGTTCAAAAAGCTCGCAGAGATAGTCCCTCTCCGGGTCAAAGCCCCGTGAAAACGGGACATTTCCAAGGACCTGGCCGGAGGAGCCGTACAGTACCGCCTTGTTCCCGCCTTTTTCCAGGGTGACATAGCAGTCATCCAGGACATGGACGCTGTACTCTTCTTCCGGGAAGGATGCGATGATCTGCAGATCCCCTGCGCGCAGGACCGACTGGGGATCCCCGTCCGGAGAAAACAGCGTGTCCTTCCTGATCACCTTGGCCTGAAATCCCCAGCTCAGAGACGGAAGCTTTCCCAGCCGGTTTCCTTCGTCATCATAGGCATAGAGCAGCGTCACTTCGTTGCCGGGCACGCTGAGCAGCACCTGTTCATCCTCTTGGCAGATCCCGTGAGTCTCCGCCCGGGCCGGGGTCCCCGTCATCAGGGCAGCCAGAAGCAGAAGCGCGACGCCGTATTTTGTCTTATTTCGCCCGAACATACCCGCATTCCTCCACAAACGTCTGGCCCGTCTCCGTCAGAAGCCAGTCGCGGAGAGCCAGCGCCTTATCGGAAGACTGATCATTGGTCACCACAAAAAAGGGATTTACAAGAGAGTACTCTCCGGAGCGGATCGTCTCATTGGACGGCTCGATGCCCTCCACACGGATCAGCCGCACGCCGGGAACCTGATGCATCGACGATGCATAATAATAAACCGAATATCCGAGGGCGTTGCTGTCATTCTCATATTCCTTCAGCTGGTTGATGATCCCTTCCATGGTGGGGATCTCCTCCCACTGGCCCTCCACCAGAGAGGCGTCTCCCAGGATCAGCTTCCGCATCAGGGTCTGGCTTCCGCTGGTCTCCGGCCGCAGAAAGGCTTTGATTTCCACATCCTTACCCCCCACGTCCTTCCAGTTGGTGATCTTCCCGGTATAAATATCGTAGATCTGCTGTACCGTCAGGCTTTCCACCGGGTTATCCTCATTGACAAGAAACACCAGGGCGTCCTTTCCAAGCTCCCGGATATCCAGAGGATCAAACTCCGCCAGCTTTTCCTTGGTCTCCTCCGCCGCTTCGTATACCAGCAGAATGTCCCGGTTTCCCTGCGCCAGCTCCAGGTAACAGGGGTTGGTGTTTGTAAAATCCTCCAGAAGGAGCTCCGCATCCTCCGGGGTACAGTCCGTGGCCTTCACCGCCAGAGCTTCGATCATCGGGACGCAGGCAAGGGACCCGTCGATCCTCGGAAATTCCTCGTAGCTCATCTGCGGGACCGGCTCCTCCTTCTCCCCGCCGGATGCAGGAAAGGCAAGACATCCGGTCAGAAGCAGCATCGACACGATTGCAGTGACTCTTCTCATATTCGATTCCTCCATTCATCAATCCGGTCCGACAAGGCGGACCTTTTCGGTTTTCCCGGACTCCTTATTCCTTCGAAGGCGGATTCCGGTCCTGCCGCTCCGACAGGAAGGGCTCGGTCACGTTTTTTTTCTGCAGAAGCAGCCCGTTCTCCTGCAGACGGTCTGTGATATCCCGGCTGATTTTTTCATCCAGCCCCTGCTTCTTCAGGATCCGGCGGAACCGGCCAAGGGTGCTGGATCCCGGCACCTGCTGCGACAGAAAATCGATCCCCATGAACAGACGCATGGCATAGCTGTCATTGATGGTATCCTCCAGCGCTTCGGCGGACAGCCCGTACCACTTCTGCAGCAGGTACATCCGGAGCATGGTCTCGATCCCCCTGGGCGGACGGCCCCGTTTCCCCGACGGATAGCAGGGGCGGATCCTCTCCGCCCACTCTTCCCAGGGCAGCAGAGAATCCATCGTCATCAGGAACTCTTCTCTCCGGGTCCTGTGTTTTCTGTGAGAATATTCATAATCACTGAAGGTCTGCTGCATCGCCATAACGTCTGCTTCCTTTCTGTGTGGACGGTGTTCTGTTTCCGCTCCCCCTCAGATCCAGTATAACACAATCAAAATAGTCTGAAAATTGTTTTTTTAATCGAAATCCCTCTTTGTTTTCAAACTTCTCCCCGGTTTCTTCCCTTCATTTTCTGCATGACGTCCTTCTGTCTTCTTGCACTGACTTCTGTTTTATGGTAGAGTTAATAGGATAGTTTTTCAGACAAATTTTATTGCAAAGGACACCTGGTTCTATGGACATTCTTGCACAGATCCGACATTACGCGTCCGCATATCCGGACCGTCTGTCCTGCCGGAGCGGCAGCCACACCCTGAACTATGCCCGGCTCGAAGCGTACTCTGACCGGCTTGCGGCATATCTGCACCAAAAAACCACCGGAAGAAAGCCGGTGATCGTAGTATACGGACACAAACATCCCTTCATGCAGGTCTGTATGACCGCCTGCATCAAAGCCGGTCTCACCTACTGTCCCGTGGATACCTCCATGCCGGCCGAACGGATCCGGGATATCCTGACAGTCTCGGAAAGCCCTCTGGTCCTTTCCGTGGAACCCTTCCCGGCACTTCCTGGGGGAGGAGCCCATTCCGTTCTTTCCTTTTCAGATATGGAAAGGATCTTCACGGACGATCCCTGCGATGTGCAGGAGCTGACTCCCCTCTCACCGGAGGACATCTGCTATATCATCTTCACCTCCGGCAGCACCGGACGGCCCAAGGGCGTGCAGATTCCCTACGGCTGCCTGTGCCGGTTCGTGGACTGGGGCCTCACTCTGGGGACCACTGCAGCGGAGAAGACCGGAAAACGGTTCCTGAATCAGGCGCCCTTTTCCTTTGACCTTTCCGTCATGGATCTGTATCTGTGCCTTGCAAGCGGCGGAACCCTCTGCACGCTCACCAAAGAAGTCCAGCAGCAGTACCGGCTTCTTTTCGAACAGCTGCAGGAATACCAGCCGCAGATCTGGGTATCCACACCCTCCTTTGCGGAGCTCTGTCTGGCGGATCCCTCCTTCAACGGAGACCTGCTGCCGGAGCTGGAGCTGTTTCTGTTCTGCGGGGAAAGACTCACCAACCGCACCGCCGAGAAGCTGATGGAGCGCTTCCCGGCCGCAAAAGTCATGAATACCTACGGCCCCACCGAATCCACCGTAGCCGTGACCGAGGTGGAGGTCACGCCGGCTCTGCTGAAGGAGGAGGATCCGCTGCCGGTCGGCCGTCCCAGGCCGGGCACCCGTATCCTGATCCGTTCCGAAGCCGGAGAATTTCTTCCGGACGGACAATCCGGGGAGATCGTCATCACCGGCGACACCCTCTCCTCCGGCTACTTTAAAGCCCCGGAGCTTACCGCCGGAGCGTTCCGTCTCTGCAGCGTGCCTGTTCCGGGCGGACCGGAAGGCAGCTTGCAGACCGTCACCGGATATCATACCGGTGATGAAGGATATCTGAAAAACGGCATGCTCTTTTACAACGGCAGGCTGGACCTGCAGGTGAAGCTTCACGGATACCGGATCGAGCTTTCGGACATCGAAAACAATCTTCTTCGCATCGCGCCCGTGGAGCAGGCCTGTGTCGTCGCTTCGGGACGGGACGGACGGATCAGCCAGCTCCATGCCTTCGTGGTGCTGGGCTCCCGGGAGGAAGAAAATGACCGGAAACAGGCCGCCCTGCTGAAGGACAGGCTCTCCGCCCTGCTTCCGGAATATATGGTCCCGCGGAAGTTTCATTTTCTGACGCAGATCCCCATGACTCCCAATGGGAAGGCAGACCGGAGAAAGCTGAAGGAGATGCTGGGATGAATCTGTTTGGAGAGTTTTCATTTTTCTGTGTTCTGGCCATTGTCCTCACCGCCGCTTTTGTCCTGGGCGTCCTGGAAAAAAGCCTGTATGTCCCGCTGATCCTCTTCTCCATCCTCTTTGATGCGCTGGCGATCGGCAGGGATCTGAAGGGCCTCCTCTTTTTTGCCGGTTATATTCTGTGGGAGACCCTTCTTATAAACGGATATCTGCGGATCCGGCAGACCCGGGGAAGGAATGGGAAGATTTATGCGGTTTTCCTCATTCTGTCCATCCTGCCGCTGATCCTTTCCAAGGTTTTCGGCGCTGCAAGGATCCCGCTTTTCCAGATCCTGGGGATTTCCTACCTGACCTTCAAGTCCGCCCAGGTGATCATCGAGATCTACGACGGCGTGATCAAAGAGCTGCCGGTCTGGGATCTGCTGCAGTTTCTGCTGTTTTTTCCGGCCGTTTCCAGCGGCCCCATCGATCGGAGCCGCCGGTTCTGCGAGGATCTCCACCGGAAGCTTTCACGGCAGGACTATCTGGAGCACGCTGGAGACGGTGTGGAGCAGCTGCTGGTCGGGGTTCTGTATAAATTCGTCCTGTCCGCCCTCTGCTTCAAGTGGATGGAGCTGATCGCCGAAGAACGGAGTTTTCCCTACATGGCGGCCTACGCTTACCTGTACGGGCTGTACATGTTCTTTGACTTTGCCGGCTACTCGCGGATGGCCGTCGGAGCCGGATGCTTTTTCGGGATCCGGACCCCGAAGAATTTCAACCTTCCCTTCATCAGCAAGGACATCAAGGAATTCTGGGACCGCTGGCACATGACCCTGTCCTACTGGTTCCGCGATTTTCTGTATTCCCGGTTCGTGATGCAGTCTATGCGTCACAAGTGGTTCAAGGACCGGCTGCATACCGCCTGCGCCGGTTTTCTGGTCAACATGTTCATCATGGGCCTCTGGCACGGTCTCACCGGCTATTACATCCTGTATGGTCTTTACCACGGGATCCTGCTGGCGGCAAACGAGGTCTGGCAGAAAAAGTCAAAGTTCTATAAAAAACACAAGAAAGAAAAATGGTATCAGATCGTCTCCTGGGCGGTCACCATGCAGCTGGTCATGTTCGGCTTTCTGCTGTTCTCAGGACATCTGGTTCAACAATAACACTGCAAAGAAAGGAGAATGCCGGTCTCCCCTGTGTACCGGCTGACAAGACAAATGCTGAAAGACGAAATACTGGATATCATCGCCGATGTATGTGAGGAGGACGATGTAAAAGAGGATCTCTCGATGGATCTGTTTGAAGAGGGTCTTCTGGACTCTCTGGGCGTGGCCCAGCTTCTGATGGAGCTGGAGGACAGGCTTGGCATTGTGATCGCGCTCACCGAGATCGAAAAAACCGACATCAACACGCCGGAGAAGATCATCGCCATTGCCGGGAAAAGGAAAGCCGAAGGATGAAAAAGATTGCCGCCTTCTTTACCGCACTGGCGATGATTCTCGTGATCGCCCTCGGCATGCATTTCTTTACGGCCGGAGCCGCCGGCCGGGCTCAGGATGACATCTACGGATGGACCGATGAAACCAAATTTACGTCCATGAGTTCTCTCGCCGCTTCCGTGGATGAAGAAACCCTGCTGGTCATGGGCTCCTCCGAGCTGCAGCACCAGAAAAGCACGCCGTATAATCCCGGCAACCTTCTGCGTCATTCCGGGGTTAAGCCGCTTCTGATCGGAGCCGGTTACTATCAGTCTCTTTTTCACGCCACCGCCCTGACCGCCCTGGAACCGGAAATGGAAAACCGCAGGGTGGTCCTGATCCTGGCACCCCAGTGGTTCCGGAAATCCGGCGTCCGGCCGGAGGCCTATGCTTCCCGCTTTTCCGAAGAGAACTACATCGACATGCTCTGCAGCGAAAAGCTTTCTCCCGAAACCAGGAAATACATCATCAAACGGACGCACAAGCTTCTGTCCAAGGTGGATCCCACCATGGACAAACGGATCCGCGCCTATGAAGAGCAGTATCTGGATGAAGATCTCCGGCCTGTTTCTTCCGAAATGACCCTGCGGGAAAAGTTTGTCCGGGAGAAAAACAGGACCAACATCTATCTTCGGTACACGATGTATGACCTGCTTCATTCTCTCGGGCCGGAACAGGAACCGGTCCTGCCGGATTTTGAGGCTCTTCGTTTCCAGGCTGCCCTGGATGGCGAGGAGGCCTGCGGGGGCAACGAATTCTATGTCAAAAAATCCTATTATGACAATTACATCGTCCATGTCATGGATGAGGAAAAGGACAGCGGAATCAAGACCGGATACAGTGTTTCTCCGGAATACGACGATCTGGAATGCTTTCTGATGACCTGCCGGGATCTGGAGATCACGCCTCTTCTCATGATCACGCCTGTCAACGGATACTGGTATGACTATATCGGCTTTCCGGCGGAGGCCAGGGAAGACTACTACAGCCAGATCCGGTCGCTGGCGGAAGAATACCAGGCTGAGATCTGCGATTTTTCAGACCGGGAATACGAACCCTATTTTATGGAAGACACCATACATATCGGGTGGAAAGGATGGGTGGATGCCTGTGAAGCCATCTACAGATTTGCAAAAGAAGCGTGAATTCCGCCGGAAGACCCTGACCTATTTTCTGATTCTTCTGGCCATCTACCTGTATTTTGTGCTGGCGGATCTTTCCACCGCCCCGGCCTTCGTATACAGCCAGTTCTGAAACCGCATATCCGGGACGATTCCATCGGATTTCGGTTTCTGCGACCGCCTGTCTGCAGGACCTGTCATACAGAAAATGAAAAGTGCAGCCGGTATGTCCGCCGAAACGGAGATACCGGCTGCATTGTTTATCTGTACCGTCTTTATTCTGTCCGGAGTGCAACCACCGGATCCTTTTTGGCCGCCAGCCGCGAAGGGATCGCCCCGGCGATGATGGTCAGGATCATGCTGATCAGCACCAGGAACAAGGCTCCCAGAGGAGGCAGGATCGCCGTCACATCCACATCGGTGAGCGAAGCAATGACCGCATTGATGGGGAAGGTCAGCAGCCAGGCTGTCAGCACGCCCAGCAGTCCGGCCCCAAGACCGATGATCAGCGTTTCCGCCGTAAACACTCTGGACACATCCTTTTTCGACGCCCCGAGAGCCCGGAGGATACCGATCTCCTTGGTTCTTTCCAGCACGCTGATGTAGGTGATGATCCCGATCATGATGGAAGAAACCACCAGCGAGATGGAAACGAACGCGATCAGAACATACGAGATCGCATCGATGATGCTGGTCACGGAGCTCATCAGATTGCCCACATAATCCGTATAGCGGATCACGCTGCCCTCTCTCCCGTCGGACTCCATCTTTTCGTTATAGCTGTCGATCAGGCCGACGATCTTTTCTTTCCCCTCAAAATCCCCCGGATAAATATTGATCCGGGTCGGCGTATCCAGATCCGCGGCTCCCAGGATCCCCAGGTTCCCGTCGTAGGTGGCGCTGGTCGTCTGATTCTTCATCTGGTCCTTCGCCATCTCCAGGATCTTTTCCTCGCCCATCAGGGACATCATCGCCTTGGCCTGGGCTTTCTGATCCTCCGGAAGGGTATCCAGGTACGCGTCCACCATATCCATGGTAAGCTCCACGTCGCTTCCCCCGGCAAAAAGAATACCGGTGAAGATATCGGTTTCCGGATTCTCCTTCTGGGCTTTCACGGAGGCCGTCTCATTGTTGGCCGCGATCACATACTCCACCAGTTCGTGGGTATAGCCGATCCCGCCGGCCGCAAAGGCGGAAACCAGCGAATTGCTGGAGGGACGCGCGATACCGGAAATCCGGAGTGTCAGGCCTTCGGAAAGCACCTGCTTCATTTTTTCTTCGTCCTTGCCGACATAGGTGTAGATCCCGCTGCCCGTATCCTGATACAGGTTTCCGGGCAGGACAAGCGTAAACTCCATGTTCATCAGCTCATCAAAGGTAAAGCTCACACTCTCTCCGGAGGCGGCGGTTTTTCCTGCCATCAGATCCGTAAACTGACCGCTCACCTCGCTCTGGTCACGAAGGCCCAGGGTATACAGGGCCAGATCACTCAGGTCATAATGATCCCCGACGATCAGCAGGACTTCCTCCTTGCTTTTCGGGAAGGAGCCCGTCACCAGGCGGTACCCTTCACCCTCGTCGCGATTCAGCTCGAAGAAAGCATTCATGTTGTACAGGTTCATCGCTTCCGACATTCCTCCGAAGCTGGACATGGATGCCATGTTGTTCATGTCGCTCATCATGGAGGTGCTGGTCATGGTATCGATCAAGGTGCTGGGATTGACCTGCAGCGTCCCTCCCACCGCATTCTCATTGTATACCAGAAGCGTTGTTCCATAGTCGTAGCTGATGTTGCTGGTCTCTTTCTTGATTTCCTCCGAGCTTTCCAGATACTCTTTGAAGGATTTCAGATCATTCTCTTCGATCTCGGAAACCATGGCGTTGAGAAACTGCCCCATCAGATTGCTGGAGTAGATCTTCCCGTCGCTCCCGTCATGCTCCTCGGAATCAGCCATGCCCATCATGGACATCATCATCCCGGTCCGGTCCATGGTCTGCGATTCGATGGTCAGGGGGTACAGGGCCAGAGTATCCTCCTCCACACTCTTGATAAACACATCCACGCCGTTGGACATGGACAGGATCAGGGCGATCCCGATGATGCCGATGCTGCCGGCCAGCGCAACCAGGAAGGTGCGGCCTTTTTTCGTCATCAGATTGTTCAGGCTCAGCCGGAGGGCGGTTCCGAACCCCATGGCAGTCCGTCCGGTATCCACACCGGAGGTGATCTCTTCCTTCCCGTCAAAGGGCTTGGTATCGGAGATCACCTTTCCGTCCAGAAGACGGACGGTACGGGTGGCGTAACGCTCTGCCAACTCCGGATTGTGGGTGACCATGATGACAAGCCGGTCCTGCGCGATCTCCTTCAATGCTTCCATGATCTGCACGCTGGTCTCGCTGTCCAGAGCTCCGGTCGGTTCATCCGCCAGAACGATCTCGGGATCATTGACCAGGGCCCGGGCGATGGCGACCCGCTGCATCTGCCCGCCGCTCATCTCGCTGGGCTTCTTTTTGAGCTGATCTCCCAGCCCTACTTTTTCCAGCGCCTTTATGGCACGTTCTTTTCGTTCCTTTGCGGAAATGCCTGAAAGAGTCAGGGCCAGCTCCACATTGGAGAGCACGTTCTGGTGCGGGATCAGATTATAGCTCTGGAAAACAAATCCTACCGAATGGTTCCGGTAGCAGTCCCAGTCCTTGTCTTTATACTCCTTCGTGGAACGGCCTTTGATCTCCAGATCACCTTCGGTATACCGGTCCAGCCCTCCGATGATATTCAACAGTGTCGTTTTCCCGCAGCCCGAAGGCCCCAGGATCGCCACAAATTCATTCTGCCGGAAGGAAATATCCACCCCGCGAAGCGCCTGCACCTTGATGTCACCGGATACATAATCCTTCCGAATATTTTTCAGCGTCAGCATATAAAACCCTTTCTGAATGGTAAGCGGACATTCGCGATCCGCCAATGCAGCTTACTCATGAACCCGGCAGCCTGCCGGTCCAAACTCTCACGCCGCCTCCGGCGTCGACAAAACATGACGGATTCCGTCCAAAAACAGAGATGGATACATAATACCATATTTCCGGAAGGACGGAAGGTTTTTTTTCAATTTTATGAACTTTTTAGAATGTGCCGCACGGAGCCGGGTGAGTCGCGGGGACAGGTTCCGTGACTCATAATTACTTTCAGATTATTCAGACAAACAGACGAGATGCCGCAATGTAAGGAACATCTGTAGTACATAAAACAGTAAGATAATGCAGTCCTTCCAGAATACTCTTGACAAATGTCTTAAGTTATATTATTCTAACTATAGTTATTTATAACTAACTTAGATTTGAAAGGAGACTTTCCATGAAAAAAATGCTGGCTGTTATTCTTTCTCTGTCTCTTCTTCCGGTGGTGCCCGTGCATGCGGAGGATCCCGCGG
>CAMOUV010000054.1 GCA_946626695.1 uncultured Blautia sp.
GATAGATACCCTGGCTGGCGATATCACGGGAAAGAACCGTGGTCGCGTCCAGATGGGTGAAGGTCGTTGCAGGAGCCGGGTCGGTCAGGTCGTCTGCCGGTACGTATACAGCCTGCACGGAGGTGATGGAACCCTTCCGGGTGGAGGTGATCCGCTCCTGCAGCTCACCCATCTCCGTAGCCAGGGTCGGCTGATAACCAACCGCGGAAGGCATACGGCCGAGAAGGGCCGAAACCTCGGAACCTGCCTGGGTAAAACGGAAAATGTTGTCGATGAACAGAAGCACGTCCTGATTCTTCACATCACGGAAATACTCCGCCATGGTAAGGCCGGAAAGGCCTACACGCATACGGGCTCCCGGTGGCTCATTCATCTGGCCGTAGACCAGGGCCGTCTTGTCGATAACCCCGCTCTCCTTCATCTCATTGTACAGGTCGTTTCCTTCACGGGTACGCTCACCTACGCCCGTAAACACGGAAATACCGCCGTGGGCTGTCGCAACATTATGGATCAGCTCCATGATCAGAACGGTCTTTCCTACACCGGCGCCGCCGAACAGACCGATCTTGCCGCCCTTTGCATAGGGGCAGATCAGGTCGACGACCTTGATGCCGGTTTCCAGGATTTCCGTCGCAGGCATCTGCTCTTCATAGGCGGGAGCCGGACGATGGATCGCCCAGCGTTCGGAAGTCTCCGGAGCCGGTTTCTCATCCACGGGAGTTCCCAGCAGATTGAAAACTCGTCCCAGACATTCCTCTCCTACAGGCACGGTGATCGGGCCGCCGGTATCGACCGCCTTTGTGCCTCGTACCAGACCATCGGTCGAATTCATGGCGATGCAGCGGACCGTATTGTCGCCGGTCTGCTGGGCCACTTCCGCTGTCAGCGTCTTCCCGTTATGATCGATCTCTATGGCATTCAGAAGGGCAGGCAGCTCATCGTCGGCAAAACGAATGTCCAGGACAGGACCCGTCACCTGCACTACTTCTCCAATATGTCTCTCACTCATTGATTTTTCTCCTGTTTTCGGCACTGTCCGACGGCAGTGCCTCTGTTGATCTGTCTGCATGCACAGATATTCCCTGTATCAGCCGGTCAGCCCTTCTGCACCGCCCACGATCTCCGTGATCTCCTGCGTGATGCTGGCCTGACGTGCCCGGTTGTAATACAGATTCAGCTTCTCGATCATTTCCTCCGCATTGTCCGTCGCCGCCTCCATGGCCGTACGGCGGGCTGCCAGTTCACTGGCCACACTGTCACAGACAGCTCCGTATACCAGTCCTGCCAGATATTCCGGAACGATCGAATTAAACACTTCCTCCGCGTTGGGCTCATAGACGATCAGGTTTCTTTTTGAAACCGGATCCTCTCCTTCGTGTTCACTGGCCAGATCCGAAAGCGGAAGGATCGACACCGACTGGGGTGTCTGCGACAGCATGGAAACGAACTCCGTATAACAGAGGTCGATATGTCCATACTCCCCGTCCCGGAAAAGCCGGCATAACAGGGCCGATATCTCGAAACAATCCGATACCGAGATATCCGCAATGGTTCCAAACGCTTCGGTAACAATCTTCCGATTCCTTCTTTTGAAATACTCCACAGCCTTTTTTCCTATGGGAAGCACCACATAGTCCCTGCCGGCGGAATCCTCCTCCACTTTCTTGAAAAGGTTCGAGTTATACCCGCCTGCAAGGCCGCGGTCGCCCGCGATCACCACGTAGCAGTATTTCGTATTTTCAGGTTCGCGAACATACGGAGACGTAAAATCGGTGTTTCCGTCTGCAATAGTAACCAGAGTCTCGAAAAGTTCCCGGAAATAGGGGCGTGCAATATCCGCCCGCTCCTTCGCCTTTCTAAGCTTCGAGGAAGCGACCAGCTGCATGGCTTTGGTGATCTGCATGGTGCTCTGCACACTTTTGATACGCAGCTTCACTGCTTTCATATTAGAAGCCACCGGTTATCCCCCCTGTCATTTTCGGCTGCTCAAAAATTCGGCTGTAAATTCTTCCAGGGCTGCTTTCAGCTTCTCGTCAGCCTCTGCGGACAAGGCGCCTGTGGACGCGATCTCCTGCATTACAGCAGCTCCTGCCGCATCTGTGTCCAGCCAGGTGAACAAACTGCTTTCGTATTCCCGCACATCCTCCGTTTTTACGCCTGCAAGGATCCCCTTGGTGACCGCATACAGGATCGCGACCTGTTTTTCCACAGGTACCGGAGAATTCTGGTTCTGCTTCAGGACCTCCACAATACGTGCGCCTTGATCCAGACGGGCCTTTGTATCTGCATCCAGATCGGAGCCGAACTGCGCAAAGCTCTGCAGCTCACGATACTGGGAATAAATCAGCTTCAGGGTTCCGGCCACCTTCTTCATGGCCTTGATCTGCGCATTGCCGCCCACACGGGAGACGGAGATACCCGGGTTTACAGCCGGCATGACGCCGGAATGGAAAAGCTCGGTCTCCAGGAAGATCTGGCCGTCCGTGATGGAGATCACGTTGGTCGGAATATAGGCCGAAACATCGCCAGCCTGGGTCTCGATGATGGGAAGAGCGGTCAGTGAACCGCCTCCGTGGGCTTCATCCAGCTTGGCAGCCCGCTCCAGCAGTCTGGAGTGGAGGTAGAAAACGTCACCCGGATAGGCTTCACGTCCCGGCGGACGACGGATCAGCAGGGAAAGTGCACGGTACGCCACCGCGTGCTTGGAAAGATCATCGTAGATGATCAGCACATCCTTCCCTTTGTTCATAAAGTATTCGCCCATGGCGCATCCGGAATAGGGTGCGATATACTGCAGCGGGCTGGCTTCCGAAGCCGTCGCTGCCACAACGATGGTATAATCCATGGCACCGTTCCGGTTCAGGTTTTCAACCAGCGAAGCGACCGTGGAACGTTTCTGTCCGATCGCCACATAGATGCAGATCACATTCTGCCCCTTCTGGTTGATGATGGTATCCGCAGCCACCGTCGTCTTTCCGGTCTGACGGTCGCCGATGATCAGCTCTCTCTGCCCCCGGCCGATGGGGATCATCGAATCGATGGCCTTGATGCCGGTCTGCAGCGGCTGATGCACCGGTTCACGGTCACAGATCCCGGGTGCATTGCTCTCGATGGGGCGGAACTCGTCTGTCTGGATCGGTCCGGCTCCGTCGATGGGCTGTCCCAGCGCGTTTACGACACGGCCGATCATCTTGTCGCCCACAGGAACCGACACCACCTTGCCGGTCCTTTTTACGGTCTGTCCTTCACCGATGGCCTCTCCGGAACCGAAGAGAACGATGGAGACACTGTTCTCCTCCAGGTTCTGTGCCATACCGAAGCTGCCGTCCTCAAACTCCAGCAGCTCACCGGCCATGCAGTTGATCAGGCCGCTGGCGCGGGCAATACCGTCTCCCACCATCAGCACTGTCCCGGTTTCGTTCTGCCGGATCGCATTGTCATAGTATTTGATCTGGCTGCGTATAACCTTGGATATTTCTTCAGGTTTTAATTGCATATCTTGCTAAGCCTCCAATGGTCAGACTGAATTGTCTTTTCAGATCTGCCGTTCTTTCAGTGTCCGTGAGATACCGGAAAGCCTGCCGTTTACGGTGCCGTCCAGCTCGGTGCCGTCCAGCTCCACCTTGATCCCGGCGATCACCGAAGGATCTGTTCTCGTGATCAGCTGGATCTTTTTCCCGCTGATCTGCGCAAGCTTTTCCATTAGCTTTTCCGTCTGCTGCCCGGTCAGCGGCACGGCGGAGGTCACCACCGCCTCGGCAATTCCATTCGCTTCGTTGTACCGTCTGCGGAACTGCTCGCAGCATCCGCCGAAGTCGCCGAGGGCTCCCTTTTCGCACAGCAGCTTGAGGAAGCTGACCAGGTACCGTTCTGCCTGCTCTCCGAAGGCCTCCTCGATCAGCCCGGTACGTGTCTTTTCCGGGATCGAGGGTTCCGACAGAAGCCGCAGATAATCCGGATTATCACGGAAGATTCCCCGGACCTCCTGCATCTGTTCCAGAATCTGCTCTGTCAGGTTTTCTTCTGCGGCGAGGTCATACATGCTGTCGCCGTAGATCCTGGCGGTCTGTGTCATGATGTCTCACCTACATTCTGTATAAATTCATCAATCAGTTTTTCGTGATCTTTTTCGCTGATCTCACGTTCGATCACCTTGCCGGCGATCTCCATGGCAATCCCGCCGATCTCATCCTTCAGCTCATTGACTGCCTTCTGTCTTTCCTGTTCAATATCCGCCTCGGCCTTTTCCCGGATGGCCGCCGCCTGCTGCGACGCTTCCTTCAGGATCGATTCGCTCTGCAGCTGCGCCGTCTTCTGGGCCGTGCTGAGGATATTGCTGGCCTTGTCCTTTGCTTCGAGCATGTTCTGCTCGTATTCTGCCTTGATCGCGTTGGCCTCTTCCTTGGCGGTTTCGGCCTCCCGGATCTCCGCGTCCGCACGCTGTCTGCGCTTTTCCAGCATCTCGTTGACCGGCTTGAACAGGAACCGTTTGATCAGGTATGCCTGGATAAACAGATTACAGATCTGCGCGATAAACGTCCATGGCACAATCCCAACTAAATCCTGCATCTTTTTCCTCCATCCCGGCTATCAGCCAAGCAGATTCATGAACATTCCCGGTGCCACAAAGATCAGCAGCAGACCGGTTACAAAGCCGTAAATACCTGTCGTCTCCGCAATTGCACATCCAAGAAGCATGGTCGAGGTGACATCACTCTTGCATTCCGGCTGACGTCCGATTGCCTCAAGTGCCTTTGCCACGGCATTACCTTCACCGATACCAGGGCCGATACCCGCGATCAGAGCGAGACCTGCGCCGATTGCACAGCCTGCAAGTGCGATAGCTTTTGCGAGAATTGTAAGATCCATTATGTTTTCCTCCTGATTCATTCATGTTCACTGTTGTTTTTGTTCTGCGGCCGTCCCATCCGGCCGGCCTTACGCTTCCTCTTTTACGAAGATTCTTCTGCGGCGTTGGCGATATACATGACCGTCAGCATACAGAAGATAAATGCCTGCATCACGCCTGAGAACCAGTCAAAGTAGACCGAAAGCACCGCAGGCACACCCACATCCAGGATGGGGATCTGCGAAAGAACTTTTCCCAGGGCTCCCGGGAGCAGGCCCAGGAGAGCGGAACTGGCCACGGCCAGCGCCCCGTAGATCAGGGCATTGATGACGACACCCGACAGGATATTGCCGAAATGACGGCAGGCCATACTGATGGGCGTTGCAAGCTCGGACAGGATGTTGAACGGCGTCATGACCGGGATCGGCGTTGTGAAATCCTTCAGGTAGCCGCCCACACCGTTCGTCTTGATCTTCTGCGAGGTGATCATGATAAACACGACCACTGCCCATCCTGCTTCCGTGGAGAGATCCGCCGTCGGGCTTCTGAGTCCGATCAGACTGATCAGGTTCGAAACGACGCTTGTGGTAAACAAAGCCGCCACAAACGGAATCAGATAACGGAATTTCTCTCCCATGTTTCCGATCACAAAATTGTTTGCCGTTTCCACCAGAAGCTCTGCCACCGCCTGTCTTTTGGAAATATTCTCTTCCTTCAGATCACGCGTCAGCCATATGCATGTCAAAGTGATCAGCGCCATGACGATCCAGCTGACCACAATAGTCTCACTAAGCTGAAATCTTCCCAGAAACGGCACATCTATAGGCACCTCGAGGAACACTCGCGCGCCTGATATCTCAAGATCCATAACCTTTCTCACCTCCTTACAAGGATCTGTACTCTGTCTTTCTGACCAGGACACCCTGCAGATTACGGGTGCCTTTTTTTACGATTTCCCGAAAATTCCCCGCAGCTTGATGGCCGCCCCGGGGAACAGAAGCGGAACCAGCCCCGCCACGAACTGAAAGCAGGGCGCTGTAATGGCCGCGATGGCCCATATGACCTGCATCAGAAAGCGGTAGGTATAGCTGGTCTTCATGGTTTTTGCCGCCGTATCCTGATTCTCCGCGGAAGCCACCTTCTGTACCGTGACTGCCATCAGATAAAAATTCAGGACCGCCACCGCACATCCGCCGACGGCGGCAAGAATCACCCTGTAGTCAAAGGGGATTTTTTCCGGCATTGCCAGATGCAGCAGCCCGAACACAAGAAGCATTACGGCCGTTCCGATTCCCGTGCTGACTGCGATAAAACGGGTTTCCTTCTGAACAGCCGGTGCCAGTTTTCCAGCCATCTGTCTTCTCCTCAGATAATATCATAAAAACGGAACATCCCTCCGGCCGAGCTTTCACTCGTGCCGGTTGAAGGAGATTCCCTTGTCGTCTTCTTTCTTTTTTGCTTTTCCGCTCACCCTCCGGAAGGTCTTGTATGCAAAGGTCCCGGATCCGCCCAGCCCGAAAAAGAAGCCTGCTATATAGACCCAGGCGCCGATCCCGAGATGGGTGTTCAGATACCAGCAGATCCCCATGCATAGAAGCAGCGGCGTGACCAGAGACAGCCCGAACTGCGTCAGCATAGTAAGGTTTTTGATCAGCTCTGACCAGTTCTTCATCCTGATTCCCCCTGTTCCTGCATGATCTTTTCCGACTCTTTACGGTTCTCTCCGGCGGCCCGGATCCTCACTGATAAATGTATCCGGCCATTTCCGGATCTGCGTAATTGCTTCCGTCGATCCACATCGGATCCATATAGACGTCTCTTTCCACCTTCGTAAGATTGACCGGCGTGGTGAGAGCGGCGGCGGCCAGCATCGTGTCATACCCGATCTGCCAGGCTTTCTGGGACACACATCCCAGGATGCGGCCTTCTTCGATGGCCTTGACCTGCTCCTTCGTTCCATCCGTCCCGACGATCACCAGATGATTATCCTCATTTTTTTCAATGCTGAGGAAAAGATCCGCCGTATCGCCGTTGGTGCAGTAAATCCCCCGGGCTCCGGGGTGTGCTTCCAGTGTCTCCTGTATGGCCGTTCCCAGATCCTCCACCTGATCCTGATAGATCACGTCGATGAGGGTGATATCCGGCCATTCGGCCAGTTCTTCCAGAAAACCGGCGACCCTGGACCGGACCGTAGCGGATTTTTCCGTAGCGGAAAACACAAGGATTTCTCCCTGGCCGCTCATCTCATCCGCAAGCTTCCTGGCGGCGATCTTTCCCACCGCCACATTGTCGGTTCCGCGATAGGCCGAAATCAGGTCGTCCTCCGCCACGGTGGAGTCAAAAACCACCACCGGGATTCCGTTCTCCTCGGCTGCTTCCAGCTGGGCCAGACAGGAGTCCATATCCCCTGCACAGAGGCAGAGTACATCCGGATTCTCAGAAATCACCGCATCCAGCGTGTTGATCTGGGTGTCCACATCCATCTCATCCTTTGAGCCCTCAAAGGTCATGGACAGTTTATCCTCCCCGGAAAAACCGAAGGCATTATTCAGATCATCCACCGCATCCGACATGCCTTCCCGGATCTTTTCCCAGAACTCACCCTTTGTGCTCTTGCTGACCACGGCAATGCGGGCTCCCGGCAGAACACGCACGGAAGGATCGATGATCCGGTCTGTGCCGGCGGCGGCTTCTTCTGAGACAACGGCCTCTTCCGCATTTTCAGGATCTGCGGCTGCCTGCACGGCCTCTGTCGGTCCCTGCATAAACCAGAATGTGCCTGCACATACTGCCGCCGCACCTGTCAGTGCAGAAACCAGTTTCCATTTTTTCATTTTCTGCCACTCCAAATCATTGATTCTCTATTCTGTTACCTTGTTAAAGCTGAGCCTTACACTTTAGTATACACAAAATAACGGGAGATTCCAATCATTTTTACGATTTTTTATCCAAAACGGATAAAAACTATGACCTCGTTTCCACGCAGAATGCAGATCCCTCCGGCATGGCAACAAATTCCACCGGCTTTCTCGTCTCCGGGTGCAGGAGGCGCAGCCGGAAAGCACAGAGGGCCAGCGGCCTGTCCTGCCTTCCTTCCGGGTTATACTTCCGGTCTCCCAGAAGGGGCATTCCGGCATGGGCCATCTGCACGCGGATCTGATGATGCCGGCCGGTCAGAAGCCGGATATGGATCAGGCTTCCTGCCGCCGGATGTACGATACCGCTTCCGCAGTCATATCCTTCTTCACTCTGTACCGTATATTGTAAACAGGACTTCTTCGCCCCGGCTGTCCCTTCCGGAACCACCCTTGAAAGATTTGTCCTGCCGTCTTTTATCAGATAATCCGTCAGCATCCCCTCCGATCCGGAAACGCCGGCTTCCGTCACGGCCAGATACTCTTTCTGTATTTCCCCGCTCTGAAGCTGCTCCGTCAGGACAGCAGCTGCCGCCTTTGTTTTTGCCATCAGGACAAGCCCCTCCACGGGCTGGTCCAACCGGTTGATCACGGCCAGATAAGGCGGCTTTCCCTTGGCGGCCGCAGCCAGATGGCTTTTCACTTCGCTCTCCAGATCCGGAACCCGGACGCTTTTATGCTGGACAGCCATTCCCGCCGGTTTATAACAGACGATCATGGATTTGTCTTCATACACTGTTTTCACGGACTGCCGCTCCTTCCCTTTCTCTTCGTTATCTATCATAATCATTGCTGTTTTGCGCAAGCTCAAACCACAATTGCTTCCCTAAGGAACTGCTCAAGTCATTCTGCAGCAGTTCCTAACTTACTATAAAATTTTACGGCCCGAAATGCAACAAAAACAGACGACCGCCACTTCTTTCCTTCTGAAATGACGGTCGTCTTAATGTTCTTTATTCAATTATTTTTTTCTTCCTTTTTATTTTAGCTGTTATTTGTTTCCTTATTCAATTTTTATATTCTTCAGATCCTTTTTCCGGATCTTGCTCTGATTTGATTTCCCGCTCGCAAGATATATTTTCTATATCTTTACTTAGAAAGTTTGATAGCTTTTGAATCATACTTCACGTTGTATAATTCTGTTTTCGCTCTATGTCGATGAAGAAACCCGGTTACACTTTTTCTTTTTTTCTGATAAACAATCCTGAACTTATCGATTAAATCCAAATCCGCTTATTCTTTCTCTGCTGCTCTTTCACTCTTCTCAATGAATACGATGCGTTCATTGTTGCAGCTCTTCCTGAAAAAGTTCCTTTCTGTTTCTCCTCTGAATATTTTTTAATATTCCTCTGATGCAAAGCTTCAATTCTCATTCTAATGTTGCTAATGAGGATTTCAAGATATCTTCCTGTCGATCTGGTGTATCTCCGGATCTCTTCTTCCGGACGATCCTGCCGTCAGTGGTTATATCCTTTTGAAAAAAGTTTCTTTACACTATTTTCAAAATCTTTGTACCAGGTTTGTGACATCTGTTCAATATGAGAAGCCGCTGCTATCATCACCTGAAATACTTTTGTTCCTCTCTCTGGGAACGATTCTCATTTTAATGAATGTATCAGGTCTTTCTTGCAGGAAATGCAGCTCCTGTCACTTCATATTGAGGATGTAGAAGGTTCTGTTCTCAAGGGACTCACCTCTTTCTTTTTGATGAACCCATCTTACCATTCTATACTGGATTTGTCAAGACATTTTTTGAAAAAATGCTAATTTATTGTTGTATTATCTGTTTTAAATTCTTGTATTCATTATATTGTTTGTATATTATATATATTTCTGACACTTTCGCCGTTTTCGCACGACAGCCGGGCAGGATTCACAACCGGATGGTGCATTCCTCATCGAACCGCTTCGCTGAATGTTGCCTTCACGGACAAAAACAGACCGCCGCTGCCCCTGGACAGCGACGGCCTGTTTTCTCTTCACAGCTTCTTATTTCACCGCATTGTAATTGATCAGGCAGCCCTTCAGGATGATCTCACGTTCATCCTCCGTCAGGTCACCCATGGTGACGGTGAACTCTTTCATTCCATCTTCTTTCACGGTATATCCCTTGATGGAAGCCTGCTTTTCCTCCACGGCTTTGCGGATCTCCGGGAAAAACAGATAATCTCCGTTTTTGAAGGGAAGCTCTCCCTCCCGGATCAGGAAGGGCAGCATGCCCCAGTTGATCAGGTTGGAGCGGTATCTCTTGGTGGCATATTCATTGGCAATATTCGCCCAGCCTCCCAGCACCTTCTGGCAGGATGCGGCCTGCTCCCTGGCAGAGCCATCCCCGGGCTTGACCGCAAAGATCGTGCTGCCGATCCCGAGATCATCCACAGCCCCGTCGAAATCCGCCCGGATCCGGTCCAGAACCGGCGAAAGCTCCGGAACGGCAGCCACAGGATCGGTTCCCTCTTCGATGGCCTTCTCCGCCTTCTGAATCTCCTTTGCCCGGCCCACGTAAGCCGGATCCTTTCTGGAAAGGGCAAATTCTGCCAGTCCCAACGGGTTGGAGCGGTAGGAGGAGGTCTCTCCGGAGGGGATCAGTTCATCCGTCGTAGTGACCGGATCATGAATCTCGGAAACCACCTTCAGCAGCAGGTTTCCGGCGAGGGGCGGCATCTTCGGCCAGTCCTTGATATTGGGGCCGAACTGGATCTCCACGGAAGGATCCGCCACTCCCTTGCTGTCAAACACACGGTTCTCATAGATCGTTCTGTCGAAGAAGTATTTCTGCCCGGTATAGCCGCCGGTGTATTCTTCCGCCGAGGTAAGGAAGCCCTTGTTGGCCGCCGTGGCCGCGATGGAACGGGCATCCATCAGCGCTACCGACGAAATCTGGCCGTTCTGGATCTTGGAGCCTTCCCGGTTCGGGAAGTTCCGGGTCGTATGCCGGATACTGAAAGCATTGTTTGCCGGAGTATCCCCCGCGCCGAAGCAGGGTCCGCAGAAAGCGGTCTTCACCACGCCGCCGCAGGCAAGGATGTCTGCCAGAACTCCGTTTTTGGCCAGCTCCATATAGATCGGCGTGCTGGCCGGGTACACCGACAGGGTAAAGGCATCGGCTCCGATGGACTTGCCCCGCAGGATATCCGCTGCCGCGCAGATATTCTCGAATCCGCCGCCGGCACAGCCTGCGATGATTCCCTGATCCACATAAAGCTTTCCGTCAACCACCTTGTTGCGGAGGGTAAAGGGAATCTTTCCGTCCAGACTTACCTGGGCGCGCTTTTCCACATCCGCCAGGATATCGTCCAGATTTGCGTTCAGTTCATCGATGGTATAGGTGTTGCTGGGATGGAAGGGCATGGCGATCATCGGCTTGATCTCGGACAGATCGATCTCCACACAGCCGTCATAATAGGTGATCTCTCCGGGGGTGAGCTCCTTGTAATCTTCCTTCCGTCCGTGGATCTCGTAAAACTCTTCGATCCGTTCGTCTGTCTGCCAGATCGAGGAAAGACAGGTGGTCTCGGTGGTCATGACATCGATGCCGATCCGGAAATCCGCGCTCAGGTTTTTCACGCCGGGGCCAACAAATTCCATCACCTTGTTTTTCACATAGCCGTTGGCAAACACCTTGCCGATGATCGCCAGGGCCACATCCTGCGGTCCCACGCCGGGGCGCACCTCGCCCTTCAGATAGATGGCGACCACCTGCGGCATGTTGATGTCGTAGGTCTGGGACAGCAGCTGCTTTACCAGCTCCGGTCCGCCCTCGCCCATGGCCATGGTGCCCAGGGCCCCGTAACGGGTGTGGCTGTCCGATCCCAGGATCATCTTTCCGCCGCAGGCCAGCATTTCTCTTGCGAACTGATGAATAACAGCCTGATGAGGCGGAACATAGACGCCGCCGTACTTTTTGGCACAGGTTAGGCCGAACATATGGTCATCTTCATTGATGGTGCCGCCCACCGCGCAAAGAGAATTATGACAGTTGGTCAGCACATAGGGCATCGGAAAACGCTCCAGGCCGGAAGCCCGGGCTGTCTGGATGATGCCCACAAAGGTGATGTCATGCGATGTCAGCTTGTCAAAGCGGATCTGCAGCTTCTCCATATTGCCGGAGAGGTTGTGTTCCTTCAGGATTCCATAGGCAATGGTATTTTCGGCCGCTTCCTTCTTCGATACAGGAAGATCTGCCACGGTTTCCTCCACGATGGATCCGTTGACAAGATACACGCCGTTATCGTACAGTTTCATAGTTTTGCCTCCATGCTTGCTCATTATGTCTGATAAATATGAGGTCAGGGTCAAAATCATTTGACCCTGACTTTGATATGAATTTCTCCGTGCTTCGCTTCGCACTCCCAAAATTCTGAAAACATTCGGATTCCGCTCATTTTTCTTCGAAGAATAGCTTCTCCCTCATGCTTTGCGGGCACAAAAGTCATTAAAAGATGTGCGGGCACATATTATATGACCTTTTGACTTCGTATCATTATATCATATTTCCGGCAGGAGAAAAGAGAAAAATATCATCTCTTTGCCTGGATCCCTTCGCTCCAGGCTGAATAATACCGCGTTCCATCCTTCGCATCCTTATAACTTCGGATGCTGACGTACATATCCCCTTCCGGCAGGGCCCTGTAGATTTCTGATGCTGCTATTCATTACACATGAAGTAAGTCCAGGGCTCTCCGTAGTATTGATTCTACAGGCTCGCTTTTCAGAAGAGATTTTTCAATGATTCACTGTTGGCGGGCTGTGCTTTTTCATCAACAGCTGCTTCCCTACCGTCAGGAATTCGATCGCGGAGAAAGAAACACCCGCCAGCGAAGTAAACTTTGAGCCCGGAAAAGTCAGCTGAGGGAGAAGACCGTATGGGAGATGCCGTCCCGACCGCTGACAGGCTGTGCGATTCTGTTCGGGCCGTTTGTAACGGGCGGTTTTTGCCTCGATAAGATCCTGTGTTTACGGAGACTTGCCCGCGAAGGCTCTTCCTGAGCGGGCTTAGTCGGAGTTAACACATAGCTTAGCGAGGCATTGCCCGTACGGCCAGAACAGAACGCACAGCCTGTCGGAGGTCAGGACGACATACCCCATATGGTCTTCT
>CAMOUV010000055.1 GCA_946626695.1 uncultured Blautia sp.
TCGGTCATGGAAAGATTCCTCCCTATGAAAATAGCCGGGAAAGCCAGATCCTTACGAACTGGTCTTTCGCCGGCCCTGTTTCTTTTTGTACATTTATCTGCAGTCTCCGGTTGCAGAGACGGACACGGATCAGTATCCTGCCCGCACGGACGGAACGGATCCGCCGAGAATATTCTGCAGATCTCCGGTGATATCCACATTATAGGGTCCAAGGACAAAAATGTAGCTGGAAATCTTCTGCAGAGTTCCGCCCAGAGAATAGCAGGCTCCGGAAGTGAAGTCGATGATACGCTGTGCAAGCTCCACATCGATCCCCTCAAGATTCAGTATGACGGTGGAATTGTCGAGCAGTGTATCCGCGATCTCCCGGGTATTCTCCATGGAGGTGGGCTTGATCACACAGACTTCCATATTGCCGTTCTGGGAACGTTTGCTGCTGCGCATCGGCGTCACTTTGGAGGACTGCCGCGGAGCACGTTCGGAACGTTCCTTGGGTGCGGAAGCCGCTCTGCTTGTAACGGTCGGTCTTGCTGCAGGCTCGGGAGCTGCTTTTGCAGCCGGCCTGGAGGCCGGTCTGGAAACCGTTTTGGCCGGACGCTTTTTCACGACCGGTTCCGGCTCCACATCATCAAACTCATCCAGATCGTCCAGATCATCGGTCTCGTCATCCAGATCATCCGAGGTACTCTTCCTGGAAAACTTCTCGAAGAACTTTTTGCGGGGCTTGGTCTCGAGCTCATCTTCATCATCAAGGAAGTCGTCATCATCCATCATCTCTTCGTCGTCAAGATAATCCTCATCCTCGTCATTCAACTTGATCGCATCCAGGAATTTATCCAAAACACCCATTTGTCTTATCTCCAATCCTTAAAACTATATATTGTATTCTCTCGCGCCGAAAATACCGGTTCCGACACGAACCATGGTAGCCCCTTCTTCGATGGCGACCTGATAATCTCCGGTCATTCCCATACTAAGGGTTTCCATAATATTATTATTCATGTTTTTTTCTGCAATGTCAACACTTATTTTCTTTAATTCCCGAAAAACAAGGCGATTTTCTTCCGGATCCTCCACAAAAGGCGCAATCGTCATCAATCCTTTGAGCCGGATATGGCTGAAATCGCGGATTTTGTCGATCAGAGGCTCGATCTCATGGACACGCAGGCCGAACTTGCTCTCCTCCTCCGCCACGTTTACTTCCAGAAGGACGGGAACGATCACATTCTTTTTGGCGGCTTCGGCTTCGATGGTTTCCGCCAGACGAAGGGAATCCACGGAATGGATCATGGCGACCTTGTCCACGATATATTTGACCTTGTTCCGTTGCAGATGGCCGATCATATGCCAGGAAATATCGGAGGGCAGAGCCCCGTACTTTTCCTGGATCTCCTGCACCTTGTTCTCGCCGAAAAAGCGCTGGCCGGCCATATAAGCCTCCTGCAGAGCCGGCACGGGCTTTGTCTTGCTCACGGCGATCAGGGTGACTTCCCGGGGATCCCGCCCTGCCTTTCTGCAGGCATTTTCTATGTTTTTGCGAACCTCTTCCAGATTTTCGCGGATTGTAGTGTTCATCAGTACAGAATATCCTCCTCTTTCACCCGGGACGCGTCTTTAACGATGTGGTCATACCGCACCAGCCCGTAGTTTGTATAACGGGAGACGATCGCGTATTCTTCATTCTGATCCAGAATATCGATACGCCGGAAAACCGCGTACCCCTGATTAATGCAGTAAACACCCTCCAGCGCTGCCGTCTCGCCTACGATGTACTTCGATTTTGTTCCTTCCTTTACGATGGCGTCCCCTTCCGCGAACACGTTTTTATCCACATAATAGGTATAGGTGGGCGTTTCCGGATCCTCTCCCCGGGCGGTCAGTGTCTTCTTCGGATTGGTCACCGTGGCGTAGATGATGGGCGAAACGACCTTCGTGCCGGTCTCCCCGTTTTCTCCGCGCACCTGCACCAGGAAGGTCTCCTCTCCCGTCTCGGAGTCGATATTGGCAAAGGTGGAAGGAATGGTATAAAAATCCTTGGTCACGATGGAGGTAAGGGGAATCTTCAGTCCCGTCACCGTGTTTGTGACCAGCTCGATGTCCAGAAAACGGTCCGTCGCATATCGCACAAGGCCCTTGTTGAAATCCAGCTTGCCGTATTTCGCACCGTCGATCTTTATAATGGAAAAATCTCCGGACTGGGTCATGTCATCCTTCAGAAACTTGACCCTGATCGTGGCCCGGTCCTGCAGCTTGACCGCCTGCTTTTCGCTCAGGGGGATCAGGAGACTCCAGCGTTCATCGGTCACGATGGTGTAGATCTCTTCTCCTGCGGTGACAGGCCGGTCTTTTTTCAGATCGGTCTCCCGGTAGGCGTTCTGGTCAAAATCGTCTTTTGACAGGTTGTCGAGGGTCTTTCCCTCGTATCCGTCTTTGGAATACCGGATGATCCCGTCGGTGGCGGCTTTGCAGATGGTCTGATTTCCGAAGGTCACCGAGGAGGAAGAGGGAGATTCGTTTTCGGAGGAATCCTCCTGGTCCTCGTCCTCCGGCAGCACCGCAGATCTTCCGGTTACGCCGGAGTACTGCAGGATACTGCCCTCCAGCTGATATTTGAAGCTGTAGGTGCTGCTGAAACGGCTCGGGTCAAAGGTCCTCGAAAAGCTCATCATGGAATTACGGACCTTCGAGAGATCCTCCTGGCTGAGCCGGGTGGTCACCTCGGGATTTTTGGTCGCGGATAATCCATAGACGGCTCCGTTCGCGTTGATCTTGTCGCCTTCCCGGGCATAGTAGACGAGATATCCTCCGGTATCGCAGGAAACGATGCTCTCCTCCCGAAGGGCCAGCCCGGTGTATGTCTCGTTCATGGACAAGGGTCCGGCGGTCACCTGGTAGGATTCAATCCGGTCCGATGTCATATAAAAGACCGCACTGACAGCCATATACAGGAAAAGGACACTGAATATGATCGTCGCGATATTTCTACCGAATATGTTTCTGATTCTACCGACGATATTTGTGAAAAACCGGATCAAAGGGTTGTTGTTTCTCAAGAAGAAGCCTCCTCCGGAATCAGGGATTCCGGTCGTACAGTACTGCGCAGGAACATTTCGTTATAAACGGCTCCTTAGTCTCCCAGAATCTCGGAGAGTCCCATGGTCATGCCGTCCCTCCATATTCTTTCCAGATCATAAAACAGACGGTTTTCCTCGTCAAACACGTTGACGATCACATCGCCGTAATCCATGAGGATCCAGGAGGAGCTGCGGGATCCTTCGATCTGCTTCGGCTCGATGCCTGCCTTGGTCAGAGCTTCCTCCACGGCGTCCACCATGGCCTGAACCTGATTCTGGTTGGTTCCGCTGGCGATCACATAGTAATCGGCCAGGACGGAGATCTCATGGATATCGATGGCTTTGATATCCTTTCCTTTTTTATCGTCCAGGGCCTTGCAGATGATCTTTGTCTTTTCCAGTGCTTCTGTCATAGCTCATTCCTCCGTGTCAGATACAGGTTTTTGTAGAATACAAAGGCTTCTTTGGATGCATTGTCCACATCCTTTGGATTTTCTTCAAGATACTCCAGGGTATTCCGCAGGATCACATACATGCACTCATCCAGATCCCGAAAGGCGATCCGGCGGATCGTTTCCAGATCCGGCGCCTTGTCCCGGAGCGGCTCGATATAATCGGCAATGTACACGATTTTGTCCAGCAGGCTCATGTCGGGACGCCCCGTCGTATGCCAGGTGATGGCGGAAAGAATATCAGGGTCCTGAATATCGTACTTTGTCTTTGCGATATACGCTCCAAGCTTCGCATGGATCAGAAAAGGATGCTCCTTCTCGAAATCCGTCAGCTCCACATGATACTGTTCACACAGCTTGATCTTTTTTTTGTTCGGAATACATTTAGCACAGTCGTGCAGAAGGCCTGCGGTCTGCGCCGCATTCAGGTCATACCCGTGGGCCATAGCGAGAGCCGCACACATATACATGACACCCAGTGTGTGTTCATACCGGTCCTCATCAAGATATTTCACCAGTTTTTTCTGCATTTTGGGAAGATCGTACTTACTCATAGGCGTCCTCCTGTGTAAATGTTCTTCTCAAGAATATACTGACGTACCGGTTCCGGTACATAATAACGGATGCTTTTACCCTCCGATACCCGGGCACGGATCAGACTGCTGGAAATATCCACATTGTGGTTTTCCAGAAGAAGGATGCGGGCGTCATACTTTTCCCCCAGATATGCGGCCTGCCGTTCCATCTCTTCCCTGGAAGCGTGATCCCGCACGGCGGCACAAAGGATGCAGGTCCTGCAGATCCGCTCCGGCTTGACCCAGGAGTCAAAGGTGAACAGAGAATCCGCTCCGATGATAAAATAGAATTCCGCATCGGGATACCGGGAAACCAGACCTTCCAGGGTGTGGTATGAATAATGCTTTTCGGTATTGTTCATCTCTTCCAGGGACAGCTTGAAATGTTCATTTCCCCGGATGGCAAGACGGACCATCTCCGTCCGCTCCGCATCGGAAGCACCGCCGGTCCGGCCCTGCTTGTGCGGAGGGTTTCCGTTGGGCATAAACCAGACCGTGTCCAGGGAAAAAGCTTCATAGGCTTCTTCGGCCATGATCAGATGACCGGTGTGGACCGGATCGAAGGTTCCGCCCAGGATCCCGATCTTTTTTCTGTAATCCGGCATTCCAGTGATCTCCTTAGGAAGGAAGCACGATTTTACGGTTCTTGTCCTTGCCCTGCCGGTAAAGCACGAACCTGCGTCCGATCACCTGCACCGGATGGGCATGCAGCCGTTCTGCCAGAATGTCTGCCACTTCCCGGGGATCCAGAAGACAGTTTTTCTGAATGCTGATCTTGATCAGTTCCCGTGCAGCCAGAGCATCCTCCACAGACTTGGTAAATTCCGGGGTCAGGCCCTCCTTCCCGAGGGAGAGGATGGCGTCCTGGGTGGACGCAAGGCCCCGGAGATAAGCACGCTGTTTGCTTGTCATAAATATATCTCCTCTATTATATTATTTATAATAATCAAAGTCAAATCCATACATACGGACGGTGTCGCCCTCCTGGATCCCGGCCTGCTCCAGGGCATCCAGAATCCCGGCTTCCTTCAGGAAACGCTGGAAGAAGGCAAAGCCTTTTTCCGAGTCGAGATTGGTATAGCCCAGCATTTTGTCGATCTTGGGACCCTCCGTCACGAAAATATGGGGATCCTCCGGAAGACGTTCCACCGTAAAGGGAAGATCCTCCCTGGCGAGCAGATCCTCGGGGAAGAATTCCTGCTCGAAGAAGACCGGCTTCTCCCCGGTCCGATCCAGAAGCTCCTTGACCCGGAAAAGAATCTCGCGGACGCCTTCTCCGGTGACAGCGGACATGGGCATCACTTCATATCCCAGGGGTTCAAATTCCTCACGGAGCCGACGGACGGGGTCCTCCCCTTCCTGGATACAGTCGGTCTTGTTGGCTGCGATGATCTGCGGCCGCTTTGCCAGGTCTTCATTGTAGGCGGCCAGCTCCGCGTTGATCTTCTTCACGTCATCCACCGGATCCCTTCCCTCGGTTCCTGCCGCATCCACAATGTGGAGCATGACGCGGGTCCTTTCAATATGGCGGAGAAACTCGTGACCGAGCCCGGCACCCTCGGAGGCCCCTTCAATTAGTCCGGGAATATCCGCGATCACAAATCCGCCGTTTTCGGTGTCCACCACGCCGAGATTCGGAGTGATGGTGGTAAAGTGATAATTGGCGATTTCCGGTTTTGCGTTGGTGACGCGGGAAAGGAATGTGGATTTTCCGACATTCGGGAAACCGATCAGGCCCACATCCGCGATCAGCTTCAGCTCGAGGCGGACCTCCAGCTCCAGGGCTTCCTGGCCCGGCTGGGCGTATTTGGGAACCTGCATGGTGGAAGTGGCATAATGCATGTTGCCCTTTCCGCCGCGGCCCCCCTTCAGGATCACCTTCCGCATGTTTTCACCGGACATATCCGCGATGACTCTGCCGGTGGCGGCATCATACACGACGGTTCCTTCGGGGACCTTCAGCACGATGTCCGCGCCGTCCGCACCGTGACAACGGCGCTTTCCGCCCTCTTTCCCGTCCTCTGCCTTATATTTGCGGCGGTGGCGGTATTCTCCCAGGGTATTCTGCCCTTTGTCGACCTCCATGATCACATCGCCGCCGCGGCCTCCGTCGCCGCCGTCGGGTCCGCCGTTGGCCACATATTTCTCCCGGCGGAAACTGACGTGGCCGTCGCCTCCCTTTCCCGACCGGATGATGATCTTTGCTCTGTCTGCAAACATAGCTTCCTCCCTGGTGTGATTTCCGTATATTTCAAAAGGCTCCAAACCTTGTCGATTTGAAGCCTTTCATTGTTACTCTTATTCTGCTGCTTCTGCGGCTACGATGGAACAGATCTTTCTGTCGCGGCCCTGTCTGGAATAGCGGACTACGCCATCCTTCAGCGCAAATAAAGTATAATCTCTTCCGCATCCAACGTTTTCACCCGGATGAATACGGGTTCCGCGCTGTCTGTAAAGAATGTTGCCGGCTTTTACAAACTGGCCGTCTGCTCTTTTGGCACCCAGTCTTTTGGACTCGGAATCACGGCCGTTCTTGGTTGAACCTACTCCCTTTTTGTGAGCGAACAACTGAAGGTTCATTTTCATCATGGCATTACACCTCCCTGATTGTAACTGTCAGATACTTCCTGTGATAGGTTTTTTCGATTTCCTGTAATCCAAGAACCAGAGAATCCATCAGCAGTCTGCACTCCGGCGTGTTTCCGTTGCGGAAACGGATCGAGACATAACCGTCATTCTCAACCAGGTCATATTCCTGGGTGGTAAGCCTGTTCAGTGCATTTTCCGTCGTGATGATCAGCGCGGAAACCGCGGCACACACGATATCGGATCCCTCTTCGCTGTATCCCGCATGTCCGCGGGAACGGAAAAAGAGATAACTGCCATTCTCTTTTTTGATCCTTACCTGAATCATATGGATACCGGATCAGCCGTTGATCTTTTCAATCTTGACCTTTGTGTACTGCTGTCTGTGGCCGTTTTTCTTGTGATAACCGGTCTTCGGTTTGTACTTGTAAACGATGACCTTTTTCGCCTTGCCGTTTTCCACGACCGATGCGGTAACGGTAGCACCCTTGACATCATCGCCCACCTTAAGGCCATCATTGCTGACTGCGATCACATTGTCAAATGTGACGGTCTCGCCGGCTTCTGCTCCGAGCTTCTCTACTCTGATCACGTCGCCCTCGGCAACCTTGTACTGTTTACCACCTGTTGCAATAATTGCGTACATCCTGTGGCACCTCCTGATAAATTACTCGCCAAATATGGTAGTCCGGACGGACTCTTAGACCTCTTTGTGCGGCATACTTGATTATAATAGCATGTTGTTCATGCATAGTCAATCTTTTTTTGCAAAAAGAGACATGGTCTTTACAGACAAGCACCTTTACATCACAAAAAATGAACAATTTGAAAATTTTTCGTGAACATAAATCCGAAAAAGGGTTTACATTCTATGGATTTATTGTAAAATAAAGGTATAAAACGTTTTACTATGCAGTCAAATCAAAAAGGAGCATGAATAATGAAGAAAAAGTCTCTGGACATAGAGGGAAGTCCGCAGCCAGTCTGTATCGTTGGAATCGGCGCTTCTGCCGGAGGGTTGGAGGCTCTTCAGCAGTTCCTGACATTTCTGCCATCCAACACAGGAATGGCTTTTGTAGTTATTCAGCATCTTTCACCGGATCATAAAAGCCTTCTGGTTGATATTCTTGCGAAGTACAGTCCTATGCCGATCACGGAAATTCAGGACGGCATGCGTGTGGAGCGAAACCATATCTATATGATCCCGCCCCGCTACAACGTTGAGGTATCCTCGGATATTCTGATGCTGCATGAGTATGATCCCGGAAAGATCAATCACCCCATCGATTATTTTTTCCGTTCCCTGGCGGAAGCCTACGAAAACCGATCCGTGGCGGTTATTCTTTCCGGCACAGGTTCGGACGGTACCAATGGCATCCGTTCTGTCAAGGAGCATAACGGAATGATCATCGTGCAGAGCCCGGAATCTGCCAAATTTGACGGGATGCCGCGCAATGCAATTTCCACCGGTTTTGTGGATCTCATTCAGAAGCCGGATTCCATTGCCCGTGAAATGGCGCATATTGCCAAATCCATGATGGAAGCCAGCGACCGTTACATGCTGACGGATCAGGAGCTGATGTCCGAGGTGTTCGCCACCCTGAAAAGCGTGACGAGCATCAATTACATGTATTATAAGCAGAGCACCATTCTCCGGCGTGTGGAACGCCGTCTCGTGATCACGCATAACCAGAACCTGCGGGAATATGTTTCCTATATAAAAAGCAATCCCGATGAAGCCAGACTTCTGGCCAAAGAGGTGCTGATCGGTGTGACCAGCTTTTTCCGTGACAGCGAGTATTTTGATGTGCTGAAGGAGACTGTGATCAAGAGGCTGCTTTCGGAGGCTCCCCGTGAAAAACAGATCCGCGTCTGGGTTGCAGGCTGCTCCACCGGTGAAGAAGCCTATTCCATAGCGATTCTTTTTGAAGAGGCGATGGATGAACTCGGATTTAAGCGGGACGTGAAAATTTTTGCGACGGACCTGGATGCAGATTCCATCTCCACCGCTGTACGCGGGATATACGGAGACAACATCATCGAAGATGTTTCCGTATCCCGTCTCTCCCGTTTCTTCACCAGGAAGGGGAATAAGTATGTAATCCGGCATGACATTCGCAGAATGATTATTTTTGCCCAGCACAATGTGTTTCAGGATCCGCCCTTCGGCAAACTGGATCTGATCAGCTGCAGGAATGTGCTGATCTATTTCCAGAATGTACTGCAGCGGAATCTGTTTGCCATCTTCCATTCCGCTCTGAACGACCGGGGATTTCTGTTTCTGGGACGTTCGGAATCCGTCATCGACTATGATGATGTATTCCGCATCCACAGCGCGGATGAAAAAATATTTATCCATAACCGTTCCGGCAAGGTTCCGGCCCATGAGCGGGTAACGTATTCCATGCAGGGAGTCGAAAACATGATGGAACCGGTCCGGATCCCCCTGGTGGAGCCGGATATTCCAGTGCAGTATAAAGCCCATGAGCTGGATACCTCCGTGTTGGAAAAGCTGCTTCCGGCCACTGTCCTGGTCAATGAGAAAAATGAGATGACACGGACCTACGGGGACTGCAGAACGTATCTCTCCATCTCGGCCGGGGAAGCCACTCTGGATATTTTTTCACTGCTGCGTGATGACCTGAAGATCGCGGTTTCTACCGTACTGCGGGATTCCCGGATCCGCAACGCGAAAACCGGATATAAAAGCATACCGGTGGAAATCGAAGGAAACTCCGAATATATTTCCGTAATTGCCCAGCCGATCCTGGACCGGCATGGCCAGGATACAAGTCAGACCGCTATTTCCTTCCTGCGGGGCGGACAGGCTGTCAGTGATGATCTGGAGCAGTTCCAGATCGATACAGCCTCGGCGCAGCGAATCTCGGATCTGGAGCATGAGCTTCGGGTCACCCGGGAAAACCTGCGCAGGACTGTCACCGAACTGGAATCTGTCAATGCAGAGCTGCAGGCGGCCAACGAAGAACTTCTGACTGCCAATGAGGAGCTCCAGTCCAGCAACGAGGAGCTGCAGTCGGTCAATGAAGAGCTGTATACCGTCAATTCGGAATACCAGTCCAAGGTTACCGAGCTGGCCGGCCTGAATGACGATATGACCAATTTCCTGTCCACCACTCTCGTGGGGATTCTGATGGTGGACCGTGAGCTGAATATCCGGAAATTCACCGAATATATCGCGTCCGAATTTAATGTGGTCGACCAGGATGTAGGCCGTTCGCTCCGGTATATTTCTTATAATTTTGCCACGATCGATCTGATTCAGCAATGCAGACAGGTTCTGTCCACCATGGAGCCGATCGAGCAGCTGTGCGCCTCCGTAGCCGGCAAAACCTACCTGATCCGGATCGCTCCATACCGGGCTGTGGATAACAGCTTTCTGGAAAATAAGGAAGCCGGAGCCGATAAAGGCAAGCCTTCCCTGCAGGGACTGGTGGTAACCTTTGTGGATACTACCAAACAGGTGGATGATCAGGAACAGATCGATGAAATGGCCCGGGCTCTCCGGCAGGCAGTGAAGTCAAGTCAGGAAAAGGAGACCTTCCTCTCCCATATGTCCCATGACATGCGTACGCCGATGACAGCGATTTTCGGGCTGACACAGCTCAGTCTGCAGGAAAAGGATCTGCCGGATTCTGTTCGTGAAAATCTGGAAAAGATACAGACTTCCAGTAATTATCTTCTGAATCTCGTGGATGAAATTCTGGAAACCAGCCGCATCGATGCCGGTAAGATTGTGACGGTGAGTTCCGCCGAAAAAGAGGATGTGGTGTTGGATTCGGTTTCCTCCATCATTGGAGAACAGGCCAGAAATGCCGGCCTGAATTTTGAGATGAATGTGAAGGGCTGCAAGGGACGCTATGTGATGATGGATCTTAAGCATGTGGAACGGATCCTTGTGAACCTCCTCACAAACAGTGTCAAATTTACTCCTGAAGGAGGCAAGATTTCTTTGGATGTATTTATCTCCTACCATGGCAATTTCTCGGATCATATCTATGTGGTCAGGGACAACGGGATCGGAATCCGTGAAAGCTTCCAGAATCGAATGTTTCTGCCCTTTGAGCAGGATTCCATGGATGGAGAGTATCATGACGGCACCGGACTGGGACTTTATATCTGCAAGAATCTGGTGGATTTGCTCGGCGGAACCATCAGCTGCAAAAGCGAGCCGGGCAAAGGCACGGTTTTCACGGTAAAAATGTCGTATACGCTTGCCAGCAAGGAACAGATCAGCATGGGATATCACAGACCTCTGACCTATGAAGACCAGATACTGTATGGGAAGAATATTCTTCTGGCTGAGGATAACCGGATCGTTGCCGAGGTCATCACCCGTCTTCTTTCCGCGAAAGGAATTCATGTATATCTGGCCAGAGACGGGCAGGAGGCCGTAGATATGTATAAGGAAAACGGTGCTTTCTTCTTCCAGGCCATCCTGATGGATCTGATGATGCCGGTTCTGGACGGAACGGGTGCAGCCGAACAGATCCGTTCTTTTTCCCAGGAGGATGCAAAAACAATTCCGATCATCGCACTCACCGCGGATGCCACACCCGCAGTCCGGCAGCGCTGCAGCGACAGTGGGATGAATGACTGTATTATCAAGCCGGTCGATGCGGAAACCCTCTTCCACTGTCTGGCGGACGAATTTGAGGCGGATGAATAAAATGACAGAATTACTCAGAAAATTAACCTCCTGGGGAGCCGATCCCCAGGAGGCCATAGACCGGAGAATGCTGGGAGACGAAAACCTCTATCTGAAGCTTCTCCTCGGACTGCGAAGCAATGGAGATATGGAAGCCTTCTCCCATCTGATTAAAAAACAGAAATACGCGGAAGCGTTCCGGATGATCCACCGGATCAAAGGGTCGGCCGCCACCCTAAGCCTTTATCCCCTTCAGGAGGAAATACAGGCCCTCACGGAGCTGCTTCGGCCCTATTATGAGAAGGACGAAGGACATTATGCGGCGGAGGACCTGATTGATGAAGCCTATGAAAAGCTGAGAGAAAAATGGTCCCTGTTCTGCAGTATTACCTCTTTGCGAGAGGAAACACCCTGAGATATCTACAATCGGTTTCATGCAACAAGATGCCCATCCGCTTAAAGCGAATGGGCATACTCTTTTTATTCGGAAGATTTTGACCATTTCAGTTATTTCAGTTTTTAATGACAGAAACTTATTGTGAATGAAGGGCTTCCAACAGCGGCCTGCTTCTTTTCCGTCGGGTGATTTCAGCAATCTGGAGCGGGGTCAGGTCGATCAGAAATGCACCCGCCGGGTCTTTCGCGAGCCAGTCGGCAAGAGCTTCTGTCAGCTGGCCGCGGTGATCGGCTTTCGCGAGGTTGATGAAATCGATCAGTATGATCCCAGAGAGGGACCGCAGACGGAGCTGGCGGGCGATCTCAGCAGCCGCTTCCAGATTGACATTCAGGAAGGTGGTTTCCGAGTCGGATTTTCTGCTGTTCTTTCCCGTGTTTACGTCGATGACGGTGCAGGCCTCGGTCGGATCGATCACGAGGAAGGCACCGCTTTTCAGCCATACCCTCCTAGAGGTGGCTTCAGCCAGGGTGCTCTCCAGGGAGTAGAGGCGATACAGGGGAAGCCGGGAATCATCATAGAGACGGACCGGATCCGGGTTGTCCTGTTTCGCTGTATTGCAGCCTGACTGCGGTGATCCGGGCAAAGCGGTCTTTTCCGGCTGTTCGGGTTCCTCCCCTGACAGAAGATCCCGGATTTCATCATAGTATCGGGGGATATCGGTGATGATGCAGGTGGTGTCTTTGCGATAAAAGTCCCGGACAAAACCCAGGACTTCGGATACCGGGTGGTACAGGCAGGAGTATAAAGTACGGTGGGGACCCTGCGTGGTTATCCAGGTCAGACGATGAATGAGGTCGTCTGC
>CAMOUV010000056.1 GCA_946626695.1 uncultured Blautia sp.
TCCCTTCCAGGTAGACAAGCGAAATAATAAAAGCTTGGCTGCCGGAAGGGAGCATATCACTGCGGACATTCCGGGTGTTTTTTTATCGTTTTTTCTTGAGGCGCTGTTTCCACCAGCTTCCGTACGCGATGATCTCCGCCAGAATACCCACCGGCACAGCGGCCGCGATATCGATCGCCGAATGTTGTTTGACGAACAGGATGGAAAGGCAGATCAGGATCACGGAAACCGCGATGAATCCCTTCCATGGCACGGAGGCTTCTTTCTCCTTCAGCCAGGCTGACAGGATTCCGAAGGAATACGCCGCATGAAGGGACGGGCAGACTCCCGAAGGAGTATCCGCGGAATAGATGATGCCGAGGACCCAGGTAAATACATTCTGCCGGGGAAATATTTCCGGCCTCAGATCCTGTACGTTTGGATACACGATATATACGATGGTCGCCACAACCTGGGTCACGATGATAAAGATCGATGCCCTTTTGTAGCTCTCCACGTTATACAGGAAAAAGTAAAGCAGCGTACCGAACACCAGCAGATACCAGTACACGTAAAATACAACAAATTCTTCCCGGAAGGGGATCATGTCATCCAGCTTCGAATGGATCAGATGACATTTTTCCATGGGGATCAGCCGTTCCGTCAGAAAATAAGCCAGGAAATACCCCACCCATCCAAGCAGCAGCCATATGTGGCGGTATTCCGGTTCGTTTATTTTGCGCAGACGAAACCGGCGGTAATCAACAACGGGTTTCTTCATCAAAACACTCCTTTTTGACCCCGGTATCATTCTTTTCTTGATTTCGGATATTCCTTTTTCGGGATGTTTTTATAGGGTACTACGGTATGGGGCGGAAGCTTTTCGGCCATCCGGGTGATCTCCTGCTGCAGATAGCTGCAGACTCTGTCCCGTTCCTCCTGGATCGGGCGGCCGGCTTGAAAACGAGTCGGATGTCCGATCACCAGTTTTCTCAGCTTCGGGCATACATAGGCCGGCAGAAAAAGCAGTTCTTTTCCGGTCTTCCGGTAATAAAACCGGGCCGTATCCACAAAATGCTCCTGAAAATCATACACGATATGATTGCAGGGCTTATCATGCTCGGGGAAGATCACGATATCCGCCCCTTCCTCCAGGCGCTGCATGGTTTCCCGGAAGGTATTGACCAGTCTGGCATCGTGATATACGCCGATGGTTTCCGCATTGTTGAACACACCAACCGCGATGGGAGCGATCACAAAGGAAAGCAGCCTGAAAAACCACCGGTTCCACCAGGGCTTGCCGGACCAGAAATCGGTGAAGGCATAGTCCGGGACCTCCTTCAGATGCATCATCTCGCCGATGCACCAGGTATACCGTCTGACCGGCGGATAAACCTCAAAGATGATCGGCCCGTTCATCTGGGCATGGTTTGCCACGATAATGCATGGCTCATCGGGGATGTTTTCTTTCCCCAGGGTCGTGATGCGGGGATAAAAGAGCCTGACTGCTCCCTTGACCAGCACCAGCACAAAATAATCCTTCCTGCGGGGCTGTTTCTCCGCCTCTTTCTTCTCTCTCATTCGGTCTGCCCCCAGTTTTTGCACACATCGATCCACCCCAGGCTTCCGGAATATTTTTCCAGCTCCGGCAGCGTCAGCTCGATGGCGCTGTTGCTGCTGCCCGCGGCGGGAAACATGGTCTCAAACCGTTTCATGGAGATATCCAGGTACACGGATACCCCCTCCTTGATCCCGAAGGGACAGACGCCGCCCACCTCGTGGCCGATCAGGCTGCTTACCTCTTCCGGCGTCAGCATTTTTGCCTTTGTGTGGAAAAAGGCCTTGTATTTCGGATTGTCCACCTTGGCATCTCCGGCGGTGATGATCATCACCGGATGATCCTCCACCATGAAGGTCAGGGATTTTGCGATCCGCGCCGGCTCCGTGCCTGCGGCATGGGCTGCCAGCTCCACCGTTGCGGAGGACTCCGAAAATTCCAGGATCCGGTTTTCCATTCCATAAGCTGCAAAATACTGTCTGACTCTGTCTATACTCATGTTATTCCCTCTCTTCGGTCTGTCGGTCCTTCATTGAATTGTCTGCGGGATACCTGCACATCGGGCTCAGAATCCGCGGATCTCCTCATCCTCCGATCCGGTCTTGTCGATGGAACGGATCACCAGATAATAGCTGTAATCATCGTTCACCTTCACCTGCACCCGGTCTCCCACCTTATGGCCCCGCAGGGCTTTTCCGATGGGGGACTCGATGCTGATCCGGTTTTCCATGGAATTGCCCCGGATGGAAGTCACAAGCTTGTATTTTTCCGTCTCATTTTCCTCTTCAAAAAAGACCTCCACGATATCATCCATCCCGACCTCGTCCTCCCTGGACTTGTCGCTGATGACCCGGGCGTTTTTCAGCATGTTCTCCAGATAACGGATCCGGCTTTCATTCTGATTCTTGTATTTCTTGGCTGCATAATATTCAAAGTTTTCACTGAGATCACCCTGGGCTCTGGCTTCCTTTACGGCCTCTATGGCCTCCGGGCGCACCACCAGCTTGCGGTGTTCGATCTCCTGTTCGATTTTTTCCACGTCTTTCTGTGTCAGCTGTTCTCTCATGATTCTCCTTTATCGGTCTGCGAAAAAAGGTCCTCCGGCATGCTTTCGCCCAGAAAATGGTTGCTGCTCCGCCTCTTTTCACGCCATTCGTTTCGCATTTCTTCTTCCGCACCGCGGATCTCTTCCAGAAGTCCGCGGGCGGACATCCGTACGGCTCCCTGTCCCAGAATGATGATCTGCTCAAGGCCGTCCGAGGTGGCTACCGTGACCTGGTTGTTCCGGCCGATCCGGTGTACCGTCTTTTCGATATACTGGTCCGCCGTCTCCGCTTCCCTGGTAAACACCACATAGATATTGTGATACCGGAATATCTCTTCCTTGTGCCCCTCCACCTTATAGGCATCAAACACAAGGATCACCGTGCACCCCCGGAGACCCTGGTAATTTGACAGAATATCCTTCAGCCGGTCCTGGGCTGCGTGGATATTGTCCTGGGCCAGTTTCCGCAGCTCCTCCCAGGCAAAGATCATATTGTAGCCGTCCACCAGCAGATATTCTTCCCCGGGTGCCCTGCTTTTTTTCCTGGGCCGGTATTCGGCCGGTGCCGAAACCACCCTTTTGTATTCCTGCGGCAGACGCCGTTTCACCGGGCCGAAGGTCCGTTCAAAAATCGCCTGCAGCTCCTTTTCATCGGCATAGGACTCCGAACCGCCTCCCCGTTCAGGGGGCGCATAGGAGGGGGCCAGCTCCGGATCCGGCTCATCCGTTTCTTCCGTATGAGCCTCCAGATGCATATATTCCTCCACCTGATACCACGGAACCACAAAACCGGCTCCGTGAGCGCAGAAAACCGACCCTGTGGGATTCTCCATATCCCGCTCCGGATCGTAGTTCCGCTCCGCAAGGACCGCCTCCTGATCCGAACAGGGCTCGTAGCCCTTCAGGGCACAGGTGAGATGGCCGAGCCCCCTGGTAAAGGCAGTGAACTGCGCCGTGTAGCTCCGCATCTTCGAGACAGGAACCGTTCCGGTAAGGACGGCCATTTCTCCCTCCTGGTCCGGCATCGTGACACTTCCCTGCATTTTCTGGATATCCGTCATGGCTCTTCCCACACAGTCGGAGGGCAGCTCCATGGTAAATTCATACACCGGCTCGAGCAGGATCGAATGGGCCTTCATCAGCCCCTGCCGGACCGCCCGGTACGTGGCCTGCCGGAAATCGCCTCCCTCGGTATGCTTCAGATGGGCTCTCCCGGTCAGCAGGGTAATCTGCAGATCCGTGACAGGCGACCCTGTCAGAACGCCCACGTGCTCCTTCTCCATCAGGTGGGTCAGGATCAGTCTCTGCCAGTTCCGGTCCAGAACATCCTCACTGCAGGCGGTAAAAAACTGAAGGCCGCTCCCCCGCTCTCCGGGTTCCAGCAGCAGATGGACCTCTGCATAGTGACGCAGGGGTTCAAAATGACCGACTCCTTCCACGGCATTGGCGATGGTCTCCTTATAGACCACATTGCCCGTGCCGAAATCCACCGCCACATGGAAGCGTTCCCAGATCACCCGTTTCAGCACATCGATCTGTACTTCTCCCATCAGCATGGCATGAATTTCCTGCAGATGTTCGTCCCAGACGATCCGCAGCTGGGGATCCTCCTCCTCCAGCTCCCGCAGGGAACGCAGCATCCGGTGGACGTCGCAGTCCCCCGGAAGGAGGATCTGGTAGCTCAGCACCGGAGTCAGGACCGGTGCCTCGGCATCGTGCTCAAATCCAAGCCCCTGACCCGGCCGGGTCGTCTTCAGCCCGGTCACCGCGCATACGGCGCCGGCCGTAACCTCCTGCACCGTCTCATATTTCGCCCCGGAATAGATCCGGAGCTGATCCGCCTTTTCTTCTCCCACGGGCATTCTGGCCTGGAGCCGGCCTCCTGTCATCTTCAGATAGGTCAGACGGTTTCCTTTTTCATCCCGGGCAATCTTAAAGACCCTGGCCCCGAAAGCTTCCGGATACACCGGTTCCACGGTGTAACGCACCAGCGTCTCCATAAACTCCTTCACTCCGGTCTGCCGCAGGGCAGAACCGAAGCAGCACGGAAAAAGCCGCCGGCTGCGGATCCGGTCCCGGATATCCGCTTCACTCACCGTACCCTCAGCCAGAAATTTTTCCAGGAGGTCTTCATCGCAGACGGCGATATTCTCCAGGAAAGCTCCTTCATCCGCCTGTCTGTCAAAATCCACACAATTATCGCTGAGCTTTTCCTTCAGCTCCCGAAGCAGCCGGTCCCGGTCCGTTCCGTCCTGATCCATCTTGTTGATGAAAAGGAACACCGGCACCTGATACCGTTCCAGAAGCTTCCACAGTGTACGGGTGTGCCCCTGAACTCCGTCCGCGCCGCTGATCACCAGGATCGCGTAGTCCAGCACCTGCAGTGTCCTCTCCATCTCAGCGGAAAAATCCACGTGCCCGGGGGTATCCAGAAGCGTGAAGTGTGTATCCTCTGTTTCCAGCCAGGCCTGTTTGGAAAAGACCGTGATTCCTCTTTCTTTTTCTATCTCATAGGTATCCAGATGAGCGTCCCCGTGGTCCACCCGTCCGGCCTTCCGGATCCTCCCGGAAAGATACAGCATGCTTTCCGACAGCGTTGTTTTGCCCGCGTCCACATGGGCAAGGATCCCGGTCACCAATTGTCTCATCGTTCAAAAATCCTTTCAGGATCCGCATTTTCCCATGCGGACCGGCTTCTGTCTCGTGAACCTGCCTCCTACTATACCATATTCGGAAGACTGCTTCAACGAAAACCCATCGGTTTTGTCCGCGGCACATGGAAGTTGTCAGTTAACATTGCCTAACTCGCCTTTCATGGGTTATACTGTATGTATCTTTTCTTGAAGAAAGCATCCAGTTTTCGTTGAAGGAACCGGAAGCCTCCGGTGTCTGTGAAAGGACCCCTTATGAAAGAAAAAATCACGATCGGAGTTCTGATCGGAAACGCAAATTCACCTCATACGCTGGATCTGATGCAGGGAATCCATCAGGCCGCCCGCAAAGAAAACATCAATGTGATTTTTTTTCTCGGCGTCCACAGCAGCTATTACTACGTTTCGTATTATGGCTCGGATATGGACGATGATTACGATTATCAGTTTTACACCGTCTATGACTACTCCTCCCTGACCCATGCCGATGCACTGATCATCACCTACGGGAGCCTTGGCATGTATCTGGAGGAAAACGACAAATACGCTTTCCTGAACCGGTTCCGCAATGTTCCGAAGGTATTTCTGGAGGAAACCGACGAAACCGGGCAGGCCAGCTCCATCATTTCCGATAATTATCACTCCATGTATCAGATCGTGGAGCATCTGATCCTGGAACACGGCTGCCGGAACCTGACCTTTCTGGCCGGTCCCCCCGGCAATACGGATGCCGCCCAGCGCAAGCAGGCATTTCTGGATGCCCTCCGCGCACATGGGCTCGACTGCAGTGAGAGCCGTATCGCTTACGGAGACTTTTCCGAGTGCGTCGAGCTGCAGGTCAATCAGCTGCTGGATTCCTGGCCGGACATGGATGCCATGGTCTGCGCCAATGATATCATGGCCGGAACGGCCTATAAGGAATGCGAGCTTCGCGGGCTCCGGGTCGGCACAGATCTCGCCGTGACCGGTTACGATGATATTTCCAGTGCGGTTTCCATGGAACCGCCTCTCACCACGATCCTTCAGAATGCTTTTTATATGGGCCAGGAAGCGCTGCAGTGCGCCATACGCCAGATACAGACCGGCGTTCCGGAAAAAATCGTGGTTCCGGCGAAGCCGCAGATCCGCTGCTCCTGCGGCTGCAAGAGGTTCGTCCCGAAGCCGGTCAGTTCCCGGCAGCTTCTGGAGATCGGGCAGAATTCGGCCCGTTTCCGGCAGGAAACCTGGTTCCTTCCCCTGATCGCCAAGGATATGCTGACCCACCTTGGATTTGCAAAGGAATTCTATGCCAGCACCCTGTCCAAGCTCTGGGCCCTCGGGCTCAGAAGCTCCTGGCTGCTTCTGCTGGATGCGCCGGTCAAGCACAGACCGTCGGATAACTGGGTCTGTCCGGAGCGACTTCATCTCGCCTGCTGTCACATCGGAAACGAAGTCGTCTCCTATGAGCCGGCCGACATGCCTGTGATCACAGGCCGGGAGGGACTGGAAGCTTTTCTTCCCGAAGACAGGCAGTACTGCATGTCCGTGCTTTCTCTGTTCTCGGGTGAGATGCAGTACGGGATCCTGATCACCGAGATCGACCCCTCAAACCTTGCGCTGACCTACCTGATTTCCACCCAGCTCGGAAACACCCTGATGTCCCGTCATATGTTTCTGGAGCAGCAGAAGACACACCGGCAGCTGGAGAAGCTGGTCGAAGAGATCAATGAAAAAAACCGGATCCTGAATTACATGTCCGAATATGATACCATGACCAACTGTCTGAACCGGAACGGCTTTGTGAAAAAGCTGAAAGAGCTGCTCTCCGTTCATGCCGGAAAGACAGCCCTCTTTATCATGGCCGATATGGATCATCTGAAACAGATCAACGACGCCTACGGACACACGGAAGGAGATTCCGCGATCCTCTTCTGTTCGGATCAGGTGAAAGCCATCCTGGGAGACTCCGGGATCGCAGGACGTTTCGGCGGGGACGAATTCGTCGCCCTGCTCCTGCCCCGGGGAGAAAATGACGAGACGGCCATCCGCCTTCAGATCGAGGACGCCTGCCGGAGCTACAACGCATCCTCCGGAAAGCCCTACCTGATCGAAATATCGCTTGGTTTTCACCGGTTCGTTTGCCGGGACGATCTTTCCATGCCGGATATCATGAAGCCGGCCGATCTGGAAATGTACCAGGACAAGAAAAAACGGAAGGAGTCCGTCCTCCGATAACGGCTTTTGTATGAGCATCCGCCCCGGATGCTCTTATTCTTTCCGGAAAACAAACAGCTTGCTAAGAATGTAATTCGCAACGATGATCAGGATCTGTACCATCACCTTGGCAATCTTGTCATTGATCGAAAGGACCGTGACTGTCAGGTACATAAATCCCATTTCCAGAAACAGGGTCCCCAGCCTTGCCAGGAAAAAGGAAAACGCCTCCTTTGCAACGTGAGCATTCCGGCTCTCAAACACGAATTTCCGGTTTACCACATAGGCAAAGGTCACGGCGGCAATCCAGGCAATGACGATCGCAGTCTGCAGCAGGACCGGGTCCTCCGGATTCAGAACCGTAAGGACCAGCCCGTAATAAACCACAAGGTTGACCAGGGTGGTAAGGCCCCCTGCGATCAGATAATTGAACACTTCTTTATGTTTTTTATAGATATCCATGCAACCCATCCGGCAGCATCCTTTCGTAAATCTCCACCATTTCTTCCGTGCTTACCTCATGGATTGTATCACAGAATCCGTTTCTTTTCAAATCGGGATATCCCGACTTTTTCAGCCAGGCAGGCCGCATGATGGATCGCGCTTCTCGACGAGGTATTCTTTCAGCGTCCGAACCATCCTTTCTTTTCACAGGCTTCCGTTTCCACGGAAAGGCAGGTATAGCCCGTTTCGTCAATGGATGACTTCAGCAGGTCTGTATTCACCGCCTCTTCCGTCAGGAAGGAGGCTTCTTTTTTGCTTCGGGAGGCGGAAACCTTCTTTGCGGAAGGGACCGCCTTACGAATCGCGTCGCACACATGTGCTTCACACATCCCGCACATCATGCCATCGATCTTCAGAGTTGTTCTGATCATGATTGTATCTCCTCATCAATATTAGATATGTCTAACTATATTATACTCTAAAAGAGACGGAAAGCAAGAAAAACAAAAAAGCAGGCGATCGACATGATTCCGATCACCTGCCCTGGCTTATCTTTCTGTATTCAGATATTTCTCAAAGAAGCTCTGCAGTTTATCAAAGGGAATAGCGTCCTTTCCGCCGCCGTCATAGAGATCCGTGTGAACAGCGCCGGGAATGATCATAAGTTCCTTATTGTCCGCGTACTTACTGTCTTTGATCATGTCGGCATAGGCGTCACGGCTGAAATAACAGGAGTGTGCCTTGTCCCCGTGGATCAGAAGGACTGCACTGCGGAGCTTCTGCATGTGACACAGCCCACATTGTCCAAGGCGCTGAAAAGTCTGGAAGATGAGCTTGGCAAAAAACTGTTTACCCGTCACAGCTTCAGCATCGCACTGACGGAAGAAGGCGTGCTTCTCCGGAACCGGGCGGAGGATCTGGTCTCCCTGGCGGATAAGATCAAACACGAGTTTCTGACCCTTGATGACATCACCGGCGGAGACATCTATTTCGGCCTGGCCGAGTCTTACCAGATCCGGTATCTCGCAAGGGAAATCCGGGAATTTAAGAAAGCCTGTCCCGGCCTTCAGTATCACATTACCAGCGGTGATACAGAGCAGGTCACGGAAAAGTTGGATAAAGGACTCCTGGATTTCGCGGTGATCTGTGAAACGCCGGATGAGAGAAAATATCACTTTCTTACGTTTCCTGAAGCAGACTATTTCGGTGCGGTCTTCCCGGCATCTTCGGTGCTGGCGCAGAAGGAAGCTGTTTCGGCGGAAGACCTTGCGGGCCAGCCGCTGTTCTGCTCGGAGCAAAGCTGGAAGAACGATATCCGTCCCTGGGCCGGCCGCCGTTTCCCGCAGCTGCATCTGGAAGGATCCTTCCGTCTCTCCTACAACGGCTCCATGTTTGCGAAGGAAGATCTCGGAATTCTGCTTACATTGAATAATCTGGTGGATACCTCCCCGGAAAACGGACTGGTCTTCCGGCCCCTCAGCCCGCCTCTGGAAATGAGGATGTATCTGATCTGGAGCAAGTATCAGAGCTTTACTCCCATTGCCGGGAGATTCTTAAAGCAGATACAGGCATCCTTTTCCGGAAAACAGAAAAAACCCTGGAGCCATTGAAAGTTCCGGGGTTTTGACGTTCCGATTCTTTTCGTGCCTGTCTGATTTCACGAAGGTTCTTTCCGGGTCATTCGCTTATCCTCCGATCACGATCCTGACGATCTTTATTCTGACCAGTCCGTCGCAAAAACAGATTATCAGTTCATGCTTCACGGACACTGTTCTCGGCTTCCGCAGGGGAAAGCATAAAGGTTCCGATCCCGACTACCGGGCATTTTACTCTGATCTCCTTTCCGATCTTTCGTCTGATTACAGCAGGCCGTTTGCCGAAAGCCACTTCTGTACGCTTGTCTTTGAATTTGCCGCTTCGCTGCCGGTGACGGACAGCCCCTTCTTTACTTCTGCGCCGGGGCAGTTCTTTTTAATGTCCCGCTCGCTGCCGCCCATGCCGCTTCCTTCGTTGGTGCACAGAGGCAGGATCGTCTTGCCGGTGAAATCGAAGGCCTCCAGGAAGGTGAACACAGCCATCGGCATCGTTCCCCAGTAGTTCGGATACGCAAGGACGATCGTGTCGTACTTATCGATGCTCTGCGGCATGGAAACAAGTTCCGGTCTTGCCTTCGCCCGAAGGTCCTTCTTTGCCTCCTCGATGCAGGTCATATAAACCGGGGAATACGGCTCCTTCATTTCGATCTTGAAGGTATCTGCGGAGATCAGTTCCTTCATAATACCTGCAACGATCTCGGTGTTGCCGACCTTCACATAGCGCATCGCGCCGCCGAAATAGTTTTCATCTGCTCTTGAAAAGAATGCGATCAGTGTTTTAGCCATGACTGGATCCTCCTGTTATTTGGAATTCTGAATATTTTCTTTTTCTGTCCTTATTATATCGGCGATGTATTGCAAAGTCCAATCGAAACGTGCTATACTTGATTTAGATTTTAAATAGTAGGAGCAGACTATGACTACCAAACAGATCGATTACTGTATTGAACTTGCCCATACATTGAACTTCAGCCGGGCAGCCGACAATATGTTCGTCAGCCAACCGACCTTTTCCTACCAGATCAAACTTCTCGAAGATGAAATCGGCTTTATGCTCTTCGAGCGAAGCGGCAAAGGTGCCGTTCTCACCCCTGCCGGAGCTCAGTTTGTTTCCTTCCTGACAGGCATGCGTCAGGATCTGAAGCGCGCGATTGAGCAGGGGCAGAACTTCAGCGCAAAGTATCAGGACAGCATTTCCATCTGCATGATGGTCCGGCAGGCACTTTACTATCTCCCTAAAGCTATGAAACTGTTTGAAGAGTCCTGTCCAAACGTACAGATCACTCCGTTTTTCCAGTATGAGAACAGTATGGAAACATTTCTCCGGAATGAGACCGATATCGTATTTGCTCTGAAGGAACAGACGCGTCAAGTGGCCGGAATACAGGTACATGATCTTTTCGAGAGCCGAATCTACCTTATCACAAACCGGGAAGATCCTCTTGCCGGTAAAAACCTGATCTCGGAAGAAGACCTCTATGGCCGGACACTCATGGTAGGGGGAGGGTCCCCGCAGGCCTTGAAAGCGGTCCAGCACCGCCTTATAGGATCGGAAAAGATCAATTACTTCAACAGTGCCGATCATGACACGACACTTACCAATGTGGCGGCCGGACGCGGCGTCTGCCTGGCTCCGGGTTTCCTGAATGATCACAGCGGGCAATTTGCGTGGATCCCGTTTGACTGCAAAGAAAGCTTCTCCTGCGTCTTATGTACCCATAAAGAGGATCAGAGAGAAAGCCTCAGAGCCTTCCTCGATATTCTTAAAAAGCTCTACCGGGAGACCGTCGCTTTTCCTTTGTAAAAATGATAAAAGCACGAAAAACGCCGGAAGGCTTCCTCTGTTCCGGCAGGCTCAGCATTTTGTTCGCTCTCTGCCTGCGGTACGGACCAGTCCGTATTTCCAAAGGATGCCTGTCCATCTGCAGACGGGAAGACAAGCATCAGGGCGATGCCGATGATCACCGATGCCATAACGGCCACGACAGGGAGGAGCGGATTCTTTTTCGCTTCTGCCTTTCCGGCTGCATTCCTGCAGATCAGAGCCGTCTGGGTTCCGATAAAGGTCCAGAAAGACAGCATCAGCAGATTTTCAAGAAACACCAGCCATCCGGCCTTCTCATAGTCCAGAAAAGCAAACGGCACACGGAAAAACAGATAATCCGGTATGCCGTTTCTAAAGAACAGCCAAAGACCGATACCGCCGATACAAGTAAAGATGCAGCTCAGGATTGCTTTCGTCCTGTCTTTCAGTTTCAGCCCGGCTGTCATCGCCGGGATATGCATTCCCAGGTGCAGCCCCATCAGCACAAAAGCCCAGTGGGACATGGAAAGATGCAGCTGGCGAACAAACGAAACCGGAGCCATCCCGTAGAGGAAAGGAACCGCATAGCTGCTCATGGACATACCGCAGAAGGCAGTCAGTGCAAAGCTTGCAATAAGCAGGATATTCAAAACAGTCGTAATACTGCGATAAGGGTTATATTTTCCTCTAAAAAGCGCTCCGTACCACTTCCGGTTCAGAATCTGATGGATGATCACAAGAACCGTCATACCCATGCCGATCCATTCATGCGCCATCTCCCCCGTGACCTGATAAGCCATGAGGAGGAGCAGCAGGACGGTCATGGCTGCATCCACGATCCTCTTTATGATCATATTCGTTTTTGCCTTGGACATGGCACCGGCCCTCCTCTGTCCGATTTATTTCAATCCGTCGATCCAGGACTGAAGGTCCGCTTCCGAGACATTCCCGCTGAAACGCTTTCCCTCCAGCCAGGTACCTGCACCTGCAAGAGCCTCCATGTTCGGGCCGCTTCTGCCGATGCCGCTTCCGCCGGACGTGCAGAACGGAATCACCGTGATGCCTTCAAAGCTGTATTTCTCCACAAAAGTATCCAGGATACGCGGTTCTTCGCCCCACCAGATCGGAAAACCGAGGTAGATGGTCGTATAGCCTTCCAGGGAAACGTCCTCGCTGCCGATCTCCGGACGGGCGTTTTTATCGTTTTGCTCTGACGTAGAACGGCTGCTCCTGTCGTTATAATTCAGATCATCATCCGTATAGGGATCAGCCGCCAGGATCTCGTAAAGGTCTCCGCCGGTAACAG
>CAMOUV010000057.1 GCA_946626695.1 uncultured Blautia sp.
CCATGTACTGGTCGGTGATCTCCACGATCGGAATATCATAAATATCGATTTTGTTTTTATCGATCAGGTGAAGAAGAAGGTCCAGAGGTCCTTCAAAAACATTCAGCTTAACATCGATTGCCATTTTATATATCCTTTTATGTTCCTGTTCACAGCGTTTCCTTTCTTCGGAGAGTGATGGTGAAGATTTCCCGGGGGTTGTGAATCCGCATATGTACGGTGTGATCTCCGAGACCGGCCGATACCAGCATACACTGATCTCCCCGGTAGAAATCGCCGCAGCAGTATTTCGGGAACAGCCGGAACATGGGGCTGATCAGCCCCCGGTGTTCGTCAAACCGGACCACGCCTCCGTGAAAATGTCCGCTCAGCGTAAGGGATGCCCCCCAGGAAAAATACGTATCTCCATAGTGGGGATTATGAGCCAGAAGAATGGTCGGAAGCTTCTCATCACAGGTGTTCAGATAGTAATCGATGGCTTCCTTCTGCAGCGCCGGCACAAAGGGCTTTCTGTACCAGGGTGCCAGCGGCAGCTCCAGGCCGTAGATCCGGAGGCTGCAGTTCGGCAGCGTCAGGATGGCGGAGGAATTGTACAGGAAATGAACCCCGGCCTGCTTCAGCTTTTTTTCATATTTCCGGTAGCCGGAACGATATTTTCCGGGAAGACGCTGCCGGGTCTCGTGGTTCCCCATTGCATAATAGACCGGATAGGAGGATGCCAGCGCCAGGATCAGATCCGACGCCGCGTAGAGGGTCTCCGTCTTTCGGCGGATGATCATATCTCCCCCCAGCAGGATGGCATCCGGTTCTGTTTTCCGGATCTCTTCCAGCAGCTCCGCCTGTTTTTCCCCATACCAGGCCCCGTGCAGATCGGTCAGATAACAAAGCCGGATCTCTGCATTATCCGGGATCCCCGGGAGGAACAGGTCATATTGTTTGTTGCGAAAATTTTCCATCTCTTTCCTCACATCATCGGGGCGACGACCCGGAGCAGGCTCTGCAGGGCCCGGACAGGCAGTCTCTGTGACTTGCAGAAGGCAAGATCCATTTCCCTGCAGTACGGGAGCGTTTCGATGAAATCCTCTTTCACATCATCGATCACAGGGTTTCTGTACATCCAGACGCCGTCCTCGAAATGAAGATACAGGCTGCGGTAATCCAGATTGATCGTACCGACGACAGCCACTTCGTCGTCACAGACAAAGGATTTTGCATGAAGGAATCCCGGTTGGTATTCATAGATCTTGACCCCCGCCTCCAGCAGCTGCTCATAATAGGAATGGGTCAGCATGTTGACGATCTTTTTATCCGGAATCCCGGGGGTCATGATCCGGACATCGATCCCGCTTTTGGCGGCCAGAGACAGCGCCGTGATCATCTCGTTGTCAATGATCAGATACGGTGTGCAGATGTACACATATTCCTTCGCCCGGTTAATGATATTCAGATACACATTCTCACCCACGGTTTCCTTGTCCAGGGGGGAATCCGAGAAGGGCTGCACAAAGCCCTGCCCTTCAAAGGGCTCCGGATGGAAACGGTACGGCTGGTAAAGCTCATAATCGATCTCTTCCGAGAGTTTGTTTACGATCTGCCACATATGCAGGAACATGACGGTCATGTTCCAGACAGCCTCGCCGCGCAGAACGACCGCGGTGTCCTTCCAGTGTCCGAAGCGTTCCTTCTGGTTGATATATTCATCGGACAGGTTGACGCCACCGGTAAAGCCCACATAGCCGTCAATGATGCAGAGCTTGCGGTGGTCCCTGTTGTTCTGGATGATATTGACGATCGGCCGGAAGGGATTAAAGACCGCACAGCGGATCCCTTTCTGGGCGATCCGTTTGTAATACTTGGTCGGAAGGGTGGAAAGGCAGCCGAAGCCGTCATAAATCAGGCGGACATCCACGCCCTGGGCCGCCTTCTTTTCCAGGATCTTCAGGATCGTCTGCCACATTACCCCGTCATTGATGATAAAATACTCAATGAAAATGTAATGCTTTGCTTTGGCCAGCTCCCTCACAAGCACGGGGAACATGTCGTCGCCCACCTGAAAATATTCGGCACTGGTGTTCATGTGAAGGGGATATCCGGATTTATTGCGGATATAGGCGGACTGCATCGACATGGAACGGTCTTCTTCCTCCAGCCGCTCCCGTATCTCCGGATCTTCCTTCAGATAGGACCGGCTGACCTCCATCAGATGATCAAACCGCTTCTGCACGACCGTGCCGATTCGGGAGGTACCGAACATCAGGTAGAACAAAAGCCCGAATACGGGTATGCACATGATGGTCACGGACCATGCCAGCTTGTATGAGGGATTGATTTTCCGATTCAGAATACGGAGCACGATCAACAGCGAAATGATCTCCACTCCCAAAGAAATGTACCGTGAGTACCCGATAAACCGCGCAAAAATGAGACCGATCCACAGGATCTGTACAATAAAAGAAAAAGCCACATAAAAGATCTTGTTGAAGACCAGCTTCAGGATCCTCGACAGGAACTGGATAAGGATATTTGTTTTTTTCGGCTTTGTGACGGATATGTCTCTCCGGATGATCATGGATACCTCGGTTTTTTCAGAAACACAAAATCCCTGACTGTACAGCCAGGGATTTTATGCGCACATTAATTATATTTACGTTTTCTTGCGGCTTCAGATTTTTTCTTACGACGAACGCTCGGTTTCTCGTAATGCTCTCTTTTGCGGATCTCCTGCTGAATACCTGCTTTAGCACAGCTTCTCTTAAATCTGCGAAGAGCGCTATCTAAAGTCTCGTTCTCTTTTACGATAACATTTGACATAGACTCACACCTAACCTCCCTCCAGTTGTAGATTGTGCTGAAAAACAACAACTGTATGGGTATTTTCTTGCACGAATGTAATTATATATCAAACCGCTCCGGTTCGTCAACAGTTTTTTTATTATTTTCTCGTGACGTGAAAGTTTACTTCAGCATGTTTTCCAGAATCCCGGCTGCGGCATCCACCGCTTCCTGGGCCTTTTCGGGGTTTTTGCCGCCGGCCTGAGCCATGCCGGGACGGCCGCCGCCGCCACCGCCTACGATGGATGCGCAGGCCTTGATCAGGTTGCCGGCATGAGCGCCTGCCTTCTGGGCCGCTTCCGTAGCCATGGCAAGAAGATTCACCTTCGGTCCGTTGACCGCAGTAAGGAGGACTACGCCTTCTCCGAGCTTCTCCTTCAGCTGATCGCCCAGATCGCGGAGTTCATTCATGTCGACTCCTTCCACCCGGGCGGCAAGAAGACGGACGCCCTTCACTTCACGGACCTGATCCATCACATCGCCCAGAGCGCCCTGTGCCAGTTTGCTCTTCAGGGACTCATTTTCGCTCTGCAGGGTCTTCACTTCCGCCTGCAGATGGGCGATCTTGTCACAGACCTCGGACGGCGAGGACTTCAGCGCACGGGCCGCCTTCATGAGAAGCTCCTCCTGGGCCTTGTAATAAGCCAGGACTCCGTTTCCGGTAAGGGCTTCGATCCGGCGTACACCGGCAGAAATACCGGATTCGGAAATGATCCGGAACATCTGGATCTTTCCGGTGCTGAGCACGTGGGTACCTCCGCAGAGCTCCTTGGAGAAATCGCCCATGGATACCACACGCACCTCTTCCCCGTATTTTTCGCCGAACAGAGCCATCGCGCCGGATTTCTTCGCATCCTCGATGCCCATGATCTGGGTCATGACCGGCAGATCCTCATGGATCTCCTGGTTAACCAGATCCTCCACGGCTTTGATCTCTTCCGGCGTCATGGCCTGGAAATGCGCAAAGTCAAAACGGAGACGGTCCGGAGCCACAAGGGAACCCTTCTGCTCCACATGCGAACCCAGAACGGTTTTCAGGGCCTTCTGCAGCAGATGCGTCGCGCTGTGGTTCTTTTCGGTATCTTCTCTTTCCTGTTCGTTGACGGAAAGCTTTACCGTATCCCCCACGGACAGAATGCCGCTCTCCATGTGACCCACATGACCGAACTTGCCGCCGCGCAGCTTGATGGTGTCTTCCACGATAAACCGGCCGTTCGGTGTCTCGATCACGCCATGGTCACCCACCTGGCCGCCCATGGTGGCATAGAAGGGAGTCTGTCCGACAAATACGGTTCCTTGCTCTCCCTCTACCAGCGAATCAACCAGCTCCTCTTCTCCCGCGAGGACCGTGATCTCCGCTTCGGCCGTGAGCCGGTCATATCCGATGAACTCCGTGGTGACGGAAGCATCGATCTTGTCGTAGACCGTAGCGTCCGCGCCCATGTAATTGGTCTTCTCCCGGGCATTCCGTGCTTTCACACGCTGTTCTTCCATGCACTTCTTGAAGCCTTCTTCATCGATGGTATAACCCTTTTCTTCAAGGATCTCCTTCGTCAGATCCAGCGGGAAACCATAGGTATCATAAAGCTTGAAGGCATTTTCTCCGGACAGCATGGTTTCTCCGGCATTTTTCAGGTTCTCCTCCATATCATTGAGGATCCGGAGTCCCTGATCGATGGTCTTGTCAAACTGCTTTTCCTCGTTGGCAAGAACGCGGAGGATAAATTCTCTCTTCTCTTCCAGCTCCGGATATCCGTCTCTGGAACCGCGGATCACCTCTTCGCTGAGGCGGGTAAGGAAGCCTCCTTCGATACCCAGCAGACGGCCGTGACGGGCCGCACGGCGGATCAGACGGCGAAGGACATAGCCACGGCCTTCATTGGTGGGCATGATGCCGTCGGAGATCATAAAGGTGGCGGAACGGATATGGTCCGTGATCAGACGGATCGAGACATCATCCTTATAAACGGCTCCGTATTCCTTCCCTGCGATCTCGCAGACCAGATTGCGGAGGGAGCAGATGGTATCCACGTCAAAGATGGAATCCACATCCTGTACCACGACGGCAAGACGCTCCAGGCCCATGCCGGTATCGATGTTCTTCTGCTTCAGCTCGGTATAGTTGCCGTTTCCGTCATTTTCAAACTGGGTGAAAACGTCATTCCAGACTTCCATGTAACGGTCGCAGTCGCAGCCGACGGTACAGCCGGGCTTGCCGCATCCGTATTTCTCGCCCCGGTCATAATAAATCTCCGAACAGGGACCGCAGGGACCTGCGCCATGCTCCCAGAAATTGTCTTCTTTTCCAAAACGGAAAATCTTTTCCTTCGGAACGCCGATCTTTTTGTTCCAGATATCGAAGGCTTCATCATCATCCAGGTACACGGAAGGATACAGCCGCTCCGGATCCAGTCCCACGGTTTCCGTAAGGAACTCCCAGCTCCAGGTCAGCGCTTCTTCCTTGAAGTAATCACCAAACGAAAAATTGCCGAGCATCTCGAAGAAGGTTCCGTGGCGGGCGGTTTTCCCCACGTTTTCGATATCGCCGGTCCGGATGCACTTCTGGCATGTGGCGACTCGGGTACGCGGAGGAATCTCCGCGCCGGTAAAATAGGGCTTCAGCGGAGCCATGCCTGCATTGATCAGCAGAAGGCTCTTGTCGCCCTGGGGAACCAGGGAAAAGCTTTTCATCACGAGATGTCCCTTGCTCTCCATAAAATCAAGAAACATCTGGCGAAGTTCGTTGACTCCATATTTCTTCATGATCTTTGTATCCTCCTTATCCGACCGTCACTTTGTGGAATTTCTTCTTTCCTTTTCTGATCACAACGCCGTCCGTCCCGAACTGCTCCCTGGTAAGCGTCGCATACACATCGGTGACCTTGTCCTGATCGACCGTCACACCGCCCTGCTGAATGGAACGGCGGGCGTCGGATCTGGTTTTTTCAAGGCCGGTTTTAACCAGAAGCGTGATCAGATCGATCGTTCCTTCTTCATTGAAATCCTCATCCGCAAGAGCTGTGGAAGGCATGTTCTCCGTATCCGCACCGCCGGAAAAGAGAGCCCGTGCCCCATCCTGGGCTTTTTTGGCTTCTTCTTCCCCGTGCACCAGACCGGTCAGCTCATAGGCCAGGATCTCTTTTGCCTGGTTCAGCTGGCTTCCTTCCCATTTTGCCATCTCTTCGATCTGTTCCAGAGGCAGGAAGGTCAGAAGGCGGAGGCAGTTCACCACGTCCGCGTCATCCACGTTTCTCCAGTACTGATAGAAATCAAAGGGAGAGGTCTTATCGGGATCGAGCCAGACGGCACCCGCCTGGGTCTTGCCCATCTTCTTCCCTTCAGAATTCAGAAGCAGCGTGATGGTCATGGCATAGGCATCCTTGCCCAGCTTCCGGCGGATCAGCTCGGTTCCGCCCAGCATGTTGCTCCACTGGTCATCCCCACCGAACTGCATGTTACAGCCGTATTTCTGGTACAGCATGTAGAAGTCATAGCTCTGCATGATCATGTAGTTGAATTCCAGGAAGGAGAGGCCTCTCTCCATACGCTGTTTGTAGCATTCCGCCGTGAGCATGCGGTTGACGGAAAAATGAGGTCCTACTTCCCGCAGGACATCCACGTAGTTCAGATCCAGCAGCCAGTCGGCGTTGTTGACCATCAGCGCTTTGCCGTCCGAAAAATCGATAAAACGCTCCATCTGCTTTTTGAAGCATTCGATATTATGCTGAATGGTCTCCTTTGTCATCATCTGCCGCATGTCGGTCCGTCCCGAAGGATCGCCGATCATACCGGTTCCGCCTCCCAGAAGGGCGATCGGACGGTTTCCTGCCATCTGCAGACGTTTCATCAGGCACAGCGCCATGAAATGTCCGACATGAAGGCTGTCCGCCGTCGGATCAAAGCCGATGTAGAAGGTTGCCTTGCCGGCATTGACCATCTCCTTGATCTCTTCCTCGTCCGTCACCTGGGCGATCAGGTTCCGGGCTTTCAGTTCTTCCCACAGTGTCATCCTTTTTTCCTCCTTATACAGATAAAACCCGGTCCTGTCCTTTAGGACGAGAACCGGGTCCCGTGATACCACCTAATTTCACAGATGACTCACGCCATCTGCCTTGGCAAGTGACGGCTTACGCGATCACTCCGGCATGGTAACGGTTGCCTCCCGTCGCAGCCTACTCTCTTTCGGTGCGCAGCTCCCGGATGTATTTCCTCTGTGCCTGGCATGGCGCCTCTCACCGTCCGGCTGCTCTCTGTCTGCCTTTTGCCCAGCGTACTCGTTCCGTTCTTCGCTTTTGATCCGTATGTACGGCTTTTTACAGCTAAGTGTTAGTATACGTTCTCCGATTTTTTTTGTCAAGCGCATTCTTTTAATCGCAGATCACATCTTCCAGCAGATCCTCCCCGTCGGCTGCAGAGGTGGCAAGATGGTCGCAGCGTTCGTTCTCCGGATGTCCGTCGTGTCCCTTGACCCAGTTGAAGGTAACCGAATGGGGCTCTTTTGCCGCCAGAAGGCGTTTCCACAGATCCACATTTTTTACCGGTTCCTTTTTCCCGCGGGTCCACCCCTTTTTCAGCCAGCTGTCAATCCAGTGCTGATTGAAAGCGTCCACCAGATACTTCGAATCAGAATACAGCTCCACCTCGCAGGGACGGATCAGGGCCTCCAGCCCGACGATGGCCGCCATCAGCTCCATCCGGTTGTTGGTGGTCTTCTTATACCCCTGACTGAACTCCCTCTCGTGCAGCTCCCCCTTCGGATCCACATACTGCAGGATCGTCCCGTATCCGCCGGGCCCCTCCGGGTTTCCCCGGGCCGCACCGTCCGTATAGATCTTTACTTTCATCTTTCTCCTCCGAAAACAGGAAAAGCTGCGGACATGTGCCGCAGCTTTTTTGTTTTTTATAATGGCCAGTCTACAAAGAATGTCATATTGTTCCAGGTGTAGGACTCACAGCGAAGCCCCGCTGCCCTGAAGGCCGCCGGTGTCATAAAATACTTGAAGTTCATGTCCTTCCCATCATAGAATTCCGGGATCACACGGTCTTCGCCGGCTTTTACATATGCGTTGAAAATTCTGTAGGCTTCATCCACTGCCTGATAGGCAAGCTCTTTATTGTAGAAGGTTCCCTTCAGTCTCATGTTGAGCCAGGGATTGCTGACCGGATACCGAACAACGGAATGTCCCGGAATATGACTGGAATTGCATTCCTGATACACAACGTACCGCACTTCCGACGGGAAGTACTTGTCGATGGTACGGTTCAGCACGGTCATGGCGACCGCTTCCATGCCGATCAGGCCTGTGCTTCCGGCTTCCGCTTCCACCAGGGCTGCCAGGATATCTCTGTCGGATGCTTCTCCGTTTGCCACGCCCAGGTCGGTCTTGAATTCCGTTACCAGATTCCAGTTTCTCTTGCGGATCGGATCATAAACGACGACGTAGGAACCTCTGTCCTCGTAGGAATAACTCTTGCCGTCCTCTTCCACGGCCGCCGGAGCGGTATTGTAAAGAGTACACACACCATCCTCGTCGATCTGATACTTTTTGCCGCCGATGATCATGACCGTGTCATGATACATGACGCCTTTGTTGCTGAAGTAATACTTTTTGCCGTCCTTGGTGAGCCATCCGATGTGAGCATGACCGTCCTTCGGATTGAAGTAATAGGTCACATCTCCCATCACACGGAAGCCGGACTGACAGCGGATCCCGTTCTTTTTGTAGTTTGCGTTTCCGATAAAATAGTAATAGTACTTATCGACCTTACGGATTCCTTTGAACTGAATGCCGGTTTTGGTATCGAAATAACGCCAGCCGTCTTCCAGCTCAAGCCATCCTCTTGTCATCATGCCGTTTTTCTGATCGAAGTAACGGATGTTTCCTTCCGAATCCTTCATAAAACCGGTGGCCATATAGCCTTCCTCTCCGGCTTTATTATAGAAATAACGGATATAGCCTCCGGTTTTACCCTTCTGCCATCCGATGACCTGACGGCCGTCTTCATCGAAGTAATACTTTTTTCCGCTCAGGTTCAGGAAAGAACTCTTCAGTTTTTTTCCGTCCCTGTAATAGTAGGCAACCGTTTTTCCGTTCTCGGTGGTGATTCTGAATCCGTTTTCGGCAGCCTCGACACTGCGGGCGCCTGCAAACATCTGTATGCCGAATACAAGAAGCATTACAGATAAGAGAATCTTCCATCCTTTACGAACGGAAACTCCGGAGTGTGCCGGTGTTTTTTCGTACATTTTAACCTCCGTGACACGTTTTGCGTGTCTTTTACTAATCATCGCGTCGTTTTATCTGATATTTGTAACTGATATGTGTACAAATATTGTGATAAAACGTTTAAAGATTACGGAATTGTTAAAAAGAGTATAATCCATGTACGAAATTATGTCAATACCTCTGTAAGAATGTTTCTTGAAAATCGTTACATCTTCACAAATATACAACGAATATTTCAGTAATATTAAGTACAAAAGTCCTGACCGGCAGGGATATCGTTCCGGTCAGGACCAGCAGAATCATGCGGATTTTACTCCTGCATGGACAGTACTTTCTTATTTTGCACAATATAGGTCACAAGAGAGATGATGGTAAGAGCCAGGGATACCCATACCAGAATCTGCGTGATCACCTGCAGAGCCGGAATCTGCGAATCCAGGATCAGGAAAATGATCATAAACATCTGGGTCGCCGTTTTGTACTTTCCCCACATGTTGGCGGCGATGACGATGCCGTTTTCCGCCGCGATCAGCCGGAAACCGCTGATGATAAACTCCCGGGCAATGATGATCAGTACGATCCACGCGGGAAGTCTGTCCAGTTCGATCATGCAGATCAGAGCGGAGCAGACCAGCAGCTTGTCCGCCAGCGGGTCCATGAATTTTCCGAAATTGGTGATCTGATGGTTTTTCCGGGCAAGATATCCGTCAAACCAGTCTGTGAGGCTGGCGGCCACAAAAATGGCGATACAGATATACCGGTTTGCCTCACCGCCGAAACCGGTCAGGAGAAAAACCACAAGAAAAGGTACGAGGATCACTCTCGCAAGAGTGAGTTTATTGGGCAAGTTCATCCGTAATCTCTCCTATCAAATCATATTCCATCGCCCCGGTAACCGTAACCCGGACAAAATCGCCTGTCATCAGAAGCTCTCCGGTCTGCACGAAGATATACCCGTCCACCTTCGGCGCATCGCCGTAGGTACGTCCGATATACGCGCTCTCCCCGCTGACCTTACCTTCGATCATCACAAGCATTTCCTGTCCGATATGGGCCTGTCCCTTGTCCGCGGAGATCTCCTGCTGCAGAAGCATCAGATCTTCCTGACGTTTCGTCTTGATTTCTTCGGGAACCTGGTCCGGCATGGAAGCCGCCGGGGTGTCATCCTCTCTGGAATAGGTGAAAACGCCGAGACGGTCAAACTCCATCTCATCCACAAATTCCATGAGGATCTTATGATCCTCCTCCGTTTCTCCCGGAAATCCGGTGATCAGCGTGGTACGGAGAACGATATCCGGAATCTCCCGGCGGAGCTTTTTCACGACAGAAACAAGATCCTCCCGGGAGGTCCTTCTCCCCATACGTTTAAGGATCCGGTCACTGGCATGCTGGATCGGAAGATCCAGATAATGACAGATCTTCTTTTCCTCGCGCATGACGGCGATCAGCTCGTCATCGATCTCCTCCGGATAACAGTAGAGGATACGGATCCAGCGCAGCCCGCTGATCCGGCACAGCCTGCGGAGAAGCTCCGGAAGGCTCTTTTTACCGTACAGGTCGGTCCCGTACACGGTCGTCTCCTGAGCCACCAGGATCAGCTCACGGACGCCCTGCTCTGCCATGTCGGCGGCCTGGCGCTCCAGCCGCTCCATCGGAACGCTCCGGTAATGGCCTCGGAGCTGCGGGATGATACAGTAGGTACAATGCTTGTCGCACCCTTCGGCGATCTTTAGATACCCGTAGTGTCCTCCCGTTGTCAGGATCCTTCCGTTCTCGGCATCCTGCACCAGATGATCGATGTCGCGGAAAAGAGAATACCTTTCTTTGTGATCCGCCGCAGCCAGCGCCTGGAGGATCGCATCGTAGGAAGCGGTTCCAAGCACGGCATCCACCTCCGGAATCTCGTCCAGGATCTCCTGACGGTATCTCTGGGCCATGCAGCCGGTGACGATGAAGGCCCTGCAGGGGCCGGTCTTCCGGTATTCTGCCATTTCCAGGATCGTCTGGACGCTCTCATCCCTGGCATCCTTGATAAAACAGCAGGTATTCACGATGATCGCCTCTGCCTCTTCTTCCGAGCCTGTGATCTCATGACCGTTCCGGGTCAGGATCCCCAGCATCTGTTCCGAGTCGGACAGATTTTTGTCGCAGCCAAGCGAAACAAAAAATATTTTCATAGATATCCTGCCTTACTCTTCGGACAGCTCTTCTCCGGCTTCTGCCTCCGGTGCATCCGTAAGCTCAGCTGCAGCCGATGCCTCCTCTTCGACAGGAAGCGCCGAAACGGTTTCTTCCTCCTCTTCCGGTGCCTCTTCAAGGATTTTGACTTTGCCCTTATAGAACTCTTCGATGGCGATGGACAGCGCTTTCTGATTGGCCATGCCCGAAACCCTCGGTTTGGCTCCCGCGATCAGCTGTCTTGCTCTCTTGCTCGTGGCAAGCACCAGGGAATACCGGCTGTTGACCAGCATGGTATTGTCATTGTCTTCCGTATTTGCATTGATGGCTTCGATCAGCTCTGTGTAAGATGGATGGATCATATTACTCGGCTCCTTTCCCGGCTTCTTCCCGGATCCTTTCGATAAACTCGCTGTTGCGGCTGATTCTGGTATGTTCGCACTGAAGGATATCATGGATCCTGTCCACGCATTCCTCCACGGCGCCATCCATATTGACCGCGATATAATCATAATCTTTCATGTAAACGGATTCCTCGGCCGCTCTCTTCAAACGTCCGGCGATCTGTTCCGCCGTCTCCGTGCCGCGGTTTACCAGGCGTTTCCGCAGCTGGTCAAAATTCTCGGGTGTGACGAAGATCAGGACCGCATCCGGATATTTTGCCCTCACCTTTTCGGCACCCTGCATCTCGATCTCCAGAATCACGTCCTTTCCTTCCGAAAGGCAGTCCTCCACATACCGGCGCGGGGTCCCGTAATAGTTGCCCTGATATTCCGCAAATTCGATCAGCGCATCCTCCCGGATCAGCTGTTGAAATTCTTCCCTGCTCCTGAAAAAGTAATGAATACCCTCCTCTTCGTTTTCCCGCGGTGCCCGGGTCGTGACAGAAACCGACAACGCATATCCGCTGTACTTCTCCATCAGCCGCTTCATCACCGTTCCCTTGCCCGCTCCGGAAAAACCCGAAACCACGGTCAGGATTCCTCTTTGATTCAGGATATCATTCATACCTGGTCTCCCCCTTGTGTTTTTGTTATGTCTGATGCATTCTCCGCAAAACGACGCGCAACCGTCTCCGGCTGGACTGCGGAGAGGATCAGGATTCTGTCAGACGTGATGATCACACTTTTGGTCTTTCGTCCCTGCGTTGCGTCCACCAGCTCTTTCGTACCGCGGCTGCCCTGGATCATTCGCTTGATGGGCGCCGCCTCGGGGCTTACCACCGCGACGATCTTGTCCGAATTGACCATATTTCCGAATCCGATATTGATCAGCTTGGCCACCGGCAACCTCCGTTAAAGTCTATTCCACATTCTGTATCTG
>CAMOUV010000058.1 GCA_946626695.1 uncultured Blautia sp.
AACCAGCATGAAGTATACAAATCTCTCCGATACAGATTCTCTGATTTTTGACATTGACGGCACGTTATGGGATTCGACCCCGATCGTGGCCGAGGCCTGGAATTCCTGTCTTTCTGCCGTCGGGCATCCGGAGTTCAGCGTCACGGCCGATATCCTGAAGTCGGTGTTCGGGCAGACGCTGCCGGATATCGCGCGGAAGCTTTTTCCCGGAATTTCACCGGAGGCGCAGATGAGCCTGATCGACCGGTGTTGTGATGCGGAGCATAAGGCTCTCGCTGAAACGCCGGCTCCTCTGTTTGAGGGGCTTCGGGATGTGCTTCCTCTTCTTTCCCGGCGGTATCCGCTTTTTATCGTGAGCAACTGCCAGGCGGGGTATATCGAGTTGTTTCTGGAGGCGACGGGCCTTACGTCTCTTTTTACCGATCATCTGTGTCCCGGTGACACGGGCGTCGCCAAGGCGGCGAACATTCTCACCATTGCCCGGAGGCATTCTCTGCAGCATCCGGTTTATATCGGGGACACGCAGGGGGATCTGAACGCCTGCAGGGAGGCCGGTGTTCCTTTTGTGTTTGCTTCTTATGGCTTCGGAACGGCTGATGAGCCGGATGCGGTGATCCGCCGTCCTGCCGATCTTCCTTCTCTTTTTCTGATCGCCGGGAAGGGTCTTTCATAAAGCAGTAAAAAGACTGCCGCCATTTCGCAAGGAACAGGCGGCAGTTTTTTTATTTCATGCATTTTTTCCGCATATAAACGATCAGAACCGCAAAAATGACAATGATAAATACCAGATAGGCAATCTTCGCAGCCATGCCTGTGGTGAACATATCTGCGATGGTCGCGGCTCCGATGATCAGAAAGGCAATGCCGCTGGCTTTTTCCACCTTTTTCATGTCATAGAGCTTTCTGCGTTCATCGGAGTTCCCTCCGCCCATCAGAAAGTCTCCATGTCCTGTCAGAAGCAGAAGGCCTCCCACGATCGAAACCACAATGATGAAATATCCGAGTGTCTGGTCCATTTTTCCCCTTTCTGATCAATAGAAGCAGATGATCGGCACGTCGTAATCGATAACCTGGTACAGGGCTGCCGCACTGTTATAGGGCAGATTGATGCAGCCGTGGGATCCGTAGTACACATACCGGTCGCCGCCGAAATAGGGCTGCCAGGTCGCATCGTGGAATCCGATTCCGCCGTTGAAGGGCATCCAGTAGGTCACATGGCTCTCATACTCGTAGGTATTGGGGCCTGTGGCCGGTCCGCGGAGCACGGCCGGGCTGCTCTTGCTGTACAGCTTGTACACGCCGGAGGGTGTGGCCCTGGAGGGATCCACCTTTGTGCCGGATACGATGGGCGAATCAAAGATCAGCACACCGTCGCGGTAATAATACATATACTGGAAGCTCAGGTCCACCTCGATGTAGGTATCGCCGAAGTCATTGTAGCCGTGGGAATTGGCCGTCATCATGTAGATCGGTTCCCTTGTGGTCTGACCGCCTTTCCGGATGTCCTGGATCAGCTGTTCCGTCTCCGCCGCCTGATCGATCAGCCAGCCGTAGGCGCTGCCGTACACATAGACCGTACGGCCGCTGGTGGTGTCGAAGGGCCTCTCGGTCCCGACGGTGTCATATCGGGAGGCGATATCCGCCACATACTGCCGGACATGCTCCCGGAAGGAGGCTTCATCGTTGATCAGCTGCCCTTTTCCGTCAAAGGAAAGCCAGGAACGGATCGTGTTCCCGTCCAGGGTCTCCGTCTGATCACCGAAGGTGTAGGTGATGCTGGCGTTGGCCAGGTTGTTATAGGCCTCCACCGTCTCCTGCAGCTCTTCGCTTTCGCTGGTCAGTTCGGCCTTTTCATAGACCCAGGGTTCCTGTCCCAGATCGATGGTGCTTTCCTCATCCGTGATGGCCAGGCTCAATGCCTGGTATGCGGATTTCAGGATCAGCTCGCTCCCTTCCGTCTCCGGGACGATCTCGAACTGGTCGTTCTGGAAGGCAACGTAGGCATTCTCCGGCGCCACCTGGTTTTCCTCCTTGGCAGCGTCCAGACTGCGCACTTCTTCCTGCAGCTTTCTCTTGTCAAAGGTAGCCTTTGTCGTGATATTGTAGGCTTTTTTCTGATAGAGTCCCGTGGGCCATTCGTATGGCTTCTGTTCCTTCAGAAGCTTCAGCACCTCGCCCTGGGAGGCATATCTGTAGTTGATCCTGTCCCCGGAAATCTTCTGCGGCTCCACGTTCCGCGCGCGGATTTCGATCTGATAATCCTCCACGTCCGCAGCGATGGCTTCTTCCGCTTCGTAGGCCGTAAGTCCTGAACAGTCGATCCCGTTGATGGTCGTTCCTTCAAAAAACCGTCCGGAATAGTAGTAGGTCATCCCGCCGTAGACGGAGGCTGCACATACGCCTGTCATGGCTGCTGCCATTCCGGCGATCTTCAGTCCTTTATAACTGCGTTTCTTTTTCTGCTTCGGCTGCGGCGGTGACGGAAGCGGCTGCAGCGGTTCATTCAGCGCCACATACACCACTTTTCCGGGCCGCGCCGATTTCTGAACGGCCGGTTTCCCCTTCTGAATGCTGTTTGCATCCTTTTTCATATTGCTTACACTCTCCCGTTTATCCCCTGTTTATTCGACAACAAGAAGCGATTTTCCGGTCATCTCCGCCGGCTGCTCCAGACCCATCAGCTCAATCAGGGTCGGGATGATGTCGGCCAGGACACCGTTCTCGCGAAGTTTGTATTTCGGATCCGCATTCACCAGAATGAAGGGAACCGGATTGGTCGTATGTGCGGTATGAGGCTCGCCGGTCTCATAATCGATCATCTGCTCGCAGTTGCCGTGGTCCGCGCAGATAAACAGCTGTCCGTCCACCTTCTTGATGGCTTCCACGGTGCGTCCCACACAGGTATCTACGGTTTCCACCGCTTTGACGGCCGCTTCGATCACACCGGTGTGGCCTACCATGTCCGGGTTGGCAAAATTGATGATGATCACGTCATATTTACCGGAGGTGATGGCCTCCACCAGACGGTCGCAGACCTCCGGAGCGCTCATCTCCGGCTGCAGGTCGTAGGTAGGCACCTTCGGGGATTTTACCAGGATCCTGTCCTCTCCCGCGTTGGGCTCTTCGATGCCGCCGTTGAAGAAGAAGGTCACATGCGCATATTTTTCGGTCTCGGCGATACGTGCCTGGGTCATATTGTGTGCGGCCAGATATTCGCCGAAGGTGTTGGTCAGATGAACCTTTTTGAAGGCCACCAGCTTGTGCGGGATGGTGGGATCGTAATCCGTGAAGCATACATAGGTCAGATTCAGGCGCTTCTCTCTCGGGAAACCGCTGAACTCGTCGTCGCAGAATGCACGGCTGATCTCGCGGGCACGGTCCGGACGGAAGTTGAAGAAAACGATGGAATCATTTTCGGAGATGGTGGTCACCGGTTTTCCGTCCTTCTCGATAACGGTGGGAAGAACAAATTCGTCCGTCACGCCTTCATCGTAGGAAGCCTGCACAGCCTCGGCCGCATCGGTCCCTTTGACGCCTTCGCCCCGGGTGAGGGCTGCATAGGCCTTCTCCACACGGTCCCAGCGGTTGTCACGGTCCATCGCATAGTAACGGCCTGAAACCACGCCGATCTCGCCTACGCCGATCTCCTTCATCTTTTCCTGCAGAGCCTCGATGTAGCTCTTGCCGGATGCCGGCGGCGTGTCACGTCCGTCCAGGAAGCAATGCACATATACTTTGGAAAGTCCTTCTCTCTTTGCCATCTCCAGCAGGCCGTACAGATGGGTATTGTGGCTGTGTACGCCTCCGTCGGAAAGAAGACCCATGAAATGGATCGAGGAATCGTTGTCCCGGGCATTCTTCATCGCCGCCAGAAGGGCTTCGTTTTTGAAGAAGTCTCCGTCGTTGATCTCTTTGGTGATGCGGGTCAGCTCCTGATAGACGATACGGCCGGCGCCCATATTCAGATGGCCCACCTCGGAATTGCCCATCTGGCCGTCCGGAAGGCCTACCGCCAGTCCGCTGGCATACCCTTTTACAAAGGGATAGTCCTTCATCAGCCCGTCGATAACGGGAGTCTTTGCCATATACACTGCGTTGGCTTCCTGCCGTTCATTCAGGCCGAAGCCGTCCATGATCATCAGTACGGTTGGTTTTTTGCTCATTCTTGTTCTCCTTTATCGGTTGTATGCGGCCGGGCCGCAAAGCAGATCAATGCACTCTATTCTCTATAGTAATAAAAATCTGCAGTAATTTCAATCTTTATTTTCAGTATCTGCGATGTTTGCCTGCATGCTCTCGGGAGCTTCCACGGGTTCGGCGGGAATAAAGACCCGTCCGCTGGTCTTTTTCTCCTGGTGTTCCTTGGCCGCTCTCGTGGCTTCCTTACAGAATTCCAGCTGGGAATTGACCAGAGTCTTGCCGCGTTTGTCCTGTTTGATATAGCATCCGTCGCTCTGGAGGAGATGGGCTTTCACATTATCCTTGAATTCCAGATCCAGAATATGAATCAGCTCTTCCTTGATGTCGGGATCCTCCACCGGGAACACGATCTCCACCCGGCGGTCCAGGTTCCTGGGCATCCAGTCGGCGCTGCCCATGTAGATCTCGTCATTTCCTCCGTTGTGGAAATGGAAGATCCGTCCGTGCTCCAGGAAATTACCGACGATGGAACGCACCTGGATGTTTTCGCTCACCTCCGGAATCCCCGTCTTCAGGCAGCAGATACCGCGCACCAGAAGGCGGATCTTCACACCGCAGGAGGAGGCATAATACAGGGCGGACATGATAACAGGATCACAGAGAGAATTCATCTTGGCATCGATGAATGCCGGGACGCCTTTCTTCGCGTTTTCCGCCTCCCGGCGGATCAGCTTCAGAAAACGATCCTTCATCCAGATCGGGGCCACGATCAGCTTGTTCCAGTGCTTTGGCTCCGAATATCCTGACAGCATGTTGAAAACAGCCGTCGCATCCTCTCCGATCCGTTCGTCGCAGGTGAAAATGCCGCAGTCCGTATACAGCTTGGCTGTGGAATCATTGTAGTTTCCGGTGGCCAGATGCACATACCGGCGGATGCCCGTCTCTTCCCGGCGTACCACCAGCGTGATCTTGCTGTGGGTCTTCAGACCGACCAGACCGTAGATCACGTGACAGCCTGCTTTCTCCAGCTTCTGAGCCCATACGATATTGTTTTCCTCGTCAAAGCGGGCCTTCAGCTCCACCAGCACGGAAACCTGTTTGCCGTTCTCGGCGGCCTGCGCCAGCGCCGCGATGATGGGGGAATGGCCGCTGACCCGGTACAGGGTCTGCTTGATGGCCAGCACATCCGGGTCCTTGGCGGACTGGCGGATGAAATCCACCACCGGATCAAAGCTCATGTAGGGGTGATGCAGGAACACATCCTTCTCCCGGATCACTTCGAAGATATTCCGGTCATTCTGGAAAGCCGGGACCGGTGCCGGCGGCGTGTAGGAGGTTTCCTTGTATTCCTCGTAGCCTGCCGTTCCGTACACCTTCATCAGGTAGGTCAGGTCCAGCGGCCCGGGGATCCGGAAAATGTCCTCTTCCTTGATGTCGAATTCCTCCTGCAGCACCTTCAGCAGACGGCTGTCGATGGAGTCCTCCACCTCCAGGCGGATCACCTCGCCCCACTGGCGTTTCTTCAGCTGCTTCTGGATCTCCACCAGCAGATCCTCCGCCTCATCCTCGTCGATGGTAAGATCCGCATTCCGCATGATCCGGTACGGATAGGCGCAGACCACATCGTTGCTCAGGAAGAGCTTGCCGATATTACGTTCGATGATCTGCTCCAGCAGGATCACGGTGGTCTTCTTCTCTTTTCCCTTTTCCTCCGGCAGGATGATCACCCGGGGAAGAACAGAGGGCACCTGTACAGTGGCAAATTCCAGAACCTCCTTGCCCTTCTTGTTCTTTTTGGAGATCAGCGCTCCGATGTTCAGCGTCTTGTTCCGGATCAGGGGGAAGGGCCGGGACGAGTCCATGGCCATGGGCGTAAGCACCGGATAGACGTTGTCTTCAAAATAACGGTCCACAAAGGCCTGCTGCTTCGGCGTAAGGCTTTCGTGATCCATGATCAGCTGCATTCCGGCCTTCTGCAGGGCCGGCAGCAGAGACTTGTTCAGTGTCTGGTACTGCTGGTCCACGAGGGCATGGGTCTGGACACTGATCTCCTTCAGCTGTTCCTTGGATGTAAGACCCGCAATATCGGTCTTGGTATAGCCTGCATGGACCTGGTCCTTCAGGGAAGCCACCCGGACCATGAAAAACTCATCCAGGTTGGACGCGGTGATGCTCAGGAACTTAAGCCGTTCAAAAAGGGGCAGATTCTTATCCATCGCCTCACTCAGCACCCGTTCGTCGAACTTCAGCCAGCTCAGCTCGCGGTTTACAAAGTATTCCGGCTTTTCAAAGCTTTTGATCTGATTTTTGAATTCCATAATCTCCTCCATCTGTGTTTCCGGTCTCAGCTGTTTTTCTTTCTTCTGAGAAGCAGCCGGATCCCGAACACTTCTTCAAAGAATTCGACCTTGTCCTTCAGCAGCCCCAGCTCCAGGGAAAGGTCCATGGACGAATCCAGGATCAGCTCCAGCTCGCGGTCCTTCAGGACGGCTTTGATGCCCTTGACCTTCTGGTAATGGCTGCGGTCCATCGCATTGGCAAGCCTCAGAATGGCAGCAAGCTTGGCCACCAGCAGGTACTGCTCCCGGTCGACGATCATGTCCTTCTCGTACTCGGAGCTGTATTTAAACTCAGCATTGTTGTACCGCACCGCGCTGGCGATAATATGCCGTTCCTTCGTGGAAAGGCCGATCACCTCCGTGGACTGGATGATCTGGTAGGAACACTCCGAGACCGCTTCCATGCTGATGTACTTGCCCACATCATGAAGCTGTACGGCGATCTGCAGGAGCAGCCGTTCCCGGGCACCCATGCCGTGGATCTTCTTTGTGCTGTCGAAGATGGCCAGGGCCAGGGCTGTGGTGCCCTGGATATGGCTCTTGCCGGAGGAATACCGTTTTGCAATGTTCCTTGCGGCAACCAGGATATCGTTTTCAAAATTGTGGGCACTTTTTATAAATTTGTTTCTTTCGGCAAAATCGTATGCAATTCCGTCCAGCAGAGAGACGCCCGGAGCCCAGAGGGATTCCGCGTTGAAAATATCCATGAAATTCTTGCAGATGACCATGGTCGGAACCGCCAGTGAGGCATATTCCTCGTCGATTTCCATCTCCTCCGCCAGCTGCCGGGTGGATTTGTGCACCACGTTCTCATAACGGTTCTCAAACTCTGCCCGGGTGATGATCCTGTCCTTCATATCCTCCCGGAAGATCGTATCCGTCAGAAAATCGCCCATCAGAATGACATTCTTGATGTCCCGGTCCTTCAGGTACAGTCTCGAAAAGCTCATCAGATCGTTCCGGATGAATTCCTCCACCAGCTGATCATAATGGATCGTGGCCTTTTCCAGCTCCTTCAGCCGCTCCCGGATCCGGAGGCTGCCCATTTTCAGGTTCTGTGTCGTGACCAGAGCATCCTTGTCAAACAGCGAAACCTGCAGACTGCCGCCGCCCACGTCCATGATGGCGGTCCCCTTCTGGATCATTTTCTTGAACCCGGCCTCGATGGCCGCGATGGATTTGTACCCCAGAAAATGCTGCTCGGAATTGCTCAGGATATCGATCCGGATCCCCGTCCGCTGGTAGATCTGCTCCACCACGATCACCGGATTGACCAGCGCGCGGAAGGAGCCGTGGGCGCAGGCCCTGTAGTCCTCCGTGCCGAATTCACGCATGATCCTGCGGAAATCCAGCAGAATCTCACAGATCGCATCTACCATATCCGGATCCAGCTTGCCGGTGGAATACGCATCATTGCCGATCTCCAGCCGGAAACGGACATCATTCAGCTCCCGGAAGCCTGCCTTCCTGGAAAGCTCAAAAATCTTCATCGATATGTCGTATGAACCGACATCGATCGCCGCAAAAGTCGTTATTGCCATACGAACCCTTCCTCCGTTCAATGTTTATAAACCGTACCCTTTACCGCAGACCGGTACGGTGTACCGGTCCGGCACAGCCATCTACTGCGCGCGGTAACAGCCCAGGACCCTGAGCTTTAAGGCTTCCGCCTCCAGACCAAGCAGGGCATTCTCCACCGCGCTGTCCGTAAGCCTGCCTTCAAAATCCACAAAAAAACGATATTCCCAGGTCTTTCCCGGAACCGGCCGGGATTCGATCTTGGTCATATTCAGACCGTTGTAAATGATATGGGACAGCATATTGTACAGCGAACCGCTTTCATGGGGCAGTTCAAAGCAGATGCTGACCCTGTCCGCATCCTCCGGATAGACCGGCTTACGGCTCACGATGATGAACCGGGTGGAATTGTTCCGGTTCCCGCAGATATTTTCCGCCAGCACCTTCAGCCCGTAAACCTCGCCTGCCTCGCGGCTTGCGATGGCCGCTGCGGAGGAATCGCCCTCCTGCATCACCTTCCGGGCAGCCCCGGCGGTATTCAGCGCCTCCACCTGTTTCCACTCCGGATGCGTCTCCAGCCAGACCTTGCACTGGGCCAGTCCCTGGGGATGGGAAATGACCGTCCGGATCTTTGACAGATCCGCATCGGGCAGCCCCAGCAGCACATGTTCCACCCGGATGATCTGCTGTCCTACGATATACAGAGGATATTCCATCAGAAGATCATAAATATCCTCCACAATGCCTGCCGTACTGTTTTCGATGGGAAGGACCGCATAATCCGCTTCCTTCCGCGCGACCTTCTCCATGGCCTCCCGCCAGGTCTTCACGTGAATGCTCCGGATGTCCGAAGGGAAAAAGCCCCTCATGGCCGCATAGCTGTAAGCTCCCTCCACGCCCTGAAACACCACGGTCCGGTTTTCCACCGGCAGGCTCTCCACGAAGAAATCATCCCTTCTCTCCGTGATATTCTGCTCTGCCAGCAGCTGATACTGACGCTTGCGGCTGATAGCCATGATCTGACGGAAGATCTCAGCCGTTCCCCGGGTATTCAGCTCCCCATGGGCCCTTGCGCTGAGATCTGCGATCTTCTGCTGCTCCCTCTGCGGATCACGTACCTTCAGGCCATTCTGTATTTTGTATGCCGCCACCTGTTCCGAGATTTTCATCCGCTCTTCAAAAAGCTGTACGATCTGTGAATCGATGGCGTCGATCCGGGACCGGCAGTCCTGCAGATCCGGAATCACGGCTGTTTTTTCTGTATTCATCTGTATGCCTCGTAAAAATCTTTTATGCCACAGAATAGTATATCGGAAACAGGTGGTTTTTTCAAGCACGTGGACGGTTGTCGCGGAAGTTTTTTTATGGTAAACTGATACCGGTGTATTTTCATGTAAAGAGAGGATACAGGTATGGGAAAAAGATCGATAAAAGAGAACAAAAACATCTATCAGCTGAGCCGGGAGGATGCCGGATTCACCCGGGAAAAAGCCTCCGAAGCCATCGGCTGTATCTCGGACGACCGGATCGAGAAGATCGAGAGTGAAAAGTCCCTCCCGCATCCGGACGAGATCCTTCTGCTGGCAGACTGTTATAAAAAGCCGGAGCTGTGCAACTATTATTGCTCCCACGAATGCCCCATCGGACAGAAATACGTGCCGGAGGTACGGATCAAGGATCTTTCCCAGATTGCCCTGGAGGTTCTCAATCATCTGAATTCCCTGGAGGATGACCGCAGGCGTCTGGTCGAAATCACGGTGGACGGTCAGATCTCCGAGGATGAGGCCGACGATTTCCGCAAAATCCGTGAAAAACTGGAGGAAATCTCCCGCACGGTGGATTCCCTCCAGCTCTGGATCCGACAGAGGGTCATGGACGGGTCGCTTACGGAGTAGGCGGCCGACTGTACGCAGCTCCCATATAAGGCTCCAGGCCGGGATCCATGTTTTGCATGTCCGTCCTTCTCCTGACTCACCGATTTCTGGTGTTCGCAGACGTACGACATTGAAATGTCGTCCTTCCGCGTACACCAGAAATCATGAGTCCGTCGAAAAGCCGGACAAACGCAATAACATGGATCCCGGCCTGGAGCCTGATGCGGGAGCCCGGTACGGGCGGCCTTGAAAAGCCAGACCTTTTCGTAGAGTTTTTTTCTTGAAAATACGGGACAGGTGGTATAATATGGTGGAGACATCGATGAAAAAACTTTATGATCAGGAGGGTTATCTATGAGACACTTGATCAGTCCTCTGGACTTTTCTGTGGAAGAGCTGGATAAGCTGCTGGCCCTGGCCGGCGACATCGAGAAGAATCCGCAGAAATATGCCCATGTCTGTGATGACAAACGTCTGGCTACATTGTTTTACGAACCCAGTACCCGAACCCGGCTGAGTTTTGAGGCCGCCATGATGAATCTGGGAGGCAAGGTTCTTGGTTTTTCGTCCGCCGATTCCAGTTCTGCCGCCAAAGGTGAAAGCGTTGCCGACACCATCCGGGTGGTTTCCTGCTACGCGGATATCGCTGCAATGCGTCATCCGAAGGAAGGTGCCGCACTGGTCGCATCCATGGCCTCTTCCATTCCGGTGATCAACGCCGGCGACGGCGGTCACCAACATCCCACTCAGACCCTTACCGATCTGCTGACCATTCATTCCCTGAAGGGCCGTCTCGGCGACATGACCATCGGGCTCTGCGGAGACCTGAAATTCGGCCGTACTGTGCATTCCCTGATCGAAGCTCTGGTCCGCTATGCGAATGTCCGTTTCTATCTGATCTCGCCGGAAGAGCTCCGGGTTCCAAGCTGGATCCGGGAGGATGTGCTGGAGAAAAACCACATTGAGTACAAAGAGGTGGAACGTCTGGAGGATGCTCTTCCCGAGCTGGATATCCTCTATATGACACGGGTACAGAAGGAACGCTTCTTCAACGAGGAAGACTATGTCCGCATGAAGGATTTCTATATTCTGGACATGCCGAAGCTGGAGCTGGCCAAAAAAGACATGTACATTCTTCATCCCCTGCCCCGGGTCAATGAGATCGCGGTAGAGGTGGATTCGGATCCGAGAGCCGCTTATTTCCGCCAGGCACAGTACGGAGTGTATGTGCGTATGGCCCTGATTCTCACACTGCTGGAGGTGAAACTGCCATGTTGAACGTTGGAGCACTTCGGGAAGGCTATGTTCTGGACCATATCAAAGCCGGAAAAGCCATGACCCTTTACCATGACCTGCATCTTGACAAGAAGAACTGCACCGTGGCCATGATCATGAATGCCCGCAGCAACAAGCTGGGCAAAAAAGACATCATCAAGGTGGAATGCCCCATCGATGAGCTGGATCTGGATATTGTCGGTTTCATCGACCACAACATCACCGTCAACATCATAAAGGACGAGCAGATCGTGGAAAAAAGGGAGCTGAAGCCCCCCAAACAGATCGTCAATGTGATCAAGTGCAAGAATCCCCGCTGCATCACGTCCATCGAGCAGGGTCTTGACCAGATCTTCTTCCTGGCCGATCCCGAGAAAGAGATCTACCGCTGCAAATACTGCGAAGAGAAATACCGCGGCATGCGGAATAAATAAAACCGAACGAAAATAACACCCGGTTGCGGACGAAAACAACACCCGGCTATACGCCCTCGAATATGTTTTGCATGTTCGTCTCTCTCCTGACTGTTCAACTTCTGTTGTTCGCATCTGTACGACACAAGTGTCGTCCATCTGCGTACACCAGAAGTCAACCAGTCCGTCGAGAAGCCGTACATCTGCAAGAACATATTTCGATGACGTATAGCCGGGTGTTTTTTCTGTCTTTTCAAATTGTGACAGTTTCTTTTTTCCATGCAGTCAGGCCGATAAGCCGGGTTATGTCGTGGGTGATCATCTATCTAGGCCGCCCGTCGCCGGACGGCTCAAGCGACCTACCTGAAAGCACGACGGGCCGCCGTATCGCTTTCCTTTTGGTCTTGCTTCGAATGGAGTTTACATGTGCCCGCCCTGTTACCAGGACGGCGGTAGTCTCTTACACTGCCTTTCCACCCTTACGCAGGCAACGAGCGGTTCCTCGGATCTTTGATCCTCGGTACACGGCGCGGTCCCTCGGATCTTTGATCCTCGGTACACGGCGCGGTCCCTCGGATCTTTGATCCTCGGTACACGGCATTCGCCGTATGCGTCCAGAATCCGATGCCAGTGCATGAGAGCAAGCTCTCTGCACGTGTCATCGTTTCTGTCCGCGCACCGCTCATTGCTTACGCGGTACATTTCTGTTGCACTGGTCTGGGAGTTGCCTCCACCGGACGTTATCCGGCATCCTGCCCTGTGAAGCCCGGACTTTCCTCGTCTGAACCCTTTCGTCTGTTCAGCCGCGATCACCTGGCCTGGCTGCGGAGGTATTTTACCACAAACCG
>CAMOUV010000059.1 GCA_946626695.1 uncultured Blautia sp.
AAAGTAGTGGGCAGCGTGGTCTCCACGCGTAAAAGCGAAAAGCTGATTGGTAATAAGTTCATGATCATCGAGCCCGTTCATCATATGAAAGGAGACCTCAGCCGTATCGTGGCGATCGACATTATCGGTGCCGGGATCGGCGAATATGTTTTGGTGGCACAGGGTAGTGCAGCCCGTATCGGCTGCGGTGTAGAGACAGCTCCGGTTGATGCCGCGATCGTCGGTATCATCGATGACGGAGCAGGATTGGAGTGACACCATGAAATTAGACGAGCTGAAACAGATTCTGCATCAGAGCGGCGTGGTGGGAGCCGGCGGCGCCGGATTTCCGGATTATCAGAAGCTGACGGACAAGGCAGAGATCATCATCATGAACTGCGCGGAATGCGAGCCTCTTCTGAAGCTGCACCGTCAGATGCTGCAGTATCATGCGGCGGAGATCATGGAAATGTTTGACATCATGGCCAAGACCATCGGTGCCAAAGAGGCGATCATCGGCGTAAAGAGATCGTACAAAGATACCATCCACGCTTTGAAAAAACATATCGACAAGTATCCGGAGATGCGGATCTTTGAGCTGGAAGAGGTCTATCCCATGGGGGATGAGGTCATCCTGATCTACGAGGCCACGGGCAGGGTCGTCCGTCCCGGCGGGCTTCCCATCGAGCAGGGTGTGGCGGTTTTCAATGTGGAGACCATCTTCAATGTATATCGCTCGGTGGATCGGCAGAAACCGGTCTGCAGCAAGTATGTCACCGTGGTAGGCGAAGTGGAAACCCCTGTTACGGTGAAGGTTCCCCTGGGCACCGACCTGGACTGGGTGGTGGCACAGGCGGGCAGAAAAACCATCCCGGACCCGGTTTATTTTGTGGGCGGTCCCATGATGGGTCATATCGGTTCCGGTTCGGATCCGGTCACAAAAACGACGAACGCAATTCTGGTTCTTCCCAAGGATCACCCCATCGTGACCAAAAAGAACCGGAGTTCATCCATAGATCTGAAGAGGGCAGCTTCCATCTGCTGCCAGTGCAATACCTGTACGGACATGTGTCCGAGACACAATCTTGGCCATCCCATTGACCCGGCCCGGTTTATGCGGGCAGCTGCCAACGGCGATTTCCAGGATATGAATCCCTACGTCAATGCCAGCTTCTGCTGTTCCTGCGGGGTATGCGAGATGTTTGCATGTCCCCAGAGCCTGGCGCCCAGGACCCTTCTTCTGGACATGAAGAACGGCCTTCGGAAGAACGGGATCCGGCCGCCCCAGGGCGTGGAAGTAAAGCCCGTGCCGAAGGACCGGGATTTCCGCAAGGTGCCGGAGGGCAGGCTGGAATCCAGACTTGGGCTTTCGAAGTACAACAAGCCGGCGCCTTACAGTGACAACCTGATCTATGTGCCGCGGGTGAAGATCCCCATGAGCATGCATATCGGTGTGCCGGCCATTCCCATTGTGAAGATCGGCGACCGGGTACAGCGGTTCGACATGATCGCGGAACCGGCTCAGGGTCTTTCCGTGGGAATCCATGCCTCCATCAACGGTGTCATCACGAAGGTGACGGATCAGTTTGTGGAGATCACAGCAGAATAGAAAGGACGTACACAGGATGAGTAAGGCAATCGGAATGATCGAATTTAAGACGACCGCCACCGGTATCACCGCGGCGGATTTGATGGTCAAGACTTCCGAAGTCGAGATCGTCGAAGCTCAGACGGTATGTCCGGGCAAATATATCGCTATCATCACCGGCACGCTGAGCGCGGTCAAGGCTGCGGTGGATGCGGCTGTCTCGACGTATGAAGACAAATGCATCGACAGCTTTGTTCTGGGCAATCCCCACGAGTCTATTTTCCCGGCCATGTACGGGGCGACGCAGGTGGAGGATATCAGCGCACTGGGTATTCTGGAGACCTATGACGCCGCATCCCTGATCGAGGCGGCGGACCAGGCGGCAAAGACGGCCATCGTGGAGCTGATCGAGCTTCGCATCGCCAAGGGCATGTGCGGAAAATCCTATATGCTTATCACCGGGGAAGTGTCCGCGGTGGAGGCTTCCATCAAGAGGGCTTCGGCTCTGGCCGGTGCCAAGGGAACCTATCTGGACTCTTCCGTGATCGCGCATCCGGACCGGAAGATGATCAGTTCCATTTTATAATTATCAAAACCACCAGGAGGTTTTTATGCTGGCGGCGGAACGAAGAAATCTCATATTGGAAAAACTGCAGGAAGAACGGCGTGTGGTCGTCAGTGAGCTCAGCTCCCAGTTCGGGGTTTCCGAGGAGACCATCCGCCGGGACCTGGACAAGCTGGACAAGGAAGGGTATGCCGTCAAAAGCTATGGCGGTGCGGTGATCCGGGAGGGACTTTCCCTGGACCTGCCCTTCAATGTGCGGAAAAACACGAATGTGGGCAGCAAACAGAAGATGGCAGAGATCGTCGCCTCCCTTGTGCGGGAGGGGGATCATATTTTTCTGGATGCCAGCACCACGGATGTGTTTATCGCCCGGGCTTTGAAGGAGAAGGAGCATCTGACCGTGGTGACCAACTCGGTGGAGATTCTTCTGGAGCTTTCGGACGTGTCCGGGTGGAATATCATCTGTACCGGCGGCGTTTTGAAGGAAGGGTATCTTGCCTTTCTCGGCTCCAAGGCCGAGGAGGTTTTCCGGTCTCACTGTGTTGACAAGTCCATTTTTTCCTGCAAGGCACTGGATACGACCTGGGGCATCATGGAATCCCAGGAGGCCTTTGCCTATATCAAGAAAGCCATGATGAGCTCGGCAAAGATGAACATCCTTGCCGTGGACAGCTCCAAGTTCGACCAGACGGCCTTCATGGTCAGCGGGGAACTGGAGGATGTGGACATCGTGGTGACGGAGGTGCGTCCTTCGGATTACTGGGTGAGACATTTTAACGAACTGGGGATCGAGCTCCGGTATCCTGGTTCCGATTTTCCTGAAGAAGGGGAATAACAGATGCAGACTTTTGAGATGAAGACGGTGATCCATTTCGGATCGAATTCGCTGGATCGTCTGAAAACGATTCCTTATCAGCGGATCCTGATCATCACAGATCCTTTTGTCGCACAGTCGGAGATGATCCGCCTGATCACGGAGCCTCTGAAAAGTGCGGGAAAAGAGTACGACATCTTCAGCGATGTGGTTCCGGACGCCCCTCTGGACAAGATTGCGGCGGGAGTCCGGAAGTTTCTGGAATATATGCCGGAGGCCGTGGTGGCCGTCGGCGGCGGTTCGGCCATGGATTCCTCCAAGGCGATCCGTGAGTTTGCTTTGAAGATCAACCCATACGGGCATGTGGCGCTGATCGCCATACCCACCACCAGCGGCACCGGTTCCGAGGTCACCTCCTTTGCGGTGATCAACGATACCAATGCACATATCAAGTATCCTCTGGTCTCGGACAGCCTGACGGCGGAGGAGGCCATCCTGGATGCGGAGCTGGTCCGGTCGGTGCCCCCGTCGGTGACGGCGGATACGGGCATGGATGTGTTCACCCATGCACTGGAGAGTTATGTGAGCACGGCCCACAATGAGTTTTCGGCAGCTCTTGCCGAGAAGGCGATCGAGATCTGCGGCGTGTTCCTGCTCCGGGCGTACCTGGACGGGAATGACATGCATGCGCGGCAGAAGATGCATGTGGCATCCTGTCTGGCAGGGCTGTCCTTCAACACGGCGGGTCTCGGCATCACCCACAGCATGGCCCATCAGCTGGGAGCGGTTTTCCATATTCCCCATGGACGTGCGAACGCGATGCTGCTGCCTCATATCGTCGAATACAATTCCGGCATCAACAAACACAGCCGGAGCCAGACGGAATATCATCCGTCGGTCAAAAGATATGCCAATATAGCCCATGTACTGGGGCTTTCGAATTATAACAAGGTGATGACGGTCCGTTCACTGGTCAACTGGATCCAGTTCATGCAGAAGGAAATGAACATTCCTCTCACGATCCAGGAGCTTGGGACCGTGACACCCGATGCCTATTTTGCCGCCATCGACCGGATGGCGGATGCAGCCCTTGCCGATACCTGTACGGTCAATAACCCCAGGGTGCCGACAAAGGAAGATATCATGAACATTTACAAGAAGCTGTGGTCGTTTTGATAAAAGAGGGAATCTCCTTCTGAAAAGGTGTTTACGATGAAAAGATCAAAGCGTATTGAAGCTCTCGACCGGAGAGCAGTCAACAAGGACGGTTTTATCGATGAATGGCCGGAGATGGGATTTGTTGCCATGAGCAGCCCCTATGATCCCAAACCGTCCATCACCATCGAAAACGGCGTCATCACGGAGCTGGACGGAAAAAAACGCGGGGATTTCGATTTCCTGGATCAGTTTATCGCGGATTACACGATCCGCGTGGACCGGGCAAAGGAATCCATGGCGCTTTCGTCTCTGGAGATCGCGCGTATGATCGTGGATATCCAGACACCGCGTAAAGAGATCCTGAAGATCATTTCCGGGATCACCCCGGCCAAGATGGTGGAGATCATCAATCACCTGAATGTGGTGGAGATGATGATGGGCATGCAGAAAATGCGGGCCCGCAAGGTGCCCGGAAACCAGGCTCATATCACCAATCTGAAGGATGATCCGGTGCAGATCGCGGCGGATGCGGCGGAAGGAGCTCTCCGCGGATTCAGCGAGGAGGAGACCACCACCGGTGTGGCCCGCTATGCCCCCTTTAACGCCATCGCGCTGCTGATCGGCTCCCAGGTGGGCCGGAAGGGAGTCCTGACCCAGTGTGCCGTGGAGGAAGCCACGGAGCTGGAGCTGGGGATCCGCGGTCTGACCACCTATGCGGAGACGCTTTCGGTCTACGGCACGGAGAAGGTCTTCATCGACGGAGATGATACGCCTTATTCCAAGGCATTTCTGAATTCAGCCTACGCGTCCCGGGGCCTGAAGGTCCGGTTCACGTCCGGCAGCGGTTCCGAGGTGCTGATGGGCTCCAGCGAGCGCAAATCCATGCTGTATCTGGAATGCAAATGTCTGTTCATGACCAAGGGGGCGGGAGCCCAGGGAATCCAGAATGGCTCCGTCAGCTGCATCGGCGTGACGGCCAGCGTTCCCTCCGGAATCCGTGAGGTCATCGGGGAGAACCTGGTGGCGGCTCTTCTGGGGCTGGAGTGTGCTTCCTCCAATGACCAGAGCTTCTCCAACTCCGACATGCGCCGGACGGCGCGTACCATGCTGCAGTTCATGCCGGGAACGGATTTCATCTTTTCCGGATATGCTGCGGAACCGAATTATGACAATATGTTCGCCGGGTCGAATTTTGACGCGGAGGACTTTGACGATTACAACGTGCTGCAGAGAGACATGCAGGTGGACGGCGGCCTTCGTCCGGTGACGGAGGAAGAGGTGATCCGGGTCCGCCGGGAAGCCGGCAAGGCGGTGCAGGCCGTATTCAAGTATCTGGGCCTCACCGAAGTGACCGACGAACAGGTGGAAGCAGTGACCTACGCCCACGGCAGCAAGGATACGTTGAAGAGAGATGTGGCCTCGGACCTGATGGCGGCGGATGATCTGATGAAGAGAGGCATCACCGGCATCGACGTGGTGCAGGCCCTGATGGAGAGCGGCTTTACCGAGCTGGCCCAGAGCATCCTGAACATGCTGAAGCAGCGTGTGATCGGTGACTACATGCATACGGCGGCGATCCTGGACGAAGATTTCCAGGTCATGTCCGGGGTGAATACCCCGAACGACTATCTGGGACCGGGCACCGGATACCGCGTCACAGGCAAGCGATGGGAGGAGATCAAGGCAATCCCGCATCGTATCAATGTGAATGAATTTTAGGAGGGTGTGCCATGGAAGTAAATGAACAGCTGATCAGGGCGATCACCCAGGCAGTCATAAAGGAACTGCAGAAGAACGGCAGCGTTCCTGCGGCAGAAGCAGGAAATGCCGGAAATACCCAGACGCTGGCGGGAAGGACCCGGATGCGTCCGAAGCATTCCTACGAAGGGGCCGAGAAGGCGCCTCAGGGCACGGATCCCAAGGAGATCGTGATCGGAGTAGGTGCCGCATTCCAGACGGAGATCCGCGCCACCATCACCGGGATCCCGCTGGAGGATGTGATCCGCAATGTCCGGGCGGGCATCGAAGAGGAGGGCATGACCTCCCGCGTGGTCAAAGTCCTGGATACCTCGGATGTGGGCTTTATGGCCCTGCAGTCCGCCAGGCTTTCCGGCTCCGGCATCGGTATCGGGATCCAGTCCAAGGGGACTACGGTCATCCATCAGAAGGATCTCTATCCGCTGACCAATCTGGAGCTGTTTCCCCAGGCACCGCTGATGACCCTGGATACCTACCGGGCCATCGGACGGAACGCGGCAAAATATGTAAAAGGTGAAAAGGTAACTCCCATCGAAAGCACAAATGATCCGATGGTCCGGGCAAAATTCCAGGTCAAGGCGGCTCTGATGCATATCATCGAGACCGAACAGCTGGATCCGGAAAAAGGAATGATCAAATGGGAGGTTTGATATGAGCAATTATCCGTTAGGCAAAAACGAAGCCGATACCATCACATCCAAGACCGGCAAGAAGCTTTCCGAGATCACCCTGGAGGAGATCAAAAAGGGGAATCTGACCGCGGAGGATATCAAGATCTCTTCGGAGATGCTGCAGAGGCAGGGGCAGGTGGCCATGGAAGCGGACAATCCGCAGATGAAGGCCAACTTTGACCGGGCTGCCGAGCTTGTCCATGTGCCGGACGATGTGATCCTTGTTATGTACAACAAGCTCCGGCCCAACCGCAGCACAAAGCGGGAGCTGGTGCTGATGGCTCAGGAACTTCTGGAAAAATATCAGGCGCCTCACTGTGCGAAGCTTGTGCTGGAGGCGGCGGAGATTTACGAAAAAAGGGGAATCCTGCTTTGAAACTCATTGCCGGTGTCGATATCGGAAATTCCACAACTGAAGTATGTATCGGAAGCGTGGAGGAGAACGGCAGTCTCCGTTTTCTTTCCGGCGCTTCCCGGATGACCACGGGCACCAAGGGAACCCTTCCCAATGTACTGGGCATCAAGGCAGCATTGGAAGAGGCGATGGACAGGATCCGTATGCCTCTTTCCTCGCTTTCTCTGATCCGTCTCAACGAGGCAGCCCCGGTGATCGGGGATACGGCCATGGAGACCATCACGGAAACCATCATCACCGAGTCCTCCATGATCGGACATAATCCTTCCACGCCGGCTGGCGCCGGGGAAGCGGTGGGAGAACTGATCTTTCTGGAAAATATCTGGAAGGGAAAGCCGGGCGTGCCCTATATTGTGGCCGTCGAGAGCAAGTTTTCCTACGAAGAAGCGGCTGCCAGGCTGAATCAGCGGATCCCGGAGCTCGATATCTGCGGGCTGATCCTGCAGGCCGACGAAGCCGTGCTGGTGGAAAACCGTCTTTCGCGGGAGATTCCCATTGTGGATGAGGTCCGGCATATCCGGAAGATCCCGGAGGGGAAGCGGGCGGCCATCGAGGTGGCCCTGCCGGGTACCAGCATCCGGATGCTGTCCAACCCCTATGGCATTGCGACTCTTCTGGAGCTGACGCCGGAGGAGACAAGAATGGTCACTCCCATCGCCAAAAGCCTGATCGGAAAGCGGAGCGCCGTCGTCATCAAGACGCCCAACGGCAATGTCCGCGAGAATGTGCTGCCGGCAGGAGAGATCACTTTCAACGGAGAAAAGAACGTAACGATCAGTATAGACCGGGGAGCAGACGAGATCATGGACGCCCTGTACAGTGCAGGGGAGATCCGGGATATCGAAGGCGAGCCCCGGACCAATGTGGGCAACATGCTGACACGGATCCGTACCGGCATGGCGGATGTATCCGGAGCTTCGGGAGCGGATGTGCGCATCACGGATATCCTGGCTGTGGATACCCTGGCGCCGGTGGAGGTTTCCGGTTCGCTGGCGGGAGAAACCTGCATGGAAAAAGCCGTGGGGATCGCCGCCATGGTGAAAACCCAGCAGCTGCCCATGCGGCAGATCGCCGAAAGGCTTTCCCATGATCTGCATGTGGAAACGATGGTGGCAGGGGTGGAAGCCGTCATGGCGTCCCTGGGAGCCCTTACGACTCCGGGCACCCAGCTTCCGATCGCCATCCTGGACATGGGGGGAGGATCCACCGACGCGGCACTGCTTCTTCCGGACGGTACTGTCCGCACCACCCATCAGGCCGGAGCCGGGGAACTGGTCTCCATGCTGATCCAGACCGAGCTGGGCCTGGAAAGCCGGGTGACAGCGGAACAGATCAAAAAATATCCCATGGGGAAGGTGGAGAGCCTTTTCCATATGCGGCTGGAAAACGGAGCGATGCGCTTCTTTGAGGAATCCATCGATCCCCGGTATTTCGGCCATGTGGTTCTTCTCGCTCCGGGAGAGATGCTCCGGATCGAGGAGGATATCCCGATGGAACGGATCCTGGAGGTGCGCCGGGACGCAAAACAGAAGGTCTTCGTCCGGAACGCCATCCGCGCCCTGACTCATGTGGCTCCGGATCATGATCTGCGGAAGATCCCCAATGTCGTGCTTGTGGGCGGCTCCGCGGAGGATTTCGAGATCCCGGAAATGCTGATGCAGGCGCTGGCTGAGTACCGGATCGTCTGCGGACGCGGCAATATCCGCGGTACGGAGGGACCCCGCAATGCGGTGGCCACCGGCCTGGTAATGTCCTATCTGGGCAGCCGGAGATAGCCTCCGGTACGAAGGAGAAACCTATGGTAGTCAGTAAACCGGCTATTATCATCTATACATCCGATCCCGATCCGGATCTTCTGCGGGAGATCTGTGCAGGGATCGAGGAGGAAGGCGTTCTGTACCAGATTTCATCCCACGAGGGGGATCTGGATACCCTGGCCTACGAGGCTGCGGCCGAATCCATGCTGGGCAGCGGGATCGGTCTGTGCGGACAGCGGGCCGCCATGATGATGCAGCGCCTTCCCAAAGGGAAAAATGTGTTTGAACTGGACCATCCCCGGTTCCGGGCGTGCCGGAATCTGGGAGCCAACAGTGCGAGAGCCATCAAGAAGATGCCCTTCAAACCGGTCACAGGAGAATCGGAATCATGAACATTTACACGAAAAACGGGGATCGCGGCACCACGGATCTGATCCGTTCCCATAATGTATCAAAATCAGATGACCGGATCAATCTGGTAGGAACCATCGATGAGCTGACCAGCAACATCGGGCTCTGCAAATCCATGATCACCGATCCGGATACTATCCGCTTTCTGGAAAAGATCCAGGCCACGCTGATCACGGTCATGGCCGGGGTAGCCGATCCGTTTAATCACGAATACAAGATCAATGATGACAAGACCGCGCTTCTGGAAGAGGAGATCGACCGGCTGGAGGCGCTGTTCGACCGTCCGAAAAAGTTTATCCTGCCCGGAGGGTGCCGGCTTTCCGCCCAGATCGATGTGGCTCGGACCGTGGCCCGCAGGGCGGAGCGTGCCCTGGCTTCGGTGAGCGTAAAATTCGGCGCCGATTCCGGCTCCAAAAAGTACATGAACCGTCTTGCCGATTATCTGTATGTGCTGGCGAGATATACGGATGCGAAGGAAGCGGGAGAGAAAAGGGAAGCTCCGGCAGAACCGCCGAAGACGATGGACAGAACCGAAGCTCTGCCCGCCCCGGCTCCCGGCACGGAGGCAGTGGTACAGGAGGTCTTGAAAAGAATGGGCGTACAGAGCAGGATCACGCTGGATACAGCCAAGAAGCTGATCGAAGGGATCGAACAGGAAGCCCTGCGGCAGGGCAAGAAAGCCGTGATCGCGGTGTGTTCCCCGGACGGAAACCCGGTGGCGGTCCATGTGATGGACGGTGCTTTTCTGGTCAGCTTTGATGTGGCCATCAAAAAAGCCTATACCTCGGTGGCAGTCAAGATGACCACCATGGAGCTCTCAAAGCTGGCACAGCCCGGCGGGACCTTCTACGGGCTGGACAAGATGGACAACGGAAAGATCGTCATTTTCGGCGGCGGCGTTCCTCTTACGGCGGGGGATACGATCATCGGCGGCCTGGGAGTCAGCGGAGGAACCGGAGAAGAGGATCATTATCTGGCCGACTATGGACGGAAGCTCCTTCCGACGCTTCTTTAAGAATCAGAAAGAAAACCGGCACAGACGCCTGCAGAATGAAACTGCAGAGCCTGTGCCGGTTTTTTATTCCGGTTTTGTCTTGATGATCCGCAGCAGAACGCGGAGGAGAACACAGAGCACGGCGAAGCCCGCCGAGGCGATCAGGATGTAGGCGATGGTCGCCTGGCCCGCGGTGTAATCTTGGGCTTCCTCCAGGTTTTTCGCGGATTTTTTGGCCATCAGGTCGTTTTCCGGTTCATCGGGGATCGCGATCGCACTTCCCACCGGGATATCGTTGTAGGTGTAGTACCGGTCCAGGGTACCGTCATCCAACGGGGTGTTGGTGAATTTCACATCGTCCGGTACGGCGGAGGAGGGGACGCACACAATGCCGCCGCTGGCGACGCTGAAATCATCCGCACCCAGATCCAGCAGCTGAAAATTGCCGAAGGCATAATTCAGGAGGGTGGCAGCTTCGTACACGGTCTCATCGGCGGCGCCCTTCATGACCACACAGAGCAGATCCATGTCATCCTTCTCGGCCAGGCAGGCCAGGACGCTGCCGGAGGCTTCGGTATAGCCTTCCTTACCTGCAACGGTCGGGGCGTAATAGGCTTCGCTTCCGGGATCGATCATGAGGAAGGAGTTGGCCAGGGTCCTTTCCCCGGCGGAAACATTGGTGGCCGGGATGGTATAATACAGAGTGGAAGCGATCTTTCGGAAGGTACGGTTCTGCATGGCTTCGTGAAGGATGATGGACAGATCGTGAGCCGTGGTCTGCGCGCCTTCCTCCGTGAGTCCGGTGGGATTCCGGAAATGGGTACCCTTGCAGCCCAGCTCTGCGGCGCGGTCGTTCATCATTTCCACAAACTGCTCCACGGATCCCCCGATCTGCTCGGCCACCTGCAGGCAGATATCGTTGGCCGAGGCGAGCATGATCGCGTACAGACACTGTTCCATGGTGAATACTTCGTCCAGCTCGACGGATATGTTGGCTCCCCCGTCGGTAACGCCGGATTTTCCGGTCTCCGTGATGACCACCTCGTCGGAAAGGCTGCTGTTTTCCAGCGCCAGAAGACAGGTCATGATTTTTACGGAGCTGGAGGGAGGCAGCGGTTCGTCCATATTCTTTGCATACAGAATGGTTCCGGTTTCGGCCTCCTCCACGATGGCGGCTTCCGAAAAGATATCGGGGCCCTGAGGCCAGCCGCGGATGGAGTTGGTGGCGATGACGCCGGAGGAATCGGCAGGGGCCGTCTCCGTTTCATTCTCGGCGTACACCCGGAAGGGCTGAAGCGTATGGATCAGTATACATAAAATCGCACAGATGCGGTATAGCGTGTTTTTTTTCATTAGGGGTCTCCCGGCTGCTTTCTGATCCGACACAAAGCGGGGAAGGGCAGCCTGTGTTTACATAATTTTTTTAAGTATACCATAACTTCATACTTACTTGCAAAGGGTTATGGATAATGTTAGAATAAATTCATATTTTTGAAACGCTTTTTATGGAAGGGAGGGCTTGTCATGGCAAAGAATGATCTGTACGGAAGGATCCGGTGGAGCAGTCTGTTCAGTAAGCTTTCTCCCTATACGATCAAAAAAGGACTTCTGTATTTCCGGCACTATGGTCCGAAGGAGTTCTGGGTCCGCCTGCACGAGCGGTTTGAACCGGAGGAGATCCCCTACGAACAATGGTATCCCCTGTACCGCCCGGGAAAAGAAGAGCTGGAAAAACAGAAAAAACACCGTTTTCGGGATCCGGTCCGTTTCAGCATCGTCGTGCCGGTGTACCGCACGCCGGAAGCTTTTCTGCGGGAGATGATGGATTCGGTCACCGCCCAGACCTACCCGGAGTGGGAGCTGTGCATCACCAATGCCAGTCCGGAGGATCTGACGGTCCGGCGGGTCCTGAAAGAGTACACGGAGAAGGATCCGCGCATCCGTGTCCGTCACCTGAGAGAGAACAAGGGTATTGCGGAGAATACCAATGAGGGCTTCCGGATGGCCGGGGGCGATTTTGTATGTCTGCTGGACCATGATGACCTTCTGGCTCCGAACGCGCTGTATGAGGCGGCCAGGGCGATCGGGGCCCATCCCGGCTGTGAGATGCTCTATACCGACGAGGACAAGGTGCGGGAGGATCCCGCGGAGCATTTCCAGCCTCATCTGAAACCGGATTTCAACCCGGACCTGCTCCGTTCCAACAATTATATCTGTCATTTTCTGATGATCCGGCGCAGTCTTCTGGAGAGGACGGGAGGAATAAGGACCGGTTT
>CAMOUV010000060.1 GCA_946626695.1 uncultured Blautia sp.
CCTATACGACGGCCAAGATCCTCTGGTTCCGGGATCATATGCCGGAGATATACGGGAAAATCGATAAGATCCTCCAGTCCAACAGCTTTATCGGCTACCGGCTTACCGGGGCCATGACCCACGATATTTCCCAGGGATACGGACTGCACTGCTTTTCCATGCAGACCGGCTGCTGGGATGAAGAGATGTGTGAAAAACTGGAAATCCCCATGGGATTCCTTCCGCCCATTGTTCCCTGTGACCAGATCATCGGAACCGTCACGGAACAGGCCGCAGAGGTGAGCGGCCTGGCGCCCGGTACGCCGGTGGCGGCAGGCGGATTGGATGCAGCCTGCGGAACCCTGGGAGCCGGCGTGATCCATCCGGGAGAGACCCAGGAGCAGGGCGGTCAGGCCGGCGGGATGAGCATCTGCATGGATACGTACAAAGCGGATCCCCGGCTCATTCTTGGATATCACGTGGTTCCGGGACAGTGGCTTCTGCAGGGCGGAACGACGGGCGGCGGCGGAGTGATGCGTTGGTTTGAGCAGGAATTTGCCGGAGAGGAGCGTCTGCTGAAGGAGACAACGGGAATCTCTTCTCTGGATGCCCTGAACCGGATCGCGGAGAAGGTATCGCCCGGCTGTGACGGCATGGTATTTCTGCCCTACATGGCAGGTGAACGGTCCCCCATCTGGAATCCGAAGGCCAAGGGCGTGTTCTACGGCCTGGATTTCTCCAAGACCAAAGGGCATTTCGTGCGGGCCTGCATGGAAGGCGTTGCCTTCGCCCTGCGGCATAATCTGGAAGCGGCCGAAGAAGCCGGCGCAAAGGTGGATGTGCTGAGAGCCATGGGAGGCTCCGCCAATTCGCTTCTGTGGACCCAGATCAAGGCAGACGTGACCGGAAAACCGATCGTCGTGCCTTCCTCCGACACGGCCACGACCCTTGGGGCGGCTATTCTGGCCGGCGTCGGCACCGGATTCTACAAGGACTACGAAGAGGCCGTACGGCTGACCGTCCATGAGACGCGCAGACACGAGCCGGATCCGGAGAAGAAAGAGATCTACGACAAGGCATACGGACTGTACCGCTCCGTGTATGAGAATCTGAAAGCACTGATGTGATCTCTCCGCTTCCGGACAGGGAGCGGTTCAGGATCATTTTGAAACGAATACAGGAAGCCCGGCGGAATGCAAATGTCCGCTGCAGATACAAGATGAAAAAGACTGCGAATGACAGGAAAGAAGGATTGGAATGAAAGCAGCTGTTGTAGTTGAAAACGAGAAAGTCGAATATATGGAAGTAGAGGAGCCGGCAGTCAAACCAGGCTGGGTGAAGATCAAGGTCATGTATTCCGGAATCTGCGGATCGGATGTTCCCCGTGTCCTTTATCACGGAGTTCATTTCTACCCGATCGTCCTCGGACATGAGTTCTCCGGCGATGTGGTGGAGATCGGCGAGGGTGTGACCAAGGTGAAAGTGGGAGACCGGGTTTCCGGCGCGCCGCTGATCCCCTGCATGAAGTGTGATGACTGTCAGAAGGGCAATTTCTCCCTCTGCAAGCATTACAGCTTTATCGGATCCCGTGAAAACGGAGCCAACGCGGATTACGTGGTGATTCCGGAGCAGAATGCGGTTCCCTTCGATCCTTCGATCCCCTATGAACAGGGTGCGATGTTCGAGCCCTCCACGGTCGCGCTGCACGGTCTGCTCCAGAATGATTATCAGGGCGGCCAGGATGTGGCGATCCTCGGCGGAGGCACCATCGGTATGTTCACCATGCAGTGGGCGAAGATCTTCGGATCCCACAAGGTGGTGGTCTTCGATATCAGCGAAGAACGTCTGGCACTGGCAAAACGCCTTGGCGCGGACGAAGTGATCAACACCACAACAGAGAATTATATGGAAGAGGCCATGGCCGTTACCGGCGGAAAGGGATACGGTTATGTCTTCGAGACCGCCGGACAGGCTCCGACCATGCATATGGCTTTCAGACTGGCAGCCAACAAGGCGCATGTATGCTTTATCGGAACGCCGCATGTGGACCTGACCTTCACCCCGTCGGAATGGGAAAACATGAACCGGAAGGAATTCAAGCTGACCGGCTCCTGGATGTCCTACAGCGCACCCTTCCCGGGAAAGGAATGGGAGCTGACCGCTCATTATTTTGCGACCGGACAGCTGAAATTCGATCCGTCCTTCATCTACAAAAAGGTGCCGATGAAGGATGCCAACGAGGCGTTCCAGTGGTTTAAGACACCGGGATTGGTACAGGGCAAGGTCCTGCTCAGCAACTGCGACTGATCTTTCAGGAAAAACCGACAGAATACGGCAGAGCGTGGGAGCGCTTCCGCCAGAACAGAAGGAAAACAGAAAATGATACTCACAGTGACAGCAAACGCAGCAATCGACAAACGGTACGTGGTGGAGCGCTACGGCGTGGGACAGGTGAACCGTGTAAAGTCCTGTACCGCCAATGCCGGAGGCAAGGGCATCAATGTCGCCCGGGTCGCCTCCATCGTGGGCGAAAAAATGACAGCCACCGGTTTTCTCGGCGGCCATGCCGGGAAATTCATCGACGAGAGAGTGGCGGCCAGAGGGATCCGGAGCGATTTTGTATGGTGTGAAGGCGAGAGCCGTACATGCATCAATATCTGGGATGAGGTGAATGAAGTACAGACGGAGTTCCTGGAGCCGGGCTTTTCGGTGACAGAGGCGGACTGTGATCGTCTGGTCGAAAAATTCTGCTCCATCCTTCCGGAGGCAAAGGTCGTGACGATTTCCGGCAGCGAGCCGAAGGGAGCCACCTCCTCCTTATACAGAAGGATGATCCGGGTAGCCGGTGACGCAGGAATCCCCGTGCTTCTGGATACTTCCGGAAAGCTTCTGGAGGATTGTCTGCTGGAGAGGCCCTTCATGATCAAACCGAACATCGATGAGATCCGTCAGCTGACGCACCGGCCCATGGATTCCAGGGAAGCCCTTCTGCGGGCAGCCCGGGATCTGCATGACGACGGGATCGCCACCGTGGTCATTTCGCTGGGCAGCCAGGGATCGCTGGTCTCCTCGCAGGAAGGCGTTTTTGATGTGAAGGTCCCGAAACTGGAAACCGTCAATTCCGTTGGCTGCGGCGACTCCATGATCGCCGGCTTTGCGGTGGGAATCTCCCGCGGGCTGCCGATGGAGGAGACCATTCGACTGGCGAGCGCGGTATCGGCGGCCAATGCTCTCCGCCAGGAGACCGGGTTCGTTCTGATGGAGGATGTGGAAAGACTGCTTCCGCAGATCGATATCCGCAGGATCCGGTGACGGAGAACCCTGCGGGAAGGGCCGATGTGCACCGTGACCTGCCATAAACAAAACGATACATTGTGGGACAGCCGCTTCCGGAGGGGAGAGGCTGTCTCTTGTTTTTCCGGTTGCCGTTCCTGTTTCATCATGCTATGCTGTAAAAGAAACGCCTGCCTCTCATACAGGGGAGAAGGAACCTGCCTGCGATACGAATACGGAGAAGAAAAATGTACAGGATTCTGCTGGTAGACGATGAGATTCTGGTGCGCGATGCGATCAGAGAAAATATTGACTGGGCTTCCATGGACTGTGTCCTGGCCGGAGACTGCGAAAACGGAAAACAAGCTTGGGATTTCATACAGAAGGAGCCCGTGGACATCGTCCTGACGGATATCCTCATGCCCTATGTGGACGGGCTGGAGCTGGCCCGGCTGATCCATGAGGGGTATCCCGACACGGTGGTGGTGATCTTCAGCGGCTTCGGGGAATTTGAATACGCCAAAAAGGCCATGCAGTATAACGTGAGCGAGTATCTGCTCAAGCCGGTCACCTCGGCGGAGCTGCGTCAGGTGATCGGAAAGATGAAGGAGATCGTGGACGAAAAGCGAAGGAAAAGGCAGGAGATGGAAAGACTGGACCGGACGCAGGAGCAGTATTTCCGGAACGAGGCCCTGATCCGTTCCAAAGCCCTGGAAGCGCTGGTCAATCAGACCAGGGATATCCGGGAAAGCCTGGAAGAGCTTCGCAGGCTGGAGATCGAACTGACCCCGGGGAGCTGCAAGGTGGCCGTGTTCGATCTGGATGCCTATTCCGAGATCGCCGAGGTGGATGCGGAAAAACTGCAGGAAAGCGCGCTGATGGCCTTTGTGCTGTACAATATCAGTACGGAGATCGTCACGGAGGAGAAGCTGGGCATCGCCTATCAGGAGGGAGACAGCCGGGTCTGTATTCTCTTTATGACGCCGAAAACCAAAGAAGCGGACCTGGCTGTGCAGGAAGTCTGCCGGCGTATCCAGAGGATGGTGTTTGAGACGATCGGCATCGTGGCTTCGGCAGGGATCGGCGGATGGGTCCGGGAGCCGGAGGAACTCCGGATCTCCCGAAACCAGGCGCTGGAGCTTCTGAAACGAAGGTACCTTACGGGCCCCGGTCTTCTGCTGGATTATGAGCAGTGTATCCTGAACGGGACGGCCGACATCACCGGGGAACTGGAGGAACTGGATGAGGCGGTGCACGGAGGAGAGGAAGAGAGGATCCGCTCTCTGATGCTGGAGATCAGTGAGAAGATCCGGGAAACCATGGCGGAAAGAACAAGGGCTCTGGTCCGTCTGCAGCAGGTGATCCGGAGGATCGGGGAGATACGGATGACTCTCAGTGAACCGAAAGAGACGGTTTTCCGGCTGAATGAGGAATATTTCCGGAAAGCCGCAGAAGAAAGGACCTTTGGGGATGCGGTGGAAAGAGTTACCGGCTATGCGGTTGATACATCCCTTCTGGCCCGGAGGATGAACAGCACGGGGGCACAGATGCAGGCCCGGTTGGCTTCGGATTATATCCGGCAGAATTATTCGGATCCCACATTGAGCCTAAATGACCTCTGTTCGTATCTGAATGTCAGTGTGAGCTATTTCAGCTCCTTTTATAAAGAACAGACCGGGGAGACGTTTACGGAAACGCTGGGAAAGATCCGGATGGAAAAAGCGAAAGAGCTGCTCCGGAATACGACTCTCCGGAATTATGAGATCGCCGAGAAGGTCGGTTTTTCCGATCCGCATTATTTCGGGATCGCCTTCAAGAAAGCTACCGGACAGACTCCCATGGAGTATGCAAAGGAGAAGCGCAGATGAGGAGAAACAAATCCCTGAACCGTTTTTTCGGCCGCTTTAACAGTATCCGGACCGAGATCTTCGGAGCGACGGCGGGACTCCTGGTGCTGGCAGCCCTGGCCCTGGCCGCCGTTTCCATCTATTCCATGGATACGACGGCCTTTGAAACCTCCGAAGAGTTCTCCGGCAAGATCATCCGTCAGGTGAATCAGAGCATTGATTCCTATATCTCCTATATGGACAATATCACCTCGATGATCGCCAACAGTACAGATGCGCAGGCCGTTCTTTTCGGTTCCAGTGCAGACAACGGATTCCGTGTCAGGCTGGGAGAACAGTTTCAGACGATCCTGAAAAGCCGTTCGGATATCCGGAACATCGGAATCATCCGGGAAGACGGGAATTATCTGATCAATGTGGCAGTAAAAAGGGTCAATCCCTATCTGGATCTGGATACCCAGAGCTGGTACACGGAGGCGCTGGAGAGGAACGGAGGCTTTGTACTTACCTCTTCCCATGTACAGGCGCTTCTCCGGGGAGAACGCCCCTGGGTCATCACCCTGAGCCGCGGCATGCGCAATTACACCGGGGGCGGAGGGATCGACGGGGTAGCCTTCATCGACCTGAACTACAGTGTGATCAGCGAGCTCTGCGAGCAGAACAGCATCGGAAAACGGGGCTATGTCTTTGTGATCGACGAGGAAGGGGAGATCGTGTATCATCCCCAGCAGCAGCAGCTCTTCAGCGAGCTGCGGACGGAGAACATCGAGGCTATCATGTCTGCCGACGAGGATGCCATCGTGGTGGGAGAAGGGGACACCCAGAAGCTGTACACCATAGCCCGGTCCTCCCTGACCGGATGGACAGTGGTGGGAAGTACGGATGTCAGTGTCCTTCTGCAGAACAGCCGCCGGAGCCAGCGGTTCTTTCTGGTCATCACCATCGTGCTGGTGGTCCTGGCGCTTCTGGTCTCCGGGATCCTGGCGGGCAGCATCACCCGCCCGCTTCAGAGACTGCAGGAATCCATGGCCCGGGTGCAGGAGGGAGACTTTGCCGCGGCGGAGCTTCCGGCGGTTTCCGGCACCGAGATCGGCAGTCTGACGGAGTCCTTCACGGTGATGACGAACCGGATCCAGGAGCTGATGGAGCAGAATCAGAGAGAGCAGGAAGAAAAAAGAAAGAGCGAGCTGCGTGCGCTGCAGTCCCAGATCAATCCGCATTTTCTGTACAATACGCTGGATTCCATCATCTGGATGGCAGAAGGAAAAAAGCACGAGGAGGTGGTGCTTATGACCTCCTCTCTGGCAAGGCTTCTGCGGCAGAGCATCACCAACGAGGATGAGCTGGTGACGGTGGAGAGCGAGCTGTCGTATGCCTGGAGCTACCTGACCATTCAGCAGATGCGGTATAAGGACAAGCTTTCCTTCTCGGTTGAGGCCGATCCGGAGGTCCTGCCCATGCGGATCATCCGGCTGATCCTGCAGCCGCTGATCGAGAATGCGATCTATCACGGGATCAAATACAAGGAGAGCCCCGGGCAGATCCTGGTCCGTGCATACAAAGAAGAGGATCAGCTGATTCTTCTGATCCGGGATGACGGAGTGGGCATGGATGAAGAGGTGCTGAAGCATATTTTTGACCGGCATAAGGTCAATTATCAGTCCAACGGTGTGGGCGTATACAATGTACAGCAGAGGATCCGTCTGTATTACGGACAGGAATACGGCATCCGGTATGAGAGCCGTCCCGGAGAAGGAACGACGGCAAGGATCACCCTGCCGGCTGACAGGGAGGAGGTTCTGCAATGAAAAAGAAAGTATTCACCCTTCTGATGATCCTTCTTGTGCTGGCGTCGGCCGGACTGCTGGTGTTCTTCCTGGGACCGGCCATGAAAACGAAGGAGTCCTGGCATCTGATCTATATTCCGAAGTCGAAGGAAGGGACCAACGACTTCTGGACCTCTCTGATCTCCGGCGCCCGGATGGCGGCAGAGGAGTACGGGGTCACGCTGGACGTGATGGCCCCGGACAAGGAGCAGAATGTGGAACAGCAGGAGCAGCTGTTCAGGGAGGCCGTGGAGCTCCGCCCGGATGCGATCCTGATCTCGCCCTCGGTCTCGACCCCCAGTCCCTATCTGGAGGAGGCCAGACAGAGAGGCATTCATATCGTCTATGTGGATGCGGTCGCGGAGGATCCGGCCCCGGAGCTGATCGTCTCGACGGATAATCTGGAGGTGGGACGGAAGCTGGGAGAATATACCGCTTCGGTCTGCGATCCGGAGGGGAAGATCGCCATCGTCAGCCAGATGCGGAACAGCTCCACGGCGGAGGAACGGGAGCAGGGCTTCCGGGAAGGACTGGGTGCACTGGCCGAAAACGTCATGGAGGTGGTCTACTGTGATTCCACCTTCGAAAAGGCCACCCGTCTTACCAAAAAGCTGATGGAAAAATATCCGGATCTGACGGTGATCGCCGGCCTGAACGAGGATTCCTCCGTGGGAGCCGCCAGGGCAATCCGGGACGAGGGAGCGGAGGACCGGATCATGGTGGTGGGAGTGGACTCTTCTCTGGAAGCCATGGAGCTGATGGAGCAGGGGATCTTCCGCTGCATCGTGGTGCAGGAGTCCTTCAAGATGGGGTACCTCGGAGTGGTGGAGACGATCCGCCTTCTGCAGGGAAAGCCCCAGGGACTTTTCGTGGATTCGGGGTGCGAGCTGGTCACAAAGGAGAACATGTTCGATCCCAGGATCGAAAAGCTGATATTCCCCTTTGAAGAGGGGGCCTGAAAAGAACAGAATACAGATCTTCGGATCGCACAGAAAAAGGTTACGGTTTTCCGGCGACGGAAAATCTTAACCTTTTTTCGTAAATTCTTTTATTCAATTTGCAGACAGACCTGGTGTATACTGTTGCAGGATAGAAAAGTCCGATAGATCGGAACTGCTTCCGGAGCTGCATTGCCGGAAACAGTAACCTGTAAACACACAACGGGAGGGAAAAAATTGGAAAAAATCAAGCAAAATCCAATCGTGAAGAAGCTGGGATTTAACCGGATCATCCTGTTCTGCATACTGATTCTTCTGTATGTGGCATTTTCGGTTGCAATTCCGGGCTTTGCCGGGATGGCTCGTATCATGAGCATCCTTAACTATGTGTATTTCCTGGGCTTTCTGGCACTGGGAGTTACCTTCGTCATCGCCACAGGCGGTATCGATTTCTCCATCGGACCGGTCATGTTCTGCTGTGCCCTGATGGCAGGCTATTCACTGAATACCTACAAGGTTCCGGTGATCGCAGCCATTCTGATGAGCATTGTCATCGGCTTCTGCTTCGGCGTGTTCAACGGCTGGCTGGTCTCCTTCGTAGGAGTTCCTCCCTTTATCGTTTCCATGGCATCCATGAATATCGCAAAAGGCCTCGGCTCTGTGTTCACAAAGACACAGTCCGTCAGCTGGCCGCAGGTGAATGATCCGGACGGCCGTGGATGGTTCCGTTCGCTGGTGAAGGTAGGAGATGTTCCCACCGGTCTGATCATTTTTGCTGTTTTTGTTGTGATCCTGTTCATCGTCATGAACAACACAAAGCCGGGAAGATATATCCTGTCCCTCGGCAGCAACAAAGAAGCCGTCCGTCTTTCGGGCGTCAATGTCCGTAAATGGCAGATGCTCGCCTACGTGATCTGCGGAACACTGGTAGGCATTGCAGCGATCTTCTTTGTCAGTGCGTATACCACCGTACAGCCGGGTCTGGGCGATACCTACAACAATGAAGCCATCGCCTCCTGTGTTATGGGCGGTACTTCCATGGCCGGAGGTCTTGCCTCCATCGGCGGTACCGTGATCGGCGTTTTCGTTATTTCCCTTCTGCAGGAAGGCATCATGGCACTTCGTATGACCAAGGAAGTGCAGATGATCATCACCGGTCTGATCGTTATCGTGTTCGTTTATGCTGACGTATCGGCAAGACGCCGCAAGAACTGACGGAAAGGAGAAGGAAAGAATGGGCGAAGTTATCTTAACAATGAAAGGTATCGACAAATCCTTCCCCGGCGTTCATGCACTGGATCACGTGGATCTGGAACTGCGGCGCGGCGAAGTGCACGCGCTGATGGGCGAAAACGGTGCCGGCAAGTCCACCCTGATGAAGGTGCTTACCGGTATTTACACCAAGGATTCCGGTACCATTACGTTTGAAGGAAAAGAAGTCGAATTTCACAATACACACGAAGCGCAGGAGGCAGGTATCGTCATCGTTCACCAGGAGCTGAACATGGTCGGCGACCTGACTGTCGCGCAGAATATCTTCATCGGCCGTGAGTTCAAAAAGGGCATCATGATCGACGACAAGAAGATGATCGCGGAATCCAAGAAGCTTTTTGATGAGCTTCATATTGATATCGATCCCAGAGCCAAGATGAGTGACCTGACCGTCGGCAAGCAGCAGATGTGCGAGATCGCAAAGGCTATCTCCCACAAGGCAAAGGTCATCATCTTTGATGAGCCGTCGGCAGCCCTTACCGAGAAGGAAATCGAAGACCTGTTTGTCATCATCCGTGACCTTCGGGCGCAGAATCTGGGCATCATCTATATCTCGCACCGTATGGACGAGATCAAGGTCATCACCGACCGTGTCACCGTCATGCGTGACGGCGGATATGTAGGTACCCTGATCACGGCGGAGTGCACCAAGGAAGACATCATCAACATGATGGTGGGCCGTGTCATTTACGAAGATCCGAAGACCCACAGCATGGTGCCGGATGACGCTCCGGTTGTCCTGAAGGTGGAACATCTGAATGCAGGCAAGATGGTGCAGGATGTAAGCTTCGAGCTGCGTAAAGGTGAGATCCTCGGCTTCTCCGGCCTGATGGGCGCAGGACGTACCGAGACCGCCAGAGCACTGTTCGGTGCGGATCCTAAGACCGGCGGGGATATCTACATCAACGGAGAAAAGGTAACCATTAATTCTCCCGAGGATGCGGTTAAGCACGGTATAGGATATCTTTCCGAGGACCGCAAGAGATATGGTATCGTAGTACAGAAGACCATCACCGAAAACTCCACCATGGCTACCATGGAAAAATTCACCTCCGGTCTGTTCATCAACAAGGCGGAGGAGAAAAAGGTGGCAGAGCAGTATATCAAAGAGCTGGCCACCAAGACACCCAGCGCGGATGAACTGGTCGTCAACCTTTCCGGCGGCAACCAGCAAAAGGTCGTTATCGCAAAATGGCTGGTCCGTAACTGTGATATCCTGATCTTCGATGAGCCGACCCGAGGTATCGACGTCGGTGCCAAGAATGAAATCTACAAGCTGATGAACCGTCTGGCTTCCGAAGGAAAATCCATCATCATGATCTCCTCCGAAATGACCGAGATCCTTCGTATGAGCGACCGGATCGTTGTTATGTGCGAAGGTAAGAAGACCGGCGAGATCCGGATCGAGGAAGCAACCCAGGAAGCCATCATGAACAAAGCAACCAGAGATATTCAGTAAGGGAGGGGAGAGAAGATGACGAAGAAAAAATCAATTTTTACTCAGGAAGTAATCGTTGGAATCGTTCTGATCGCCCTGTATTTCCTCTTCCGGACCATCAGTGCTGATTTTGGTAAATATACCACGTTCCTGAGTATGATGGACATCTCATACTACTATGTGTTTATGGCGATCGGCGTGGCGTTCCCGCTGATCACCGGAGGTGTTGACCTTTCGATCGGTACCGGCATGATCTGCTATGCGCTGGCAGGTGGTTTCATGATCCGTCAGTACGGCTGGCCGACCGGACTGGCCATCCTGCTTTCGATCCTGTTCGGCGTAGCCATCGGAGCGTTGAACGGCGTTCTGATCTCGCTGATGGGACTGCCGCCTTTCCTGGCGACCCTGTGTACCTGTATGATCACCAGAGGCCTTGGCTCTGTGGTTACCGGCTCCTTTGCCGTACCGTGGCCGACCGCCAAGCAGCCGAACGGCTGGTTCCATTCGATCTTCAAGATTACAATGGCAGACAAGACCAAGCTTCCGTTGGGACTTCTGTGGGTAATCCTTCTCATGCTGGTGATGCAGTTTGTACTGGCTCATACCAAATTCGGGCGGTACACCATCGCAATCGGATCCAATAAGGAAGCAGCCATGCTTTCCGGTATCAACGTGAAGTTCTACCACGTGATGGTCTACGTGGTAAGCGGTCTGTTTGCAGGTCTTGCCTCCATCGCATACGGCGCAGTCATCAAGACGGTTCAGCCGGGTACCGGCGCCGGTATGGAGCTGGATGCCATCGGCGGTGCCATCGTAGGCGGCGTTTCCGCTTCCGGCGGATACGGAACCATCTACGGAACCGTGATCGGCGCCTATGTCATTATTTTCCTGAAGCAGGGTCTTCCGTACATCGGCTTCAATGCCAACATGCAGCAGATCATCACCGGTCTCGTCCTGATCGGCGCTGTTGCCATCGATATCGTCAAGAGAAAAGTGATCAAATGATCCGGTTTTAATTCATGGAAATCGCCCCGGCACGGGGGATTTTATAAAAGGCGGTCCGGAAAAGTTCCGGACAGCAGCAACCATTCATTCAAAAAAGGAGGAAATAAGAATGAAGAAAAAAGCTTTATCAGTCCTGTTATGTGCAGCAATGGTCGGAACCATGGTTTCTGCTCCTGTATTTGCAGAGAACCTGTCTGACACAACAGAAGGCATCGCTCAGTTCGACGGCCTGACCGCAAACGAAGCATATGACTTCCAGATCGTTGTTAAATCCTTCCAGTCCACCTACTGGCAGGCAGCTCTGCAGGGCATGGATCAGGCAGCAGAGGAACTGGGTGTTACCTATTCCGCACAGGGCCCGGCTTCTGAGTCTGATATCGCAGATCAGGTTAACATGCTGAACAGTGCTATCAACGGCGCTCCGGCAGGTGTTGGCCTTGCAGCATGCGACACTTCTTCCGTTATGGAATCTCTTCAGGCAGCAGTAGATGCAGGCGTTCCGATCGTTGCATTCGATACCGGTATCGCAGATGCTCCGGAAGGCTCCGTAGTTTGTACCGTAGTTACAGACAACGTAGCAGCAGGCGAAGTTGCAGCTGTTAACCTTTATGAAGCAGTTAAAGATCAGCTGGGCAACGGCACCGTTCGTATCGGCGAGATCAACCAGGACAACTA
>CAMOUV010000061.1 GCA_946626695.1 uncultured Blautia sp.
TACTATGAAAAAAGTGCTTGACAAATCTTTCCGTGGTGATATAATACTCTCAAAACATATTATTCATAGAAAATAACTAGGAAAGAGGGAGATTCATCATGGCAAAAATTTATTCAAGCACCCTGGAACTGATCGGAAACACCCCGCTGGTGGAAGTAAAGAAAATAGAGGCAGCCGAAAGCCTGGAAGCCACCCTTCTGGTCAAGCTGGAATACTTTAATCCGGCCGGAAGTGTCAAGGACCGGATCGGCAAAGCCATGATCGAAGACGCGGAGGAAAAGGGCCTTCTGAAGGAGGGCTCGACGATCATCGAACCTACCTCCGGAAATACAGGGATCGGCCTTGCAGCCATCGCGGCCGCCAAGGGATACCGTATCATTCTGACCATGCCGGAGACCATGAGCGTGGAGCGCCGCAATATTCTGAAGGCGTACGGCGCAGAGGTGGTCCTGACGGACGGAACGAAGGGCATGAAGGGGGCCATCGCCAGGGCGGAAGAGCTGGCAAAGGAAATACCGGACAGCTTTATTCCGGCCCAGTTTGACAACCCGGCCAATCCGAAGATGCACAGAGAAACGACGGGACCGGAGATCTGGAAGGATACGGACGGTGCGGTGGATATTTTTGTGGCCGGTGTGGGAACCGGCGGAACCATCACCGGGATCGGCGAGTATCTGAAGTCTCAGAAGCCGGAGGTCAAGGTCGTCGCCGTGGAGCCTGCAGCCTCACCGGTGCTTTCCGAAGGAAAAGGAGGTCCGCACAAGATCCAGGGAATCGGCGCGGGATTTGTGCCTTCAATACTGAATACCGGCATTTACGACGAGGTCTTTACGGTGGAAAATGAAGACGCCTTCGAAACCTCCCGTACACTGACCCGGACCGAAGGGATCCTGACCGGTATTTCTTCCGGAGCTGCCCTGTATGCAGCGATCCAGCTGGCAAAAAGACCGGAGAACAAGGGAAAAACCATTGTGGCTCTTCTTCCGGACAGCGGCGACCGGTATTATTCCACTCCGTTGTTTACCAAATAAATACAGAGATGCTTCAACGAGGGTTGCAGGGCAATCCTCGTTGTTGTGCGGAAAGACTCCTGACCGGTAAAGGTCAGGAGGATCATCAGAATGAACAGCAGGGAGGATTTATGAGAATATCAACAAAAGGAAGATATGCGGTGCGGCTGATGCTGGATCTGGCGGTGAACAGCACAGGAGCCCCGATCCGGCTGAAGGATGTGGCAAAAAGGCAGGAAATATCGGACAAGTATCTGGAGCAGATCATAGCGGTCCTGAATAAAGCAGGCTTCGTACGGAGCATCCGGGGAGCCATGGGCGGATATGTCCTGACCCGGAGTCCGGAAGAATATACGGTGGGAGAGATCCTGCGCCTGACGGAGGGCAGCCTATCACCGGTGGAATGTACGGACGATCCGGGACTGTGTGTCCGGGAAGCCGGGTGCGCCACCGCTATTCTGTGGAAAAAGCTGGCGGATGCAGTGAACGAGGTGGTGGATCATGTGACCCTGGAGGATCTGATCAGCTGGCAGGAGTCCCTTGCGGACGATTATGTCATTTAAAAGGAAAAGAAAGGTGGGGTCAGACCCGGGGTCTGACCCCACCTTTTTCTCAGTAATTGAATGCCCCTTCAAAACGGTAACACTGATCCCTGTATTCGGAGCGGTCCTTGCATTGGCTGCAGTGATCGCAAAATTCCTGCTGATAACAGAAGGCGCACCTGCAGTCGCCGCAGGCACTCCGGTCATACTCCGGTGTGAGAGAAAAAGGAACATGATGCTCATTCTTCTTTTCCATGGAACTCCCTCCTTCAATAATAGCATACATGATTGTAAAGAAGACAAGAGACCGGTCAGGGCTCCTGTCTGTACCATCGTCCCGACGCTCCGCAGGGCAGAACCAGTCCGGTTTCGGCCACCGGAAGCCCGATCTCTCCGGATTCCACCCTTCCTCCGAACTTTCGGAGTTCCAGGCTCAGCATGTAGGTCAGCACCGCCGGCTGCAGACCCGTCGTGTAGGAGTTGACCAGAAAGAACAGAGGATCTTTGCTGAGCAGCTGTGTGCAAAGGCGGATCAGAGGATGGATCGCGTCCTCGATCTTCCAGACCTCTCCCTTGGGGCCCCGCCCGTAGGAGGGAGGATCCATGATGATGGCGTCGTAGGTGTTTCCCCGGCGGATCTCCCGCTCCACAAATTTCACGCAGTCATCCACCAGCCACCGGATGGGAGCCTCCGAAAGTCCGGAGACGGCAGCGTTTTCCTTCGCCCAGGAAACCATCCCTTTGGAAGCGTCCACATGGGTCACCGATGCGCCGGCAGCGGCAGCCGCCAGGGTGGCTCCTCCGGTGTAGGCAAACAGATTCAGTACCTTTACGGGCCGTCCCGCGCTCCGGATCAGACTGCCGAACCAGTCCCAGTTCACGGCCTGTTCCGGAAACAGACCGGTATGCTTGAAGCTGAAGGGCTTCAGCCGGAAGGTGAGGGAGTCGTACCGGATCTCCCACTGTTCCGGAAGATGAAAGAATTCCCACTCGCCGCCGCCCTTGCTGCTGCGGTGATAGTGTCCGTTGGGATGCTTCCAGCCCTTGTGCGATTTTTCCGTATCCCAGATCACCTGCGGATCCGGACGCACGAGCAGGTAGTCCCCCCACCGTTCCAGCTTCTCTCCGCCGGAGGTATCCAGAACCTCATAATCCTTCCATCTGTCTGCAATCCACACAATGATTTCCTCCCATCCGGTTCTTGTTACCTCAAGTATAGTAAAAATCCGCAAGGGTTTCAAGTGCGCACTTGACAATAGTGAAACGAAAAGCATAGAATGGGGAGAGTATATAAGGCAGAAAATCGAACGGAGGAAGACCTGATGAAGAAATATGCAGAAATGACCCGGGAAGAGCTGGCTGTTTTGAAAGAAGAGCTGGACAGGCAGTACGAAGAGATCAAAGCCAAAGGCCTGTCGCTGGATATGTCCCGCGGCAAACCGTCGGAGGAACAGCTGGATATCTCCATGGCCATGCTGGATGTGCTGCACAGCAATTTTGATGCAAAGTGCGAGACCGGCGTGGACTGCCGGAATTACGGCGTGATCGACGGCATCCCGGAGGCAAAACGTCTGCTGGGCGCCATGTCGGAGGTGGATCCGGACAATATCATCATCTATGGAAACTCCAGCCTGAATGTCATGTTCGACTCCATCGCCCGGAGCATGACCCACGGTGTGATGGGCCATACCCCCTGGTGCAAGCTGGACAAGGTTAAATTTCTGTGTCCTGTACCGGGTTATGACCGTCATTTCAAGATTACGGAATTCTTCGGGATCGAGATGATCAATGTCCCCATGAGACCGGACGGACCGGATATGGACATGGTGGAGGAACTGGTGAGCACGGATGAGGCCATAAAGGGTATCTGGTGCGTACCGAAATACTCCAATCCCCAGGGCTATACCTATTCCCGGAAAACCGTGGAGCGTTTTGCAAGACTGAAACCGGCAGCTCCGGACTTCAGGATCTACTGGGACAATGCCTACAGCATCCATCATCTGTACAACGACAATCTGGATTTCCTGGTGGAGATCCTGGGAGAATGTGAAAAGGCGGGAAATCCGGATCTGGTATACAAGTTCACATCCACATCCAAGGTCAGCTTCCCGGGCTCCGGCATTGCGGCCGTGGCTGCCTCCCAGGCGAATCTGGATGATTTCAGAAGCTATATGCGGATCCAGACCATCGGCCACGATAAGCTGAATCAGCTGCGTCATGTGCGGTTCTTTAAGGATCTGGACGGACTGCATGCCCATATGAAAAAGCATGCCGACATCATCCGGCCGAAATTCGAGATGGTTCTTGAGGTCCTGGACAGGGAACTTGGCGATCTTGAGATCGGAACCTGGACCCGTCCTCACGGCGGATATTTCATTTCCTTCGACTCTCTGGACGGCTGCGCAAAAAGAATCGTGGCGCTGGCAAAGGAAGCCGGTGTGGTGATGACCGATGCCGGAGCGACCTATCCCTATGGAAAGGATCCGCATGACAGCAACATCCGTATCGCGCCCACCTATCCGACCCTGGAGGAACTGAAGGAAGCGGTGAAGGTGTTCGTCCTGTGCGTGAAGAAAGCCAGTGCGGAGAAGCTTCTGAACGAAGAGTGAGCAGCTTTTGTGCCGTGAACGCGGCACAGGGAAACGGAGGTGCGTGAATGCGCAGAAAAGCTCTTTTGATCTTTTCGCTGGCCTTTCTGCTGATGGCTGCGGCTGTATACGGGATCGGCGTACTGTATTTTGAAGAGCATTTTTTTCCGGGAACGAAGATCAATGATTTCCAGTGCGGCTTTATGACCTGGCAGCAGGCTGAGAAGCTGCTCCGAAAGGAAGCCCATGCGTATGCGCTGGCCGTAGACACGATGAACAATGGCCGTGAGGCTGTCTATGCGGACGAGATCGAACTGGATTATGCTTCGGACGGAAGCGTGGAACGGTTCCTGAAAAGCCAGGATCGTCTGAAATGGTTTTTGTATCTGAATGATCCTCCTTCGCTGCAGCTGGATTCGTCGCTGCAGTACAACCAGAAGCTGCTTTCCGAGAAGGTCGATACTCTGCACTGTATGCTGCCGGAGAACACGATCTATCCGGAGGATGCTTCCATCGTGGATCAGAACGGCACCTATGTGATACGGCCTGAGGTCGTGGGAACGGCTCTGGACAAGGCGAAGGTGCTGGAGGTGCTGGGGAACGCGATCCTGAACGGCTATCCGGAAGTCAATCTGGAGGAGCAGGGATGCTATCTGCGCCCGTCGACCTACCAGGAGGACGCGAATATCATTGCCAACTGCGCCCTCATGAACCAGCTGAAGGATGTGTTCATCACCTATGATTTTGTGGACGATAAAGAGGTGGTGGACTGGGAGCGGGTGAAGGGCTGGCTTTCCGGAGATGAGGAGGGATATCTTTCCCTGGACAAAGCCCGTGTGGCCTCCTTTGTCACGGCGCTGGCCGAAAAGTATGATACCGTGGGAACCTCCCGTCCGTTCATCACCTACTCCGGACGGAGAATCGAGGTCGGCGGCGGTGATTTCGGCTGGGTGATCGACCAGGAGGCAGAGACCGCAGCATTGACCGAGGATATCATGAATGCCGCGGTCAAGGTGCGGGAGCCGGTCTATATGGACGGCTTTGAAAACCGGACCGGAAATGATATCGGCTCCACCTATCTGGAGGTCGACCTGCTGAACCAGAGGCTGGTCTATTATCATCAGGGAGTCCCGGAGGTGGATACCAGTATCGTGAGCGGAGCGCCCACCGATGCGACCCGGACGCCCACCGGCGTTTTCTCCATCCAGGACAAACAGTCCCATGTGATCCTGCAGAAGGACGGCATGGGAGCCAGCGTGGATTTCCGGATGACCTTTAAAGGCGATATCGGATTTCACGATTCCACCTGGCGGGTGGATTACGGCGGAGACATCTATGCGCTGGACGGCACCATAGGCTGTATCCATGTACCCTACGATGCCATGGCGGCCCTCTATGACTCGGTCGAGATCGGGACGCCGGTGATCATTTATAACGAATAAAATACAAAACCGTAAGGAGGTTGTTGGATGAATATAGTTGTTCTGGCAGGCGGAACCAGCACGGAAAGGACGGTTTCCATCAGTTCCGGAACGGGAATCTGCAAAGCATTGCGGAGCAAGGGACATCGGGCCATCCTGATCGATGTATTCTGCGGTGTAGAGCATTTTGATGAAAAGGATCCCTTCCCGGAGGAATATGATATTGCTGCGGCAGCAGAGTATATTTCTTCCTTTAATGAAAAGGTGGAAGAGATCCGGAAGACACGGAAAACCTTTTTCGGGCCGAACGTTCTGGAGCTGTGCGACCGGTCGGATATTGTTTTTCTGGGACTCCACGGAGCAAACGGAGAGGACGGCCGTCTTCAGGCTGCCTTCGATCTGATGGGGATCCGCTATACAGGCACCGGGTATCTGAGCAGCGCCATGGCCATGGATAAGGGTGTCACCAAACAGATGCTCCAGCTGCATCACGTTCCTGTTCCGAGGGGCACCACCATGCTGCGTGCCAATCGTGACAATGAGCTGAAAAACCTGCAGATGCGTTTCCCGGTGGTGGTCAAGACCTGCTGCGGCGGATCCAGCGTAGGGGTTTATATCGTCAAAAACCAGGAAGAATATGAAAAAGCTCTGGACAATGCCTATTCCTACGAGAACGAGGTCATTGTGGAAGAGTATATCAAAGGACGGGAGTTCTCCGTCGCCGTGGTGGACGGCAAAGCCTACCCCGTGATCGAGATCCAGCCCATCTCGGAATTCTATGACTATGTCAGCAAATACAAAGCCGGTGCGACCATCGAAACCTGCCCGGCGGAGCTTTCCCCGGAGCTGACCCGGAAAATGCAGGATTATGCGGAGCAGGCCTACAGAGCCCTGAGCATGGAAGGCTACTGCCGACTGGACTTCATGATGCGTGAAAACGGAGAGATGTACTGCCTGGAAGCCAACACCCTTCCCGGCATGACGCCCACCAGCCTGATCCCGCAGGAAGCTGCGGTCCTCGGAATGGACTATGCGACGCTCTGTGATGAACTCATCCGTCTGTCGATGAAAAAGTATGAATCCTGAACCGGAGTACGGAGACAGGCCGGAGAAGCTGTAAATTCTGTTCGTACGCTTTACCGGGCGCTTTCGATCCGATGAAATCCTGTGCTTACGGAGACTTCACGCGAAGGCTCTCCTGAGCGTGTTAGTCGCAGTTGGCACATAGTTCAGCGGATCGTTGCCCGGGCGTACGAACAGAAATTACAGCCTCTCCGGCCTGTCCTCATGTTCTACCAGCCAGAATCGAAAGCGGCGCATAATTCAGAAGCTATAGGAGAACAGAATGAAGAATCTTACGTTGGAAAATATTGCGCGTGTCTGTCATGGAACATGGCGCGGCGATGACAAATATCGTAACGAAGAAGTACAGTCAATCACAACAGACAGCCGAAAAGCAGAGCCAGGCTGTCTCTTTGTGCCGATCGTGGGCGAGAGGGTGGACGGACACAAGTTCATCGGTCAGGTGGCAGAAGCCGGCGCACTGGCGACTCTGTCCGAGAGAGAACTTCCGGACGCCGGAATCCCTTATATTCATGTGGAATCCTCCCTGCAGGCCATTAAGGATATCGCGGCCTTTTATCTGGAACAGCTGCAGATCCCCGTCGTGGGGATCACGGGATCCGTAGGCAAAACAAGCACCAAGGAAATGATCGCCTCGGTCCTGTCTCAGAAATACAGAACGCTGAAAACACAGGGAAATTTCAATAATGAGATCGGCGTTCCGCTGACTGTTTTCCGTCTCCGCGAGGAGGATGAGATCGCGGTTCTGGAGATGGGGATCAACCATTTCGGAGAGATGACCCGTCTTGCCTCCATCGCGAAGCCCCACACCGGCGTGATCACCAACATCGGGACCGCCCATCTGGAATTCCTGGGCGACCGGGACGGGATTTTAAAAGCCAAGACCGAGATGCTGGAGTTTATCCGCCCGGACGGCCATATCATCCTGAACGGAGACGACGACAAGCTTTGTACGGTGAAGGAGCATAACGGGATCCGTCCGGTGTTTTTCGGGCTGGATCCGAAAAACGAAGTCTACGCGGATGAGCTGCAGAGCCATGGTCTCAAGGGAACCTCCTGCAGGATCCATCTGGGAGAGGAAACCTTCCGCGCGGATGTCCCTGTTCCGGGCATCCACATGGTATACAACGCCCTGGCCGCCGCGGCAGTCGGCCGGGTTTACGGCCTGACGAAGGAAGAGATCGCCCGGGGAATCGCTTCCATGGAGACCATCAGCGGCCGGTTCAAACTGATCGAGACCGAAAAGCTGATGATCGTGGACGACTGTTACAACGCCAATCCCGGATCCATGAAGGCGTCTCTGGACGTTCTGAAGGACGGAGAAGGCCGCAAGGTCGCGATCCTGGGCGACATGTTCGAGCTGGGAGAAAAGGAGAAGGAGCATCACCGGGAGGTCGGCCGCCACGCGGCTCTTTGCGGCACGGATCTGGTCATCTGTGTGGGTGAGCTGAGCCGGGAGATGGCAGAAGAAGCAGAAAGAACTGCGGCTGCAGAAAAGACCGGAACGAAGGTCCTCTACAGAAAAGACAGAGAAGAGCTTCTCGCCTCCCTGGCGGAGGATATCTGTCCGGGAGATACCATTCTTGTCAAAGCATCTCACGGTATGGGATTTGACAAGGTGGTTGAAGAGCTTCGGAATTTTTGATACAGGAGATATTATGAGACAGCTGCTGAAAAATGCAAAAATCTATGACGGGACCGGGGCAAAACCTTTTAAGGGAGATGTCCTGATCGTGGACGACCGGATCGGGATGGTTGGAAAAGGCCTTACGGATGAAGCCGATCAGATCTACGATCTGAATGGAAAATCGTTGGCCCCCGGTTTTATCGACGGACATTCCCACAACGACTGGTTTGCGATCAAGAAGGATCCTTTGCCTTATTTCGAGCCTTTTATCCGCCAGGGGATCACGACCTTTGTCACCGGAAACTGCGGTATTTCGACGATCGGATTCGAACCCGGGTGCCCGAACACGGATAAGCTGGGCGGAGGATTGTTCCGCTTCCGGGATACGACCGGGGAATACGGGACGGTGGATGAATTTTTTGACGCTGTGGACGGCCGTATGCCCTGCAACATGACGATCCTGGCCGGTCACTGTTCCGCCAGGGCGGCGGTATCCGGAAACGTAAACCGGCCCCTCACGCCGGAGGAAGAACAGCAGATGCTTGCAATCCTGGAAAAGGCGCTGCAGCAAGGCGCGGCCGGATTGTCTCTGGGCATGATGTATGAACCCGGCGTGTATGCCCAGGTGGATGAGCTGAAAAAGGTGGCAGACCTCTGCGTGAAATACAACAAACCGCTGACGGTCCATCCCCGGGCGGAATCAAAGGTTTCCATGGCCTATCCCCAGCTGTTCGGACGGTCCCATCTGCTGCGGGCTTTTGATGAGCTGGCGGAGATTTCCCGGGGGACAAATCTGAAGCTGCATTATTCCCATGCGATTTTTGTGGGAAGGCGCTCCTTTAAAGATAAAAACGAGCTGCTGAAGCTTATGGAACAGCTGCGCTCGGAGGGAGTGGATGTCATGTACGACATCTACAACGAGCTTCAGGGAGTCTCCGTGATCACGGCCATTCTGCCGGGGTGGTATCAGAGCATGAGCCCCGAAGAGAAAAAGAAGCCTTTGAACCGGCTTAAGCTGACGGTCCTGATCCGGGCGACAAGCCTTCTTCTGGGGTTCACCTTCAAGGATATCATCGTGGCCTATATGGGACCCGGTTATGAGCGCTTTGAGGGGAAATCGGTCCATCAGATCGCGAAAGAAGAGAAAATGAGCGATGTGGATGCCTATCTGATGCTCTGCGAGATCAGTCATTTCAAGGGCCGTGTCAATATGGGCCCGTATACGACGCCCGAGATCATCTCCGCGTTTGAAAAGGATGCGCATTGTCTCTATATGACGGATGCCTGGGTGGAGGAGCATGGAATCCAGAATCCGGCGATTTATGACTGCTTTCCCAAGTTCCTGCGGGATTCCCTCCGGAAAACCGGCGATACCCTGCCGAACACGATCCGGCGCATGACGGGAGCCACGGCCGACCGTTTCATGATCCCGGAGCGGGGATATCTGAAGGAAGGATACTATGCCGATCTGACGGTTTTTGACGAAAAAACGATCCGGAATGCGGTTCCGGATCAGGAGAAATCCTTTGGGATCGAGAAGGTTTTTGTAAATGGAAAGATGGTTCTCGACGAAGATAAACTGGACAAAGAAGTGCTGAAGACCAGCGGAAAAGCGATCCGGATCTTGTGATCCGGACCGTTTTTTTAATGGATAGAAGCCGGTCAGTCTGCTGCAGACCGGTTGTGAAGGAGCCAGAGCAGGATGCCGAACAGAGCGGTGGCCAGCAGCATGACCACATAGGAAACATACCATAATCCACCCGCGTTAAAGCCGTAAAAGTCATACCATCCGCCGTTTTCAGCCCCGACAAAGACAGCCTCATACAGGTAGATGATCCCGTACAGGAACGTGGGAAGCACGGACAGCCAGATCCGGTTTTTCGGAATAAGGCTTCCGCCGTCCCAGAAGCTCAGGGAGAGGAGCGCGGCCAGAGGGCTCAGAAGATGCAGGAACAGATTCACACCGCTGAACATGGGAAGATATCCTACTGTGGGGCCCAGAAAAAAGAGCACGGTCATCAATGTCACCGTGACAGCGGTGGTTCCTACATACTTAAACAGCAGAAGCCCCGGAGAAAGTTCCTTTCCGGAAATCAGGACAACTGCGTTTATCAGGCAGGCCAGAGCACACAGAAGGTTTGAGTCTACCGTAAAGTACATGAATACCCGCGTCCCGGTCACCTGCATGTTCCCGGAACCGCGGTACAATATCATGGAACCCACGGACCAGGCTGCAGTGGCGAACATCAGCAGGTTGAAAACAATGGACAGGGTTCTTCTCGTTCGGTGATTGTTTTTCATGCTATATCTCCTTTCCGGTATTTTCCGGGCGGCATCCCGGTCAGCCGTTTAAAAAAAACAGATTCATAGGGGACACACGGCCGGTTTTGTGCTACTATTATAACATAAATGGTAGCAGGAGGCCGGCTGTTTTGTTCGTACCGGCATCACCTCGAACAGGATGACGAGGAGGATTACAGAAAATGAAGAAAAAAATCATATCGGCAGGACATATCTGTCTGGATATTACGCCTGTGTTTTCCGGTGACCGTACCTATTCCCGGATTTCGGAGCTGCTGGAACCGGGCAAGCTGATCCATATGGGAGCGGCGGACGTGCATACGGGCGGCAGCGTGGCCAACACGGGCCTGGGACTGAAGGTTCTTGGTGCGGATGTAAAGCTGATGGGAAAGGTGGGCGATGATGCCTTCGGCAAGATGGTGCAGCAGATCGCACAGCAGCATGGAGCCGGCGGGCTGATCGTGGATCCGACGGTGTCGACCTCCTATTCGGTTGTTCTGGCGGTTCCGGGGATCGACCGGATCTTTCTGCATAATCCCGGAGCGAATGATACATTCTGCAACGCGGACATTCCGGAGGAGGATCTGGAGGATGCGGCGCTTTTCCACTTCGGCTATCCTTCGCTGATGAAGAGTATGTATGAGAAGAACGGCGAAGAGCTGATCGCGATCTTTAAACGGATCAAGGAAAAAGGAATCGCCACCAGCCTGGATCTGGCTGCCATCGATCCGGAATCCGAGGCGGGCAAGGCAGACTGGCAGTCTATTCTGGAGCAGGTGCTGCCCTATGTGGACTTCTTTGTGCCGAGCTTCGATGAGCTCTGCTTTATTCTGGACCGGCCGAAGTTCGATGCGCTGCGGGAGACCGGGGACGATATCACCACCCATCTGGATCTGGAAAAGGACGTGAAACCGCTGGCAGACCGTCTGATGGCGATGGGCTGCAAGGTGGTCCTGATCAAATGCGGTACTGCCGGGATGTATTATCAGACTGCGGAGAAATCCGTGATCGGGACGATCGGCAGCAGGCTGGAGCTGGATACGGAGCTTTGGGCAGGAAAGAACGGGATTCAGCCGATCTTCAAGGCTGAGAAGGTCCTGTCCGGTACCGGGGCAGGAGATACCAGCATCGCCGCCTTCCTTACGGCTGTGGTGCAGGGGGAATCTCCGCAGATGTGTACCGCGCTGGCGGCGGCTGAGGGTTCCTGCTGTGTGACTGCCTATGATGCGCTCAGCGGGCTGAAGCCGCTTGATGAATTAAAGTCCAGGATCGAAGCCGGCTGGGATACGGCCAGGCAGAACTGATTTATCCGGACACACTGTTGTGGTTTATACATTTGCAAAACAGGCTGCAAGAACGGAGGAAAAACATATGCTTGTAAATATGAATGAAGTCTTATTGCCGGCAAAAAAGCATCACTATGCCGTGGGTTTGTTTAATGCGGTCAATCTGGAACTGGCGCGCGGAATTATCGCTGCTGCTGAGAGTACCGGCTCTCCTGTTATCATGGGAACCGCTGAAGTGCTGCTGCCTTACGGCCCCCTGGAGGAAGTCTCTTATTATCTGCTTCCCATGGCGAAAAAAGCAAACGTGCCGGTGGT
>CAMOUV010000062.1 GCA_946626695.1 uncultured Blautia sp.
GTTGTCCGGAACGGTCATGCCCCATTCCGTCAGCAGGACCTCCGGTTCGTACGCGATCCCGGCCCCGTCGTAGATCAGCTTGTGGCAGCCCCTGCTGAGCTCGTCGTTGACCGCACCGGGAACCGCATAGACGGACTTTCCCTGTTCCATTCCATGCTCCGCGGTGATCAGAGACCCGCTCTTTTCTTTGGCCTCCACGATCAGGACCACATCGGAAAGAGCGCTGATAATCCGGTTGCGGGCCGGGAAGGAAAAGGGCTGCGGCTTCATTCCAGGCTCTGTTTCCGAAAGGATCCCTCCTCCGGACCGCAGGATCCGCATATAAAGCCCCTGGTTGGCTTTGGGATAGATCACATCCACTCCTCCGCCCAGGACGGCATAGGTCGGAGTTTTTCCTTCCAGGGCCCCTTTGTGCCCTTCCGAATCAATCCCGGACGCCAGGCCGCTGATCACCTGGACCCCCGCAGAACTCAGGACCTTTGCATACCGGAAGGCCTGGATCCGCCCGTAGGCGCTGCACATCCGGGCTCCCACCACGGCCGCCGAGGGTTTCTCCGGATCCGGAAGATTTCCGCGGTAGTAGATCGTATCCGGCATTCCTTTATAGGGAAGAAGCTTCGCCGGGTATCCTTCCTCCCCCTTCTTTACACAATGGATCGGATATGACTCTTGCATGCTGTCCCCTCCTCAGCTCCAGTATTTTTTGTCCAGCGCACGATAGGACAGGGCCTCCGCCACATGGGCGGACCCGATCTGCTCGCAGGCCTCGAGATCCGCGATGGTCCTTGCCACCCGGAGAATCCGGTGGTACGAGCGCATGCTGAAACGAAGCTTTTCGTACGCCGTCTTCAGAAGACGCTTTCCCTCCTCCGTCAAGGTACAGTATTTTCCGATGAACCGGTTGCTCATCTCTCCGTTGCAGGAGATCCCGGTCCCTTCATAGCGTCTTCGCTGGATCTCCCTGCCGCATTCCACCCGCTTGCGGATCTCTGCCGAAGAGGTCGTTCCCGCCCCGCTGCTCATCTCCTGAAAGCTGACCGAGGGGATGTCCGCGCACAGATCGATCCGGTCAAGAAGGGGCTGGGAAAGCTTGCCCAGATAATGGGCAACCTCCCCCGCGGTGCACCGGCACCGGTTCATATCGGGATAATAACCGCAAGGGCAGGGATTTAAGGCGGCCACCAGCATGAAGCTGGCGGGAAAAATATAGGTCCCGGCGGTCCGGGACAGACAGATGATCTTGTCCTCCATGGGCTGGCGGAGGGTCTCCAGGGCCCTCCGGGAGAATTCCGGCAGCTCATCCAGGAACAGAATGCCTCTGTGCGCCAGGGAGATCTCGCCGGGACGGGGATTTCTGCCTCCGCCCGTAAGAGACTGGGGAGAGCTGGTATGATGGGGACTGCGGAACGGACGTTCCCGGATCAGGGGATGCTCCTCCGACAGAAGCCCAGCAATGCTGTAGATCTTGGTCAGCTCCAGGCTTTCCTCAAAGGTCAGAGCCGGCATGATGGTGGGGATCCGCCGCGCCAGCATGGTCTTGCCGGCTCCCGGCGGACCGATGAACAGCAGGTTGTGAAATCCGGTCACGGCGATCTCCGCTGCCCTGCGAGCGCCCTCCTGTCCGCAGATCTCCATAAAATCCACGGACTCCTCCTGGGGAGGAAGGTTTTCGTCAGTCTCCTCCTCCGGGATGAAGGAATCGGGATCGATCAGATACCGGATCATTTCACAGAGATTTCCGACGCCGATCACCCGGATGTCCCGGATCAGGCGGGCTTCCCGCAGATTTCCCTTCGGAATCATGCAGAAGCGGCAGCTCAGCTCGCGGGCGCGGATCACGCAGGGCAGAACACCCGGAACCGCGTGCACATCGCCGTTCAGGCTCAGTTCTCCGATGACCAGGATCCCTTCCAGTGCGGAGGGCGTGATGACCCCGGCTGCCGTCAGAAGCGCGGCTGCCACAGGCAGATCGAAACCAGCCCCCTCTTTACGGATATCCGCGGGGGCGAAATTGACGGTGATCCGCTTCGGAGGCAGAGCGATCCCGTTGTTTTTCAGGGCTGTGCGCACCCGGTCCTGGGATTCCTTTACCTGCGCGCTGGCAAAACCGACCATGATGAAGACCGGCAGCCCGTCGCTTACGTCCACCTCCACCTGGATTGGACGTACCTCCATCCCAAGAATGGTTGCAGTGAGTACTTGCGCAAACAAAATTCGTACACTTTCCGGATTCTTCTCTCCGACGCTGCAGAAGAACCACTTTTTATTTGCTTTTTGTTGGGAATTTGATGACAGAATGTCGTGACATACAGAAAGAAAAGAAAACACTGTATAAATTATAGCCCATTTTGCTCAGTTTTTCAACAGAAATTTAGAAATGAATTATACTTTTATAAAAGACAATCGTTTTGAGAGGTGGAGCAAAATGAAATATCAAAGAATTCAGGATTTACGAAACGACGCGGATCTTTCCCAGAAGCAGCTCAGTGAGATCCTTCACATCAGCCAGAGATCGTATTCCCATTACGAGACGGGCTCCAGAAGCATTCCCATCGAAATGCTTGTACGTCTTGCCAACTATTATGATACGACCATCGATTATCTGGTAGGACGGACCGACAACAAAAAACCGATCAGATAAGAAACACAGGGGACTGCGCTTACTGCAGTCCCCTGTTTCATTCTTACTCTTTTCCGCTCCAGCAATAGGTACACAGCTTGCAGGGCTCGATCGCGATGGATTTTTCCAGATCATCCAGCCGGTGGAATTTGAGGGAAGTAAAATTCAGCTCCTTCCGCATGTCCTCCAGCATTTCTTTATAGTTCTGTGAATCCGGATCGGCATAATCCGCCAGCACCGCATCGCTCACATTCTCTCCTTCTCTCCTGGCGATGATCCGCCGGGTGATCAGATCCATCTCCGATTTGGAGCGTGAGAAATTCAGATATTTGCATCCGAAAAGAAGGGGCGGGCAGGCAGGCCGGATATGAACCTCCTTTGCCCCGTTATGATACAGAAACTCCGTGGTTTCTCTCAGCTGGGTGCCCCGTACGATGGAATCATCGATCATCAGAAGGCTCTTCCCCTTGATCAGCTTGTGGACCGGGATCAGCTTCATCCGGGCGATCAGGTTCCGCTGGCTCTGATGGGTCGGCATGAAGGAGCGGGGCCAGGTCGGGGTATATTTGATAAAGGGTCTGGCAAAGGGCACGCCGGATTCATTGGCATAGCCGATGGCATGGGCGGTACCGGAATCCGGAACGCCGGCCACCAGGTCCGGCTTCACCTGATCCTTGTCACGCTGCGCCAGGATCTTCCCGCATTCGTAGCGCATGTCCTCCACATTGACGCCCTCATAGGTGGACGTAGGATACCCGTAATACACCCACAGGAACGAACAGATGCGCATCTTTTCACCGGGCTGCTTCAGCGTTTCCACGCCTTCGGGGGTGACCCGTACGATCTCTCCCGGTCCCAGTTCTTTATAATCCTCATAACCGACATTTACATAGGCAAAGCTTTCAAAAGAGACGCAGAAGGCGTCTTCTTTTTTTCCGATGATCACCGGAGTCCGTCCCAGCCGGTCCCGGGCTGCGATCAGTCCCTTCGGCGTCAGGATCAGGATCGAGCAGGATCCGTCGATCTGCTCCTGGGCATAGCGGATCCCTTCTTCGAAGGTCTCCTTCTGATTGATCAGAGCGATGACCATCTCCGTCGGATTGATGGAGCCGCCGCTCATCTCCAGAAAATGGGTATGCCCTCGTTTCAGCTCGGAAGCGATCAGATCATCGATATTATTGATCTTGGCGACTGTCGTGATGGCAAAGCTGCCCAGATGGGACCGGGCCAGCAGGGGCTGTGGTTCGTTGTCCGAGATACAGCCGATGCCGCTGGTACCTTCGAGCTCTGCCACGTCATGCTCAAATTTGGTACGGAAAGGAGAGTTTTCGATATTATGGATCGCGCGGTCAAAACCTTTCTGCGGATCGTATACGGCCATGCCGCCTCTGCGGGTTCCAAGATGTGAGTGATAATCGATGCCAAAAAACAGATCCAGAACGCAGCTGGATTTAGATGCTACTCCAAAGAATCCACCCATATTTTTTCTCCTTATTTCTATTCTTTCTCTGATACGCAGACTATTATGCCCCAAGATCCCTTCAATTACAAGTTTTTTTTATTTTTCTTTTATGATGCCCTTCCTGTATGCATCCAGAAGCTGCCGGAGCTCCGCGATCCTTTCCCGCAGGGCGACCCCCGTATCCGTGTCTCCCACCAGAAGTCTGCGGCCTGCGTAGCGGACTGCCACACGGTTGGAAACGATGTCCTTCTCTTCGGCCACCGCTTCCTCCGCCGACGTGAAGGGTTCGTGGGCGCTGAGCGTCAGCCCGTAGGAATTATAGATGAGGGTGTAGCCGGCGATCCCCGTCACGCTGTGGTAGGGTGTCGAAAATCCTCCGTCGATGACAATAACCTTTCCTCCGCATTTCACCGGGCTTTCCCCCTCCAGCTGATGGACCGGGACATGTCCGTTGATGATATGGCTGGTTTCCTCCGTCAGTCCGAAGTCTGCCAGAATCCGCTCTGCCACGCTCTGGTCCTCCAGGAGCCGGTAATACGCGTTCTTCTTCTCCTTATGGGTTTCCTTGTCCGCAATAAAATACCGCTCAAAGGTCGTCATTTTGTCCTTGCCGAACAACGGCGAATTGGGCGCAGCCCAGATGAACCACAGGATGTCCTTGCCCTGCTCCATCTCCGCGCGGTCCAGGGAGAAAAAGGCCCGGCGCACGCAGGATTCCAGTTCATCGTACAACGCTTTCCCGCAGTATTTCCGGTCTCCCACCTGCACCTGCCGGAAGGAACCGTCCTCCTCCAGGGGCACGCTGCCGTGGAACAGAAGATTTCCGTTGTAGACCCGGTACAGGCCGCCTTTGTCCAGCAGGAACCGCATATGACGCTGCAGCTTTTCACAGTTCCGGAAGGCGGAGGACATCCGGTCCATCACATCCTGTTCCTCCGGCGTCAGAGCACAGGGATCATTCCAGTCCACCGTGGGGAAGCATGTGTCCAGAAGCGGATATTCCTTTCCGTTTTCCAGGGTGATGGTGCCTTTTTCCGGATCGATCCGGTTCAGAAGAAGGCGATGGTCCATCCCGTATTCCGGATGCCGCCGGATCAGACTCTCCTCCAGCTTGAACTGGATGATGGTGACAGCCTTATGCATTTTCCGGGACAGTTCTCTTTCCAGGGTATTGTAATCCGAAGTCCCCTTCAGCTCGAACAGATGGCAGGGATCCTCCTTGTAAGCATTCATGGCCAGGGTGGCCAGCGGCATCATGTTGATTCCGTAGCCATCCTCCAGAATATCCAGATTGCCGTACCGGATGCTGTTCCGGAGGACCGTCGCGATACAGGCCTGCTGCCCGCAGGCGGCTCCCATCCACACCACATCATGGTTCCCCCACTGGATATCCACCGAATGATAGTTCATCAGCCGGTCCATGATAAAGTGGGGGCCGGGACCCCGGTCGTAGATATCGCCCAGGATATGCAGGTGATCGATGACCAGCTGCTGGATCAGCCGCGCCAGGGCCACGATAAAGCTCTCCGCGCCTCCGATATCAATGATGGTGTCGATTATGGAGTCGTAATAGGCTTCCTTGTCCAGGACCTCCGCCTTCTCCGTGATCAGCTCCTCGATCACGTAGGCGTACTCCTCCGGAAGGGCTTTCCGGACCTTGGAACGGGTGTACTTGGAAGCCGTGGTCTTGCAGACCTCGATCAGCCGGTACAGAGTGATCTTGTACCAGTTTTCCATATCCTCCTCGGTCCGTTTCACCAGCTCGATCTTCTTTCTGGGATAATAGATCAGGGTAGCCAGGGAACGCTTGTCGCTGTTGCTGAGGGTGTGTCCGAACACATCGTCCACCTTTTTGCGCACGGCTCCGGAGCCGTTCCGCAGCACATGTGAAAAAGCCTCGTACTCCCCATGGATATCCGAAAGGAAATGCTCGGTTCCCTTGGGAAGATTCATGATCGACTGCAGATTGATGATCTCCGTCGATGCTTTTGCGATGCTCGGATACAGCTCGGACAGCCTCTCCAGATAGCGGATCTCTTCTTTTGTCATCGGTGTCTTCCTCCTGCTCTCTGTGTTCGGGTTATGCCAGATCCCACAGGGACATCTGGTTGGACTGGGGAATATCTCCAAACAAATGCAGATCGTTCATCAGATCGATCACGGTTTTGCTCACCTTGGTACGGTCCCGGAAATCATCCCGGGAAAGAAATTTTCCTTCTTTTGCGGCCTCCTCCACGGCGTCAGCCGCCTTGTCTCCCAGACCTTCAATGGTATCCAGGGCCGGCATCAGTTTTCCGTCCACGATCTGGAACCGGTGCGCCCTGGCTTTATACAGGTCGATCGGGACAAAGCCGTAGCCTCTTGCATACATTTCCTGCACGATCTTCATATCCTTCAGGGTATCCTGCTCCTTTTTGGTGGCAGCGTCCCCTTTTTTCCGGATTTCTTCCATATAATATTCCAACCGTTCCTTCCCCATGCACATCAGTTCATAGGAGAAGGAAGTCGCCCGGATGCTGAAGAAAGCCGCATAGTAAGCCAAAGGCATGTACACCTTGTACCATGCGATCCGGTACGCCATCATGACGTAAGCCGCCGCGTGGGCCTTGGGGAACATATACGAGATCTGTTTGCAGGACCAGATGTACCAGTCCGGCACATGGTTTTCTTTCATGATCTCTTCCCATTCCGGCCGGAGGCCCTTGCCCTTCCGGACGCTCTCCATGATGGTAAAGGCCTGGCTGCTCTCCACCCCCATGGAAATCAGATAGCCCATGATATCGTCACGGGTACAGATGGCGGTGGAAATGGTGGCGAGCCCGTCGCTGATCAGCTTCTGTGCGTTTCCGAGCCAGACATTGGTCCCGTGGGAGAGCCCCGAAATCCGGATCAGGTCGGAAAAGCAGGTCGGTTTTGCTTCCTGGACCATCCCGATGACGAAGTCCGTTCCGAATTCCGGCACGCCCAGACAGCCCAGCGGACAGCCGCCGATATCCTCCGGCCGGATCTTCAGAGCCTCCGTGGAGGAAAACAACGACATGACTCCCTTGTCATCCAGCGGCACATCCTTGGCGTCGGTCCCGGTCAGGTCCTCCAGCATACGGATCATCGTTGGATCGTCGTGTCCCAGGATATCCAGCTTCAGCAGATTGCCGTCGATGGAGTGATAGTCAAAATGGGTGGTGATGATGTCGGAGGTCATATCGTTGGCCGGATGCTGGACCGGGGTGAATTTTTCGATCTCCTCCCCATGGGGAAGCACCACGATCCCGCCGGGATGCTGTCCCGTGGTCCTGCGGATGCCCGTGCAGCCCTGAACGATCCGGTTGATCTCGCAGTAGCGCTTGTGCTGGCCCCGCTCTTCAAAATAATTTTTCACATACCCGTAGGCGGTTTTTTCCGCCAGGGTGCCGATGGTGCCGGCCTTGAAGGTATGACCCTCCCCGAAGATCACCTCGGTATATTTGTGGGCATTCGCCTGATACTCTCCGGAGAAATTCAGGTCGATGTCCGGCTCCTTGTCTCCCTTGAAGCCCAGGAAGGTTTCGAAGGGAATGTTGAAGCCGTTTTTCTTCAGCTTTGCCCCGCATTTCGGGCAGACCCGGTCGGGCATGTCGCAGCCCACCTTATCGGAATACTGTTTCACGATATCGGAATCAAAATCGCTGAATTTGCATTCCGGACAGACGTAATGCGGCGGCAGGGGGTTTACCTCGGTGATCCCGGACATGGTGGCGGCAAAGGAAGAGCCCACCGAACCTCTGGATCCCACCAGATATCCGTCCTCGTTGGATTTCCATACCAGCTTCTGGGCGATGATATACATGACCGCGTAGCCGTTGGAGATGATGGAATGCAGCTCCTTCGAGAGCCGCTGCTCCACAATCTCCGGCAGCGGATCGCCGTAGATCTCATGGGCTTTTTTGTAGCAGATGTCCCGGAGATCCTGGTCCGAATTTTCGATGACCGGGGGATATTTATCCGGGTGGATCGGGGACATTTTTTCGATCATGTCGGCAATCTTGTTGGGATTGGTGATGACCACCTCTTCCGCCTTTTCATTCCCCAGATAGGAAAATTCCTCCAGCATTTCCTCCGTGGTGCGAAGATACAGAGGCGCCTGCTGATCCGCATCGGAAAAGCCCGACCCGGCCATGATGATGCGCCGGTAAATCTCATCCTGCGGATCCATAAAATGCACATCGCAGGTGGCCGCCACCGGTTTATTGAACTGTTCTCCCAGCTTCACGATCTTCTTGTTCAGCTCAATCAGATCCTCTTTGGAATTCACCGTATCGTTCTTTTCATCCCGGATCATGAACTCGTTGTTGCCCAGCGGCTGGATCTCCAGATAATCATAGAAGGAAACGATCCTGGCGATCTCGGTATCAGGTGCGCTGCGCAGAAGAGCCTGATACAGTTCGCCCGCCTCACAGGCGCTGCCGATCAGGAGACCCTCCCGGTGCCGAAGGAACTCGCTTTTGGGGACCCGGGGATGCCGGTTGTAATATTTGAGATGAGACTTGCTCACCAGCTTGTACAGGTTGATCCGCCCGGTCTCATTCTGCATGAAAATGATGGCATGATAGGTCGGCAGCTTCCGGATCGTATCCGGAGAGACCGCCCCCTTCTCGTTCAGGGTATCCAGGTCAAAGATATCCCTGTCGGCAAGCATCTTGATGAAGCTGACAAAAATATCCGCCGTACAGGCCGCGTCATCCACGGCCCGGTGATGGTTCTGCAGTTTTACGCCCACAGCCTTGGCCACGGTGTCCAGCTTGAACCGGTTCAATGCCGGCAGCAGAAAACGGGCCATACCCACGGTGTCCACATAGGTAAATTCATCCGGCAGTCCCAGCCTGCGGCAGTTCTCCATGATAAAGCTCATGTCAAAGTCCGCATTATGGGCCACCATCACAGCCCCCTTGCAGAATTCCAGGAACTGCGGGAGGACGGTCTCGATGGTCGGAGCATCCTGTACCATGGAATCGTTGATGCTGGTCAGCTGCTCGATCCGGAAGGGAATCGGCACCTCGGGATTGACAAACTGGGAAAACCGGTCCACGATCACACCGTGCTCCACCCGGGCCGCGCCGATCTCGATGATCTTGCAGCTCAAAGGCGAAAAACCGGTGGTCTCGATATCGAAGACAACGAAGGGGGAATCGAAATCCTGCCCCTTGCTGTTGGTCACCATCCCCTTCAGGTCGTCCACCAGATAGGCTTCCATCCCGTACAGGACCTTGAAATCCGAGTCCTTCGGAACGCAGCCTCCCCAGGCATCGAAGCAATGATTGGCTTCCGGGAAGGCCTGCACCACCCCGTGATCCGTGATGGCGATGGCCTTGTGGCCCCATTCGTAAGCCCGTTTTACCAGGGCCTTCGCATCCGTAACCCCGTCCATGTCGCTCATTTTGGTGTGGCAGTGCAGCTCCACCCTTTTCTGGGGGCTGTGGTCCATCCGGGTCGAGGTAAAATCCTTGATCTTTTTCATGCCAAGGATATTGCCGATGGTCAGCTCTCCGTCATACCGGTCGATCATGGTACGGCCCCAGATCTTCAGGAAGGCTTTTTTCTTCACGCCTTCCAGAACCTGATCCAGATGCTCATTGGGCAGGAAGAGCTTGACCACGATGGAATCCGTAAAGTCCGTGATGGAAAAAATCAGAATGGTCTTCTCGTTTTTGATGGAACGGGTGTCCACATCCATTACCTGTCCCCGTACCATCACCTCTCCCATCACATCGGTGATGGCGGAAAGCTCGGTCAGATCGCCCTCGAAATCCTTTCCATAGATCACATCCGGAGGAAGCTCCCTCCGGTTCTGCACCGGACGCGGATCCGACGCAGCCTCCTTCTGGGTCTTCTCTTCTTTTGCGGAGGATGGATTCTGTTTTTCGTTTTTCTCTGCCGGAGAAGAGGCTTCGGGGGACGCTTCCTCCGGACTCTCTGCTCCGCGGCTGCCCCGGGAGATGGAGGCTACCTCTTCTTCGATCCGCAGCTCGTCGTTCTGTCTCTGCTTACTCTCCTTCGGTTCCGTCAGCTCCAGGGTAAGCTTCAGATCCAGTCCGCAGCGTTCACAGAACACCTTATGCAGGTATTCCTCCAGCTGGTGTCCCTTCTCTCTGGCCAGGATCGTATCCGGAATCTCCAGGGTCAAGGTATCTTTGTCGGGAAAAACCGGCTTTGCGCCGGTAAACAGATTGCATTCCACCATGCTGGCTTTCGAAAGCTCCAGCTCCATGCTTTCTTTGTAAATATCGAAGAAATTTTCAGCCGTATACTGGGAGGAAAGATGAAACCGTTCGATCACCTTCACCTCCACCGGAAGCCCGGCAAAGCATTGTCTGGCGATCCGTTTTTCCAGCTCATAGATATGCTTTTTATGGATCCATCGTTCGCTCTCCAGATACACACGCACCCGGGTCCGTTCCCGGTTGCTGGTGACGCGGCTGATCACCGCATCCTCCAGCAGGGCATGCAGATCTTTATCCACGCGGATCGACGGAAAAACTTCAAAAAAAGATTTATTCATGAGAAACCGTGCCTTCTGTTCATTTCTGCTTTTTTTCTTCTGCCATCTGGAGGAGTTCCTGCCGGAGAACGGGGAGAAGTTCGTCCTCCGGTACCTTCCGGAGGATCTCTCCGCCTTTGATGAGCAGTCCGCAGCCCACGCCGCCGGCGATGCCGATATCGGCTTCCTTTGCTTCACCGGGGCCGTTTACCACGCACCCCATCACGGCCACCTTGATATCCAGCGGAATATCCTCCACCATCTGTTCCACCCGGTTTGCCAGTCCGATCAGGTCGATCTGGGTCCGCCCGCAGGTAGGACAGGAAACCACCTCGATGCCGCCCTTCCGCAGGCCCAGCGTGCGAAGGATCATCTTCGCGCTCCGCACCTCCTCCAGAGGATCCCCGGTCAGGGAGACCCGGACGGTGTCGCCGATCCCCTGTCCCAGGATCAGCCCCAGGCCGACAGCGGATTTGATATTCCCAGACCAGAGGGTGCCGGCTTCGGTGATCCCCACATGCAGGGGATAATCGGTCTGCTCCGCGATGAGCCGGTGGGCCTCCGCACAGACCGGTACATTGGAGGATTTGATACTGATCACCAGGTTCTCATAGCCCAGCTCTTCGATAATATGCACTTTGTCCATGGCACTTTCCGCCAGACCCTCCGCCGTCACGCCGTGGTACTTTTCCACCAGCTCCTTTTCCAGGGAGCCGCTGTTGACGCCCACACGGATCGGAACATTCCGCTCTTTCGCTGCATCCACCACAGCCCGGATCCGGTCCCGGCTTCCGATGTTGCCCGGATTGATGCGGATCTTGTCCGCTCCGTTTTCGATGGCGGCAATGGCCAGACGGTAATCAAAATGAATGTCCGCCACCAGCGGGATATGGATCTGCTTTTTGATCTCCCCCAGGGAAACCGCTGCTTCCATGGTGGGTACGGCGCAGCGTATGATCTCGCAGCCCGCTTTTTCCAGGGCAAGGATCTGCCGGACGGTCGCCTCGCTGTCCTCGGTTTTCGTGTTGGTCATGGACTGAATCAGCACCGGACTGCCGCCGCCGATCACGCGGTCCCCGATCCGGATCTTTCGTGTATGGTCTCTGTACAAATCAATTCCTCCGCTTGTCTGCTGCCGTGCTGCTTCTGCAGCCGGCAGAAAAGATACAAGGGGGGCCGCTGTGCAGTCCCCCCATTGGTACGTGTATCAGTGCTGGATCTCCAGCAGTTTTTTCTTCAGATCCTGTTCCATCCGTGCCATCTCTGCCTCGGCGGCTTTTCTCTTGGCCTTGCCTTCCGCCTGGATCTTCAGTACATCGTCCAGGGTCTGGATCAGATCTGCATTGGTTTTCTTCAGGGTCTCGATATCAACGACTCCGCGCTCGGATTCCTTGGCGGTCTCCACGGATGCCTGATGAAGAGCCTCTGCATTCTTCTGCAGCAGTTCGTTGGTGAGGTTGGTCACCTTGGCCTGGGC